>NZ_JBFBAA010000009.1:0-89470 GCF_040682035.1 Actinoplanes sp. NPDC051470
GGTCGGGGGCGCGTGCTCGGTTTGCGGCGTGTCGCGCGCGGGCGGGTGCGGCGGGGGGCGCGCGGCCGGAAGGCCGGCCCGGCGCCCCGAGGTTTCAGAACGTCGCCGGACGGCAACACTCCGATCCGGACAGACGGCACCATTCCTATCCGGTTCCGACTCGAAACGGGAGGCACGCATCGTGGCCGGGACAAGTGGCCGATACACCGTCGGCAACCTCATCGGCGTCCTCGTGGCGATCCTGCTCTGCGCCCTTCTGGCGGGCTACGCGCTGTTCGGCAACCCCACGAACCGGATCGGCCGGAACGCGGAAGCCGTAGCGGTCTTCGGCGTGGTGGGTATCATCGTCGGCCTGTGGTACCTGGTCAAAGGAATCCGGAGCCGGCGCTGAAGCCGCGGCTTCTTCCGTGAGTCAGCGCTGCGGGATGGTGTCGTTGGCGACGGCGTCGCGCAGGTCGTCGGCGAAGGCGTCCGGGCTTCTGGTGCGTACGTAGGTCGAGACGGCGTCGTAGAAGCCCGCCTGGAAGGTGGGGCTCATCGCCTCGCCGTGCGCCACGGACAGCAGCACCGGCGAGGTCCACAGGGCCTTCGACGACTGCTGCTGGTAGGCGGGCAACGAGGAGACGTCGACGTCGCGCAGCACCGGCACCGAGCCCTTCGCCCGGCTGAAGGCGAGCTGCGTCGCCGGTGTGCTGATGCCGCCGAGGAACTCCAGCGCGTTCTTCGCGTTGTCGGCCTTGGTGGCGGCGACGAACACGTCGACCACGGCGAGGAAGCTGCCGCCGGTGCCGGGGAAGGCCGTGGCGCCGAAGTCTGTGCCCTCCCGCGCCCCGGCCCCGATCAGCTCGCCGTAGGCCGAGTCGTTGACCGAGGCGAAGGCACAGCCGCCGGCGGCCAGCTTGGTCGCCGCGGCATCCCAGGAGAGCCCGCTCGCCTCCGGGTCGGCGTACGTGAGCATGTCGCCGAAGGACCGCAGCGCGGTTCGCACCTTCGCGCCGCGCCAGTCCAGCCGGTCGTTGACCAGGTCGTTCCAGCCGGCCGTCCCAATGGTGCTGAGCAGGGTGTTCTCGAACAGCTCGACGGTGGTGAAGGGGTCCTTGCCGCCCAGGCACAGGGCGGTGGCTCCGGAGTCCTTGACCTTCCGGAGATCGGTCAGGAACGTGGCGAGCGGGTAGTCGCCGGCCGGTGGGGCCACGCCGGCCTTCTCGAGCAGGTCGGTGTTGAACCAGAGCACGTTGCTGCGGTGCGCGCCGGTCGGCACGCCGTAGGGCTTGCCGCCCCGGTTCAGCGACTGCCGGATGGTCGGCTGCATCGCCGCGCTCACCGGGTCGGGCAGCACCGAGGTGACGTCCCGGACGGTTCCGCGCTCGGCGTACCCCTGGACCGACTTGCCGGCGAAGGTCTGCCAGACGTCGGGCGGGTTGCCCGAGCGCAGCCGTTTCGCCAGCTCCACGATGGCCTGCGAGCCGGCGCCGCCGGCGACCGCCGCGTTGACCGGCTGCACGCCGGGGTGGGCCTGCTGGAACGCGGCGAGCAGGGTGTTGAGGGCGGCGGCCTCCGACCCGGAGGTCCACCAGGACATCACCTCGAGCCGGTTGGTGTCCTTCGTGGCGCTGGTCGGCTCGCCACCGCCGCAGGCGCTGACCGCGAGCGTCATGGTCAGGGCGACGGCTGCGGCCGTACGGTATCGGGCTCTCATGCCTTGCTCACCGCGGGCCGGGCCGTCAGGTCGTAGAGGGCGTAGAGACCGACGAGGGCGAAGCAGACGGCGGGTACGACGAACGAGATCGCGGCGCTCGTCGAATCGACGAGTTTACCCTGCACCAGCGGCATGATCGCCCCTCCGACGATGGCCATCACCAGCCCGGCGGCGCCGAACTTGGTGGCGGGGCCGAGCCCCTCGAGCGCGACGCCGTAGATCGTGGGGAACATCAGCGACAGGCAGAACGACACCGCCACCAGGGCGCACACCCCGGCCAGGTTGGGGCTGACCATGGCGAAGGCGCAGAGCAGGACGGCCAGGAAGGCCAGGGCGGTCAGGATCTTGGTCGGCCGGATGCGGCCGATGAGCCAGGTCATCACGAACCGCGAGATCAGGAAGACGACCAGGCTGACCTGCAGGTAGGCGCCGCCCTTCTGGAGGCTGCCGCCGAGCGCCTGCTGCACGTACTGGATCAGGTACGTCCAGGTGCAGACCTGGGCCGCGACGTTGAAGAACTGCGCGACGACGCCGTAGCGGTACCGCTTGCTGCGCCACAGCACCTGGAACAGGCTGCCGGTGCCGCCGTCGGCCGGACCCGCGTCGGGGAACTCCTCGACGATCGGTGGCGCCTTCTGACTGGCGATCGCCACGGCGATGAGGAGCAGGACAAAACCGAGGCCGAGGTACGGGCCCATCACGGCGCCGAGCTCACCGGCACGGATCGTGTGCAGCTCGGCCGGCGACAGTGATCCGATGTCCACCGGGTCGGCGAGCTTGGGAAGGATCAGGGTGGACGCCAGCAGCACACCGATGTTCGTGCCCACCGGGTTGAACGCCTGGGCGAAGTTCAGCCGCCGGGTGGCGGTCTTCTCCGGCCCGAGCGACAGCACGTAGGGATTGGCGGAGGTCTCCAGGATCGAGCAGCCCGCCGCGATCGCGAACAACGCCACCAGAAAGGCTTCGTAGGTCATGATCCGGCTGGCCGGATAGAACGCGAACGCGCCGACCGCGGCGAGGCCGAGCCCGGTCAGAATGCCCACCTTGTAGCCGAACCGCTGATTGATGAACGCGGCGGGCAGCGCGAGCAGGAAATAGGCGCCGAAATAGGCCAGCTGCACCAGCGACGCCTGGAATGTGGTCATGTCGAAAATGCGTTTGAATCCGGCCACCATCGGCGTGGTCAGATCGGCCGCCACGCCCCAGGCGGTGAAGCAGCCGATCAGCGCGATGAACAGGACGATCATGCCGCGCCCGATCATCGGCTCGCGGCCGGCCTGATCGTTGCGTCCCGCGGCTGAGGTGGTGGCGACGCCGGCCATGTGGGCCCCCTTGAATCGGCTTCCTCACCATATGGGAAGCCGTTGATCAAATGGCCGGCGCGGATAGCAGATGGTGAATGTTATTTTCGCCGGCGCAGGTTTGAATGCGCGATTCCGGATCCGCGTCCTCGTGCCGTGATCATCGGCGGTTAGGCTTGGCGGCGATGAAGGCTCGACGGAAGTGGCTCATCGCCGGCGCGGTGGTCGTGGTGCTGGCGGCCGGGTTCGTGGTGAACCTGGCCCGGCCCGGCGGCTCGGCCCCCGGCCCGTGGATGGCCAGACGCTTCCTCTCCATCGCGCACCAGGGCGGTGAGGACGAGGCGCCGTCCAGCACCATGTACGCGTTCCGGCGCGCGGTCGACGTCGGCGCCGACATGCTCGAGATGGACGTGCACTCGACCGCCGACGACGTGCTGGTGGTCATGCACGACGCGACGGTCGACCGGACCACCGACGGCAGCGGGCCGATCCGGGGCAAGACGTTCCGTGAGGTGCGGCAGCTGGACGCGGCGTTCCACTCCGACCTGCGGGGGGTCCGGACCGGGGAGCGGCCGCCGCCGCCCGGGTACTCGGCCGGCGACTTCACGGTGCCGTCCCTCGAAGAGGTGCTGACCCGCTTCCCGCGGACCCCGTTCACCGTCGAGATCAAGGGCACGTCGGACGATGACAGCGGATCGTTCGTCCGCAACGCGCGGTTGCTCGCCGAACTCCTCCAGCGCCTGAACCGCACCCAGGACATCATCGTGGCCTCGTTCGAGGACGAGGCGATCGCCGAGTTCCACAAGAGGGCGCCGGCCGTCGGGCTGGCGCCGGGCTTCAACGAGGTGCTGCGCTATCTGACCCTCCGCATCCGCCCGATCGACGGGACGGTCGCGCTGCAGATCCCGGTCGGCTTCCAGGGTTTCAAGGTCGCGTCGCCGAGTTTCATCTCGAGGGCACACAGCGACGGGTACGCCGTGCACGTCTGGTTCAGCGGATCGGGCACCGAGGACGAGGCGACGTACGGCGCCCTGATCGACGCCTGCGCCGACGGCCTGATGTCGTCGAAGCCGGCCGTCCTGGAACGCCTGCTCGACCAGCGGCGAGCAGCGCGTCCCGGCACCCCCGGCACCGACCCGTGCGCCACCGGCTGACGATGTTCCCCGGCGGCCCAGACTCATTGACAGGGATCTCTCAGCCGCGGCGCAGTGCGTACGCAGCGTGGTGGTTGAGAATCTCGTCCATGGTCGTGCCCTGTCCACCCGCCGGCTGAGCCCGCGGTGTCGCTGACCGAGTGGGTTCGCCACCCGATCCTCCCGAGGCCCACCCTCCGCCGGGTGTCGCTGAGCGCCAAGCTCGTCGCCTCCGTGCTGGTTCTGGTGGTCGCGGCACTCACGCTGATCAGCATGGCGAGCACGTACGCGCTGCACCGTTATCTGATCTCGCGGATGGACGCCCAGCTCGCCGCCTTCGCGGGTGCCTCGATCGAGACCGCGGCCGCGAATCATCAGGCGCTCACCACCCACTACCAGGTGGTTGTCACCCCGGACTACCTCGCCGGGGTCACCACGACCTCCGGGGTCGGCCGGATCAAGGTGGGCGGCGATCTCGGCGTCGCCGACCGCCCGGTGCTGCTCGCCGGCGTCGACAAGATCGACGCGCACGCCGGTGTGCCGTACACGACCCGGTCGGCCAACGGGAAGTACATGTGGCGGATGCTGGTGATCCGGCTCGGCGACGGCTCGGTGCTGCACGTGGGCCAGCGGATGACCGGGATCGACGATCCGATCGCCCGGCTGATCCGGGCCGACCTGCTGGTCGGCGCGGGCGTGCTGATCATGCTGGCCGTGGTCGGCGCCGCGCTGGTCCGGCAGAGCCTGGTGCCGCTGCTGCAGATCGAGCGTACGGCCGCGGCGATCGGGGCCGGCGACCTCAGCCGGCGGGTGCCCGACCCCGAGGGGCACGACGGGGAGCCCACCACCGAGCTGGGCCGGCTGTCCCGCGCGCTGAACGCCATGCTGGCCCAGATCGAGGTGGCGTTCATCGCCCGCGCGACGTCCGAGGCCGCGGCCCGGGAGGCGGCCCTGGCGGCGCGGGCGTCCGAGGGGCGCGCGGCGGCCTCGGAAGCCAAGATGAGGCAGTTCGTGGCCGACGCGTCGCACGAGTTGCGTACCCCGCTCACCACCATCCGCGGCTTCGCCGAGCTCTACGGCCAGGGCGCGGTCACCGACCCGGCCGACGCGACCCGGCTGGTGCGCCGGATCCATGACGAGGCCGCCCGGATGGGCCTGCTCGTCGAGGACCTGCTGCTGCTGGCCCGGCTGGACCAGGAACGGCCGCTGGCCCTGGGCCCGGTCGAGCTGCCGGTGCTGGCGCTGGACGCGGTGCAGGCGGCCGAGGCGACGGCCCCGGACCGGTCGATCACCCTGGACATCCGCGACAGCCCGGCGTCGCTGATCGCCGACGGTGACGACGCCCGGCTCCGGCAGGTGATCGGCAACCTGATGACCAACGCGCTCCGGCACACCCCGCCGCAGGCGGCGATCACCCTGCGGTTGTACGTCGCACCGGACAGCCGCGCGGTGGTGGAGGTCGCCGACACCGGGCCCGGCCTGACCGACGAGAAGAAGGCGCGGGTGTTCGAGCGGTTCTACCGAGCCGACGAGGCCCGCACCCGGCACACCGACCGCGAGGCGACCGGCACCGGCCTCGGTCTGGCCATCGTGGCGGCCATCGTCCGGGCCCACCGTGGCACCGTCGAGGTGCTGAGCGCGCCCGGCCAGGGCACCACGTTCCGGGTGACCCTGCCGACAGCGGACGCGGAGCAGTAGTTTTTATCCCGCTCAGGCCACGGCGACGTCCACCAGGTCCTGCCGGGCGGTGGCGAGCAGGTCCGCGAAGTCGGCGTCGTCGCCGAGGATCCAGCGGTGGGTGGCCAGCCGGAGGATCGCCGAGCCCACGTCGGCGGCCAGGTAGGCCGTCTGGCCGTCGTGGCCGCGGCCGACCAGGGCGGCGACCAGCTTCCGGTTGAGGGTCACCATCTTGATCAGCTCACGCTCCTGCAGCGGCGGGCTGGCCGCGATCACCGCGGCGCGCTCGATCAGGAACTCACGCGGCCGCAGCACCTCCGGCGTGGACGCGAAGGCCGCCAGCAGCGTCGGCAGCGCACCGAGCCCCTCCGGAGCCGCCTCGATCGCGGGCAGGTAGCAGGCCTCCAGGTCGTCGTCGCCGAACAGGACCTCCCGCTTGTCGGTGAACCACCGGTAGAACGACCGCTCGGTCAGGTTCGCCCGCTGGGTGATCTGCGCGACCGAGGCGGCGGCCCTGCCGATGGCGGTCGAGACCGCCTACCGGGGCATCGCCGCGCTCGGCGACGTGTCCGGCCGGACGGTGCTGGTCAGCGGCGCCGGCACCACGATCGGCTTCGCGGCGGCCCAGATCGCCGTGCGGCTCGGCGCCCGGGTCATCGCCAGCGCCGGGAAGACGTACACCGACGCCTTGCGCGATGGGGGAGCCGAGGTCGTCGCGTACGGCGAAGGCCTCGGCGAGCGGGTGACGACGCTGGCCGGCGGCCCGGTCGACCTGGTCTTCGACAGCGCGCCGGCCGGCGCCATGCCGGAGCTGCTGACCGCCGTCACCGACCCCGCCCACATCGTCACGGTGACCGACTTCGCCGCGCTCCAGAACCTGGGCGTACGCAGCACCGCCATGAATCTGCGGTACGACGTCCTCGGTGAATACGCCGCACTGGCGGCCCAGGGCGGCTTCACCATCCCGATCGCCGCGACCTACCCCCTCGAGAACTGGCGCGAGCCCCTCGCGGTCAGCCGCTCGGGGCAGGCCCGCGGCAAGCATCTCCTGATCCCGTGATCCGGCCGGCGGCCCGAAATCGGGTCTGCTGCGACATCTTCGCCTCCGAGGTCGAAACGGCTCACGAACTCACCGGCGCTGCCGAACAGGATGGTGATGCTCACCTGGATCCGGACCGGCCCGGTGGCCGCCGCGAGCGTGCTCGCCTGCGCGGTTCTGCTCGTCCTGCAACAGGCCTGGTTCTTCGGCGGATGGGGCGGCGCCGAGGTCAGCACACTGATCACGGACGCCTCCTACGTACCGCAGGCGGTTGTCTTCACCGTGCTGGCCGCCCGGGTGGCGCTGTCGAAGCGGCAGGAGCCCCGGACCCGGCGGGCCTGGCGGGTGATCACCGTCGCGTTCGCCTGGCAGCTGGCCGCGCACTGCTCCTGGTTCGCCCAGGGACACGTCCTGCACACGACCGGCTATCCCTCGACCGCCGACTACTGCTTCCTGCTCTTCTCCCCGTTCATGTTCGCCGGGCTGCTGATGCTGCCCGGGCAGTACCGGCGCCGCCGGGACCGGCAGAAGCTGGCGCTGGACGCGCTGATCGTCGGCGCCGGCGGATTCATCGCCCTCTGGTACCTGCTGCTCGGCCCGATCCTCAACCTGCCGGGCATGACCGCATGGGAGCGCGCGTTCCCGGCCCTGCTGCCGATCGGCGATCTGCTGCTCGTGCTGGCCGTGTCGACCGCCCTGCTGCGGGGCCATCAGCGGGAGTCGCCGGCCCCGATCCGGCTGCTCGCCGCGTCGATCGCGCTGACCGTGACCGCCGATGTCTCGTACAGCTGGATCCAGCTGCACGGCGGTTTCACCGGCGGCTCCTGGCCGGACCTGCTGTGGCTGGCCGGCTGTTTCCTGCTGGTGGTGGCCGCCGACCAGCAGTATCGCCGGCCGCGGCACCCCGCGCCGAGATGCGGGGATCGCAACGCGGTCTTCATTCTTCCGTACGCGGCCAGCGTCGCCGCCTACCTCCTGCTCGCCGAGCAGTCGTCACACCTGCCGCTCGACCCGTACGGCGGAATGATCTTGGGTTCGGCCGTTCTGACCCTGCTGGTGATGGCGCGTCAGATGCACGCGCTGCGTGACAACCGGGAGATGGCGATCACCGACGGACTGACCGGTCTGGCCAACCGGACCCTGGTCACCGAGCGCCTGCACCAGCTCGCCGGCCAGCCGATCCGCCCGGGCCGGTACACCGCGGTCATGCTCATCGACCTCGACCGGTTCAAGCCCATCAACGACACGTTCGGCCACGACGCGGGCGACGCCGTGCTGATCGCCGCGGCCGAGGCCATGCGCGGCGTGCTCCGGGACGGCGACCTGGCCGGTCGGCTCGGCGGCGACGAGTTCGCCTTCCTCGTCCAGGGCCTGCCGTCCCCGGAGACCGCGGGGACGGTCGCCGCCCGCCTGCTGGAGGCGATGCGCACGCCGGTCATCTTCGGCGAACACGTGCTCATGGTCGAGGCGAGCATCGGCGTGGTGGTCCGCGACGATCCGTACGCCTCCGGCGAGACCCTGCTGCAGCAGGCCGACACCGCCCTGTACGCGGCGAAGCGCGCCGGCCGCGCGCGCTTCGAGTACTACTCGGACGTGATGGACACCAAGGCACGCGAGGCCGAGTTGCGCCGAGCCGTGGCCAACGACGAACTGGTGGTGTACTACCAGCCAGCGGTCGCCCTGGCCACCGGCGACCTGCGGGGGGTCGAGGCGCTGGTCCGCTGGAACCACCCGGCCCGCGGGCTGCTGGGCCCGGGCGAGTTCATCGATCTGGCCGAGGAGACCGGCGCGGTCGTGCCGCTGGGCACCTGGGTGCTGCGCGCGGCCTGCCGGGAGGCGGTCGGCTGGCGTGCCGACAACGCCGGCGCCGAAGCGTTGCGGCTGTCGGTGAACCTGTCACCGAAGCAGGTGGCCCAGGCCGACCTGGTGCAGACCGTCGAGACCATCCTGGCCGAGACCGGATTCCCGCCGGACCGGCTCACCCTGGAGATCACCGAGAGCGTCATCCTGCAACCCGACCCGCTCACCATCAGCCGTCTGGAGGCGTTGCGTGACCTCGGCATCGAGCTGGCGGTCGACGACTTCGGCACCGGCTACTCGGCCCTGAGCTACCTGCGCCGGCTGCCGGTCACCATCCTGAAGATCGACCGTTCGTTCGTGACCGGCATCGCCGATGACGCCGAGGCCCGCTCGGTGTGCGAGGCGGTGGTCCACCTGAGCCGGGCCTTCAAGATGACGGTCGTGGCCGAGGGCGTCGAGACGGTCGAGCAGGCGGCCGCCCTGATCGACATGGGGTGCACGGTCGGCCAGGGTTTCTACTTCTACCGGCCGCTCCCACCACCCGACGCGACAGCCCTGGTCCACGACCAGTACACCGTCGTAGGGTCGACCCATGCGGTACGCGGTCAATCTGCCGGTGATCGGTGAGTACGCCGATCCGCACGTGCTGGTGAAGCTGGCTCAGGACGCGGAACGGGCCGGCTGGGACGCCGTGTTCGTGTGGGACTCACTGGTCTTCGATCTGCGGACCCAGCCTCCGGTGACGGATCCGTGGATCGTCCTGGCCGCGATCGCGGCCACGACCGAGCGGGTCAAGATCGGGACCATGGTCGCCCAGCTCGCCCGCCGGCGGCCCTGGAAGGTCGCTCGTGAGGTCGCCACCCTCGATCACCTCTCGGCCGGCCGGATGATCCTCGGCGTCGGCCTCGGTTTCTCCGGGGAGGCGGAGTTCGAGCAGTTCGGCGAGGACGGGGACGCACGGGTCCGGGCCGACAAACTCGACGAGTGCCTGACCATCGTGCGTGGACTGTGCACCGGCGAACCGTTCGCCTTCAGCGGGGAGCACTACACCGTCCGCGAGACCACCTTCCGGCCGCGACCGGTGCAAGATCAGGTCCCGGTGTGGGTGGCCGGCTACTGGCCGAACAAACGACCGTTCCGCCGGGCCGCGCGCTGGGACGGCGCCGCACCGGCCGAGATGGACATCCGCGAGGACGGCTTCTCCATCCTTCCGTCCTCTCCGGACTCCGCCCGCAAGATGATCGACTACATCACCCAGCACCGCACCACCGACGCCCCGTACGACGTCGTCGTCAGCCGCACCCTGCCTCCCGAGCCCGACAACCTGATCTCCGAATACGAATCAGCCGGCGTGACCTGGATCCTGCGCGACCTGCTCCCGTGGGAGACACCCCTGGAGGAGGCCGTCCGCATCATCCAGACTGGACCACTCGGCGCGGCCTGACGCCTCGTCACGCCAGGGCTTCGACGACCGCCTTCATCGGGCGGGTTCGCTGGGCTTCGAACACCCGGGTGACCTCGTCGGCCAGCTCGGGCTCCAGCTCGATCGGCGGGCCGCCGCCCTCCGGGTTCGCGCGGCGGGCGAGCTGGGAAGTAGCCTGCCGAGCGCCGAGTGCCCGGGCGACGTGCGCGAGGAACAGGTAGGACGAGAAGCCGTCGGCCCGGCCGGCCCGGATGGCGCCGCCGGTCGCCTGCGCCCAGTAGTACAACGCCTCGGGTCCGTGGTGGAGCCGCAGCATGACGAGGCCGAGGCGATCGAGGAGAAAACGCTTGCGGGGGCAGCGATCCAGGCCCACGCGCAGCGACTCCAGCGCGCCGGACGGGTCGCGCTGCTCGTCGATCAGCCAGCTGTAGAGCACGTCGTGATCGGCGAACTCGGGCCGCGCCAGCAAGTCTGCGGCGACGCGTCGGCTGCCGGCCCGCCCCTCGGTTCGGCTGGCGGCGGCGATCTCGGCGATCCCGCCCATCGCCCGGATGTCGCGTGGCTCGTCCTGCTCCGTGAACCGCGGTTGCAGGCACGCGTCAACGTACTGCGCGGAGTCAGCGGGAACGTCGAGCCGGTACCAATCGGCCATGACGCGACCGTACGCTCCGCCCGAGGCCCGGTAGGGGAGTGATGTCCGGTAACGGCCATACCCCCGAACCTGGATCTTACCAGCGGGGCGAGGACCTGCGGCGTTATCCGTACTCGTTGTTCCGCGTCGCGATCGACGCCGGGCCGGTCCGGCTCCGGCCCTGAGACCCGCCGTAACGACCGGAGCTGGGCGTTTCCTGAAATCTGTCCTAACGGACAGCCTCATCGCCGCGTCTGGATGGCTAGTCTCCGGAGATCGCCCGAGCGTGAACCTGGGGTGAATCGTGGATGAAAGGCTCGGTATGAGACGACTTCTGGCGGCAACCCTCGCCGCAACCGTGGGGCTGGTGATCGGCGGGAGCATGATCCCGTCGTCGGCGCAGGCCCACAGCGGCACCCCCGGCTACACGCCGCCACCGATCACCTGGGGAACCTGCGACAACGCGACGCTGAAAGCGCGCGGCGCCGAGTGCGGCTTCGTGGTGGTTCCGCTGGACTACGCGCGACCGGGCAGCACCAAGATCCAGCTCGCCGTGTCGCGGTTGAAGCACACCTCCGCGGCCGCCGACTACCAGGGCGTCATGCTGGTCAACCCGGGTGGCCCGGGCGGTTCCGGCCTGATCTACTCGGTGCTGCAGACGGCGATCCCGGGTGGCGTCGGTCTCGACTACGACTGGATCGGGTTCGACCCGCGCGGCGTCGGCTCCAGCGTGCCGTCGCTGACCTGTGACGGCAACGTCGCCGGCTACAACCGGCCCTACTACGTGCCGGTCACCGAGCAGCTGGAGAAGACCTGGCTGGCGCGCTCCAAGGCGTACGCGGAAGCTTGCCGGCGCGCCGGCGGCCCGCTGCTCGACCATCTCAAGACCACCGACAACGTGGCCGACATGGAGAGCATCCGCAAGGCGCTGGGCCAGAAGCAGATCAACTTCTACGGCTTCTCGTACGGCACCTACCTCGGTCAGGTCTATGCCACGCTGCACCCGGCCCAGGTGCGCCGGATGGTCTTCGACGGCGTCGTCGACCCGCGTGGCGTCTGGTATGAGGCCAACCTCAGCCAGGACGTCCAGTTCGACAAGAACATGGACACGTACTTCGCGTGGGTGGCGAAGTACGACGCGGTGTACCACCTGGGCACCACCGGCAAGGCCGTGAAGGCCAAGTACTACGCCACGCTGCAGAAGCTGCGTAAGGCGCCGGCCGAGGGCAAGATCGGTCCGGACGAGTGGAACGACATCTTCGTCTCGGCCGGGTACTACGTCTACGGCTGGGCCGATGTGGCCACCGCGTTCTCGGCGTACGTCAACGACGGTGACGCCTCCGGCCTGCTGGAGCTCTACCCGGAGCCCGGCCCCGGCACGGACAACGGGTACGCGATCTACCTGGGCACCCAGTGCACCGACGTGCGGTGGCCGGCCAACTGGAACAAGTGGGAGCGGGACAACTGGCGGATCTACGCCGACCACCCGTTCATCACCTGGAACAACGCCTGGTTCAACGCGCCCTGCCTGTTCTGGAAGGGTGACGTCGGCAAGCCGGTCAACGTCAACGGCAAGAAGGCCCCGCCGATCCTGCTGATCAGCGAGACCAAGGACGCGGCCACGCCGTACGCGGGCAGCCTCGAGATCCGCAAGCGGTTCCCCCGCTCGGTCCTCGTCGAGGGCGTCGGCGGCACCACGCACGCCGGCTCGCTGAGCGGCATCGCCTGCACCGACGACACGATCGCGGCGTACCTTGACAACGGCGCCCTGCCGAACCGGGTCAGCGGCAACCGGTCCGACAAGCAGTGCGAACCGGTCCCGGCGCCGGACCCGACGGCCGCGGCGGCCAGGTCGCTCGCGTCCACCGGCAGCGGCAGCCTCAAGGCGACGCTGCGGAAGGCGGCGCCTCCCGTTCGCTGACGCGTGCACGGCCCTGACCGGCCCGGATGCCCTCACGGGCGCCGGGCCGGTTCTATGTACAAGCGCTGCGGGTGGACTACGGCAGTCACCTCCGCGTCGGGGCCCGGACGTTCGCCAACTCGGTCTCGTCGCGCTGGACGTCGCCCCGATCACCATCGGCGACGACGTGCAGATCGGCACCAGCGTGCAGCTGCTCACGCCGACCCACCCGGTGGACCCGGAGCCGCGCCGGGCCAAGTGGGAGGCCGCCCGGCCGATCGTCATCGGCGACAACGTGTGGCTCGGCAGCGGCGCGATCGTCCTGGCCGGGGTCACCATCGGGGAGAACACCGTGGTCGGCGCCGGCGCGGTGGTCACCCGCGACCTGCCGGCGAACGTCGTCGCGGCCGGCAGTCCGGCCCGGGTGATCCGCGTCATCGAGGCCGGTTCCGAGGAGATCGAGGCCGCGTCCGATGAGTGAGCCCACCGAAGCCACCGAAGCCACCGAAGCCACCACGGCCGGCGCGACCCCCGCGCCGAGGCGGTCCCGGCGGCACGACCCGCATCGCCGCGACCGGCTGATCGACGCCGCCCTGAGCCTGATCGCCGAGCGTGGGGTGGCCGGCACCACGCACCGGGAGATCGCCCGGGCGGCGGACGTGCCGCTGGGGTCGATGACCTACCACTTCGCCGGCCTCGACGAGGTTCTCGTGGAGGCGTTCACCCGGCACGCCGAGTCGATGGCCGCGGTCTTCGATCGGCGGCTGGTCGCGGCCACCGATCGCGACGAAGCCATCGAAGCGGTGATCACCCTCGCCTTCGCCGGCCTCGGGTTCGCCACGCTCGTGCCCGCCGCCATGCACGCCGCCGACGAGTTGCCGGGAATCCCGCACGGCACCGGCCTGACCATCGTCAGCTGGCTGTTGTGGGTCGGGTTCCTGCTGTCGCCACCGCTGGTCGGGTTCGTCGCCGACCTCACCAGCCTGCGCGTCGGCCTGCTCACCGTGGTCGTGGCCGGCGTCGCGACTGTCTTCCTGGCCCGGGTCTTCGCCAACCGCCCCGCCTGACCTCGTCGCCGGCCCGGCTGGCCGGGCGGTAACGCTGGGTGATGATGAACGGCAATGTGTCGGACAAGCCTAAGCCGGGCTCGTGACCTGCGTAAACGTGCGGTCGAAGGCCGGGGACAAGTTTCGAGAACATTGCCGACGAGTGTTGTGCGACACATTCAACTCGTGTTTACTGCGATGCAACACGAGTTGAACGGAGACGCGATGCCTCGGATCATCCTTGACATGGACCTGGCGATGGGGGCCCCGGGCTCCGACATCGACGACGGTTTCGCCCTGGCTCTGGCCCACGCCGACCCCGGGATCGAGCTCGAACTCCTCACCACGGTCAACGGCAACACCGACGTCGAGAGCGCCACCATCCTGACCGGCGAGCTCGTCCAGCGCCTCGGCATCAAGGACGTCCCGATCATCAAGGGGGCGGCCGCCGCCCTCACCCGGCCCGGCATCGTCCGCGTGCCGGCCGACCACGTCACCGCCCGGCGCGACCGCGTCCCCGCGGCCACACCCGGCTACGCCGCGGCCGCGATCGCCGAGCTCATCATGGCCAACCCGGGCGAGATCACCCTCGTCGCGATCGGGCCGCTCACCAACGTCGCGGCCGCTCTGAACCTCGAGCCGCGGCTGGCGTCCACGGTCAAGGAGATCGTGATCATGGGCGGGATCTTCTTCGGGACGATGACCGACCGCAGCCTGCCCGGCGAGTTCAACGTCTGGATGGACCCCGAGGCCGCGCAGGCCGTCCTGCGCTCCGGCGCCCCGCAGCGCTGGGTCGGGCTGGACGTCACGATGCAGGTCCGGCTCACCCGGGAGCACGCCGCGCAGATGCTCGCCGCCGAGACCCCGTTCGCCCCCTTCGCCGGCGAGTTCACCATCGCCTGGATCGACTACCTCAAGCAGCGCTACCCCGGCAGCGCCATCGACGCCGACTCCTGCGCGATGCACGACCCGCTCGCCGTCGCCGTGCTCACCCACCCCGAGATCTGCGAGTTCCGCGAGGTCGCCGTCTCGATCATCACCGGTGAGGGCGAGGCCCGCGGCG
Source organism: Actinoplanes sp. NPDC051470 (assembly GCF_040682035.1). Lineage (NCBI taxonomy): Bacteria > Bacillati > Actinomycetota > Actinomycetes > Micromonosporales > Micromonosporaceae > Actinoplanes > Actinoplanes sp. NPDC051470. The sequence continues at coordinate 14,713 of NZ_JBFBAA010000009.1, forward strand.
TGATGATCACCGACCGGCGGGAGGGCCAGGACCCGCCGCCGGCCAACTGCCGCGTCGCGGTCGGGGTCAACCCCGGCGCTTTCACCGATCACTTCATGGGCTTGATCAAAGATCTCTGAGGACCACGGATTTACGGAAGGCGCAATCATGAGTGTCCATCTGACCCGGCGCCGGCTGGTCTCCGGCCTGGCCGCGGCGACCGCCGCGGCGCTGCTGCTCACCGCCTGTGGCGGCGACGACACCGCGACCGGTGGCGGTTCCGGCTGGTCGTTGCCGAGCACCGATCCCACCGCCACGATCAAGGTCGTCAGCATTCTCGACCTGAAGACCGCCAACATGCAGTCGGTCATCGACGCCTTCCAGAAGGCGCACCCCACCATCAAGATCGACTATCAGTCGGTGCCCTTCGACAACCTGAACAGCACGCTCGACTCGCGGATCGCCAACAAGGGCGGCGACCCGGACGTCTACTGGGCCGACCAGCCCCGCGTCTCGGCCCTCGCCTCGCGCGGCATGGCCGAGGACCTCACCAAGGCCTTCGCCGGCGCCAAGGACCAGTTCGACCCCACGGCGTACGACGCGGGCGTCTACCAGGACAAACTGTGGGCGCTCCCGATCGCGAACTCGACCCAGCTGCTCTACTACAACAAGGCGCTGCTCAAGAAGGCCGGCCTGGCTGAGCCGCCGGCCTCGACCGGCCAGCGGATGACCTGGGAGAAGCTGACCCAGGACGCGGCCAAGGCCAAGGCCGCGGGCGCCAAGTACGGCTTCCTGTTCGGCCAGTTCGACCGTTACTACCAGCTGGAGCCGCTGCCGGTGCAGCTGGGCGGAACGGTCGGGGCGTCCGGCGACGGCAACCTGACCCCGGACTTCACCTCCGAGCAGTGGGTCAAGGCCTTCACCTGGTACGGCGACCTGTTCAAGCAGGGCGTCGCGCCGAAGGGGATGAAGTCCGAGGAGACCGACCCCGCGTTCGTGGCCGGCCAGGCGGCGTACATCGTCGAGGGTCCGTGGCTCATTCCTCAGCTGGGCGCGTCCAAGGTGGACTGGGGCGTCGCCCCGCAGCCGGTGTTCGAGGGCGGCAAGCCGGCCACCCCGACGGGTTCCTGGTCGCTGGCGATGAACCCGTTCAGCAAGAACAAGGAGGCCGCCGCGATCTTCCTCAAGTGGATGACGATCGACGAGGGCGGCGGCTACATCAAGTACCGGTCCGACCCCGAGCTCGCCGCCGGCCCGGTGGGCAAGAAGATCTACTTCGACAAGTCGGTCTTCTCCTCGCCGGAGGGCAAGAAGGCGGCCACGATCATCGACTTCGAGACCGCGAACACGGCGGTCAACCGGGTGCAGACGATCGGCTACATCGAGTTCGAGACGATCCTGAACCAGGCGTTCGCCGACATCCGCAACGGCGCCGACCCGAAGACCGCGCTGGACAGCGCGCAGACGCAGCTGACGACCGCCTGGAAGAAGTACAAGTAATGGCGTTGCCCGTCACCACCAAGCCCGCCGCCGCCAACCGGCGGCGGCGGGCCGGTCGCCGGCAGGAGATGCTCTGGGCCGTGGTGTTCCTGGCCCCGGCGGTCGTGGCGCTGGCCGTCCTGCGGGTGGTGCCGACCGTCGGAGCGATCGTGGACAGCCTCTACAAGGCGTTCCCGGGCGGCATCATCGAGGCCACGTTCACCGGGCTGGGCAACTACCGGTCGCTGTTCTCCGACCCCGCGTTCGTCGACACGATCCTTCGTACCCTGGTCTTCAACGTCATCATCAACCCGCTGCAGATCGCCATCGCCCTGATGCTGGCGGTGCTGTTCATCCAGAAGATCCCGCTGGCCGGCGTCTGGCGCACGCTGGTCTTCGTGCCGGTGACCGTACCCATCGTCGGCTCGGCCATCGCCTGGGGCGCCGCCCTCAACCCGAACGGGCCGGTCAACGCGCTAATCAGCGCGGTCGGCGGTGACCCGCAGCCGTTCCTCACCTCGCCGTCGCAGGCCCTGGCCTGCATCATCGTGCTGGCCAGCTGGATCGGCATCGGCTACTGGATGATGTTCCTGATCTCCGGCCTGCAGGCGATCCCGGAGGAGCTGTACGACGCGGCGAAGGTCGACCGGGCCGGCCCGATCCGGACCTTCTTCAGCATCACCATCCCGATGCTCAAGCGCCCGCTGCTGTTCGTGCTGGTCGCCGACACGGTCGCCAACTTCGTGCTGTTCGTCCCGGTGCAGCTGCTCACCCAGGGCGGCCCGCAGGCCAGCACCACGCTGCTGATGTTCGACGCGTACCGGACGACGTACGGGTACGGCAGCCGCAACCTCGGCGCGGCCGAGGTCGTGATCCTCACCGCGATCATGATTTTCTTCGTCCTGCTGCAGTTCCGGCTGCTGCGTGAGGAGAAGACGCCGCGATGACCGTGACTCCGGCCAAGCTCGCTCCGACCGGCCGGCCCCCGGCGCCGGCCGCGCCCGTACGCAAGAAGCGCACGCCGATCTCCCGGGTGATCCTGACCGCGGTGGCCGTCGTGCTCGGCATGGCGTTCGTGCTGCCCGCGCTGTGGATCCTCATCGGGTCGTTCCGCCCGACCCTGGAGATCCTCACCACGATGTCGCCGCTGAGCTGGCATCTGATCATCCCGTCCGAGTGGACGCTGGACAACTATGTCCGGCTGCTGCTCGACTCGGGCTTCGCGCGGGCGCTGCTGAACTCGTTCATCGTCTGCATCGCCTCGGTGCTGTTCGGCCTGATCATGTCGTCGATGGCGGCGTACGCGCTGGCGGTCTTCCAGTTCCCCGGCCGCAACCTCATCTTCGCGATCATCGTGATCAGCTTCATGGTGCCGTTCGAGGCCATCGCCATCCCGCTGGCCCAGCAGTTCACCGACTGGGGCCTGGGCAACTCGCTGATCGGGCTGATCCTGCCCGGCATCGGCAACGGGCTGGCCATCTTCAACCTGCGGCAGTACTTCCTCGGCATCCCGGACTCGTACCGGGAGGCCGCGATGCTCGACGGCGCCTCGGAGCCGCGCATCCTGTTCTCGCTCTACATGCGACTCAGCGGGCCCGCGCTGACCAACTCGGCCCTGCTGATCTTCATCGGCCAGTGGACCGCGTTCCTGTGGCCGCTGCTCATCGTCAGTGACAACCGTCAGCAACTCGCGCCGGTCGCGCTCGCCGGTACGTTCGGTGAGCACGCGGCCGACTACGGGCAGAACTTCGCCGGAACCATCGTGCTCACCCTGGTTCCCGCGATCAGTATGTTCGTGCTCCAGCGGTTCTTCGGACGGCTATCGATCGGAAGTGGGGAGAAGTGAACAACGATCGCGGCGCGGCCGGAATCATCGTTGTCGGCTCGGCCAACCAGGACTACATCGTCCGGGTGCCGGTGCCCGCCGGCCCCGGCGAGACGGTGCTGGCCAGCGGCCTGCTCCAGCAGCCCGGCGGCAAGGGCGCCAACCAGGCCGTGGCCATGGCCCGGCTGCGCGGGGACGTCAGCTTCGTCGGCTCGGTCGGCGACGACGCCGACGGCGCGCAACTGATCCGTGAGCTGCGCTCGGAAGGCGTCGACACCACCAACGTGGAGATCATCAGCCGCGGCCGTACCGGTCTGGCGCTGGTTCTGGTGTACGACTCGGGCGAGAACTCGATCACCGTGGTGCCCGGCACCAACTTCGCCCTCACCGCCGATCGGGTCAGCCGCACGGTCGGCCGGATCATCGCGGAGACCGGGGCGGCGACGATGGTGGCCCAGGCCGAGGTGCTGCCCGAGATCATCACCGCGGCCATCAGCGCGGCCGCGGGCGCCGGCGCCCGGGTGATCCTGAACCTGGCGCCCTACCAGCGCGTCGATCCCGAGCTCCTGGCCCGGTGCGACCCGCTGGTGGTCAACGAGGCCGAGGCCAGCGGGCTGCTCGGCTGGGAGGTGCGCGGCGCGGCCGCCGCCCAGCGCGCGGTCGGGCAGCTCCGGCACCGGACCCGCTCGGTGGTGGTCACGGTCGGTGCCGAGGGCGCCTGCTGGGCCGACGCCGAGAACGACGGCCACGTGCCGGCGCCGGTCCCGTCCGCGGTGGTCGACACCACCGGCGCCGGCGACGCCTTCGTCGGTGCGCTGGCCGTGCGGCTGGCGGCGGGCGCGGGCCTCGAGGAGGCGGTGACGATCGGCGTACGGGCCGGCACGTTCGCCGTGCAGAGCCCCGGCGCGCAGTCGTCGTATCCTTCTCCGGCGGACATCGGGCTCGAGTCCGCCGAGGGCCAGGTCGTGACGGGCGTGTGACGGACGGCGGCGACGGGGAGGTCCGGGCGTGGCGGTAACTCGATCGGATGTGGCGCGGGCCGCCGGGGTCTCGCCGGCCGTGGTCAGCTACGTGCTCAACAACGGTCCCCGCCCCGTCGCCACCACCACCCGGGCCCGGGTCCTGGCCGCGATCGACCAGCTGGGCTACCGGCCCAACGCGATCGCCAGCGCGCTGCGTGGCGGCAGCACCCAGACCATCGGGTTGCTCACGCCCAACCGCAGCAACCCGTTCTACGGTTCGCTGGCCGAGGCGATCGAGCGGGCCCTGGGCGAACAGGGCTATCTGACCCTGACCGGCAGCACCTACGGCTACCGCGCCAGCGAGGAGCGCCTGCTCCAGACGTTCGTCGACCGCAAGGCCGACGGCCTGATCATCACCTCGGGGGTGGCGCTGGCCGGGGGAGTGGAGCTGGCCGAGCTCGAGCAGCCGGTGCTGCTGCTGGAGCAGCGCTCCGACCCGGACGACCGGATCTCCACCATCAGCACCGAGGACGAACGCGACGCCGCCCGCGCGGTCGACCACCTGCAGATCCACGGTCACGAGCTGATCGGCTGCATCACCGGTCCGCCGCACGTCAGCACGGACGGCCTGCGGCTGGAGGGCTGGCGGGCGCAGCAGCGGCGGGCCGGCCGGCCGGCCGGCGACGGGCTGGTCGCCTTCGCCGAGGTCAGCGAGGGCGGCGGCTACCAGGCGGCCGGCCTGCTGCTGAGCCGCCACGGCCGGCCGTGGACGCTGTACGGCCGCCGCCCGTCGGCCCTGTTCGTCGCCTCGGACGTGCAGGCCATCGGCGTGCTGCACGCGTGCTGGGAGCTCGGCCTGCGGGTGCCGGACGACGTCGCGGTGGTGTCGATGGGCGGCACGGGCGCCGCGCGCTACACGATTCCCCCGCTGACCAGCATGCGGCAGGACGTCGAGTACCTGGCCCGGACGGCGTGCGCGCAGCTCCTGGCGGAGATCCGCCGCCCGGGCACCGCGGCGGCGCACGTGCGCCTCACCGGCAACCTGGTCGTCGGCCGGACCTGCGGTTGTGAGCGCGTCGGCCGGGCCGCGGACTGACGGTCCGGCCGGGGTTACGGAGCGAATTCGGTGGATGGTTCGGTGGCGTAGTTCTTCCAGATCGGCGTCATGGTCTCGCGGTTCATCGGCTGCCCGGAATCGACCAGGTTCTTGATCTCGCGGAAGTAGTGCACGTACAGATCCGGGGTGAAGGTGGTCAGCATGACCGCCGGGTCGTCGGTCGCGTTGCCGAAGGTGTGCGGTACGCCCGGCGGAACCGTGACCCAGCTGCCCGCGCCGACGTCGTAGTTGTCGGTGCCGATGGTGAACCGCACGGTGCCCGAGAGGATGTAGAAGCCCTCGTCGTGCTTGGCGTGGCGATGTTGCGGCGGGCCGGAGGTGTGCGGGGCGAGGGGGAGGATGCCGATGCCCAGGCGGTGATCGGTGTTGCTGCCGTCCTCGAGGATCCGGATCTGCAGCGCCCCGCTGGCGATGATCTCGCCCTCGTCGGGGCCGACGATCGATACAGCGGCCATGAAGAGCCTCCTGAAGTCGTGATTGCAGCTTGTGAAGTCACCGTACACCCATGACTTCACAAGCTGCAATCGCTAGGCTCGGGGAATGCCGCGATGGAAACCGGACGCAGTCGAGCGCCTCCATGGCGCCGCCCTGGAGCTCTTCGACGAGCAGGGGTTCGAGCGCACGACGGTCGCCGAGATCGCCCAGCGGGCCGGGCTCACCCAGCGGACGTTCTTCAACCACTTCGCCGACAAGCGCGAGGTGCTGTTCGGGTTGAGCTCCGAGATCCAGCAGGAGGTCATCCGGGAGATCGCGGCCGGCGACGAAGATCTGCCACCGCTCGACGCGGTCGTGCGCGCGTTGGAGATCGCGGCCGACACGATGTTCGAGGACCGCCGGGCCGCGGTGACGCGCCGGCACGCGATCCTGGCCGCCAACCCCGAGCTGCAGGAGCGCGAACTGCGCAAGAACGCCGTCCTCGCCGAGGCCATCGCCGCCGTGCTCCGCGAGCGGGGTTGTGATCCGGAGACCGCGCTGTTCGCCACCGGCGCCGCCATGCTCGCGCAGCAGGCGGCGTTCCAGAAATGGACGCGGCCGGGCGAGACGCGAACCCTGCGCGACCTCCTGTCGGAGGCGGTGCGGTCGCTGCGCACGACCGTCAGCAGGTAGGAACCGGCCGGCCGGCGCGGGTCAGTCGGCCACCACCAGGGCCTGCGGGGCGGCCTGCTTCATCCGGGTCCGCAACCAGGTGAGCTGCAACGTGGTCTCGCCCTCGCAGGCGGTCACGACCTCGACCAGGTCGCGGTCGCGGGCGCCCCGCGCGGCCTGCCCGACCACCGTCCAGCACACCTCGCACTCGACGGCCATCAGGTAGAGGTCGTGCAGGTCGCGCAGCAGGCCGATCCCGCCGGTACGGGTGCCGCGGAACAGGTCGGAGTGCAACCGTTCCGGCTCGTCGGGAGCGTCCTCGGCGTACCGCCGGGCGAACGGTTCCAGCCGCGCGGCGTGGTCGTCGCATCGCTCGGCCTGTTGCCGGCAGAGGTGGTCGATGTCCGGTTCGTCGCCGTGGGCGCCGGCCACCTCCCGGAAGGCGTCGGCCAGCGTGAGCTGGGCGCGGTGCAGCAGCCCGAGGTAGTGGGCGAGGTGCATGGGATCACTCCTCCGGTCCGGCGATCTTCGCGATCCGGACCGCGGCGACCTTGAAGATCGGCTGCTTGGACACCGGGTCCCAGGCGGTCACGGTCAGCTCGTTGGCGGCGCGGGGCCGGCGGTCGTCCGGTGCGACGTCGAAGTAGCCGTAGTGGAAGGGCACGAACACCACCCCGGGCCGGATGCCGCCGATCCGGGCGCGGGCCTCGATGCCACCTCGCGGGGAAGCGATGCCGACCAGATCGCCGTCGGCGATGTCCTGCCGCGCCGCGTCGTCGGGGTGAAGTTCCACCCACACGTCCGGCGCCGCGGCGTTGAGCTCGGGGGCCCGGCCGGTCTTGGTGCGGGTGTGGAACTGGTAGACGGTACGCCCGGTGCTGAGCAGCAGCGGGAACTCCTCGGACGGCACCTCGGGCGACGGCCGGTAGTCGGCGGCGTGCAGGAACGCGCGCCCGGCCGGCTGCTTCGCGCGGTACTGCTCGGCGGTGAACTCGGCGCCGGTGGTGAGATCCTGCCCGTACGTCTCGCTGCGGTCCGGGTCGGTGTTGAACACGCCGTCGGAGTAGAGTCGCTCGCCGCCCCACTGGATGCCGCCACCGCGCAGCCGTTCGTAGGTGATGGAGCTGTAGTCGCAGGGCCGCCCGGCCGAGCAGCGCTTCCACGCCTCGAACGCCTCCTCCGGCGTGGACCAGCCGATCAGCGGCTCGCCGTCACGGTCGCGGAAGTCCATCCGCCGCGCGTAGTCCAGGAAGATGTCCAGGTCGGGGCGGGCGTCGCCGGGCGGGTCGACCGCCTTCTCGCTCAGGTGCACCGTGCGGTCCACGTTGGTGAAGGTGCCGGTCTTCTCGCCCCAGGTCGCGGCCGGCAGCACCACGTCGGCGTACTCGGCCGTCTCGGTGCGGAACAGGTCCTGCACCACCACGAACAGGTCCGGCCGGGCCAGGATGCGGCGGATCCGGGCCAGATCGGGCAGCGACACCGCCGGATTCGTGGCGCTGATCCACAGCAGCTTGATCGAACCCTGCTCGGCGTACCGCCAGATCTGCATCGCGTGGGTCGGCGGGGACCAGTGCGGGATCGTCATCTCGTCGACGTTCCACAGCTCGGCCAGCTCGCGGACGTGGTCGGGATTCCCCCAGTTGCGCAGGCCGGGCAGGTCCCCGTCGGCGCCGGTCTCGCGGGTGTTCTGCGCGGTGGGCTGCCCGTTCATCTGGTAGACGCCGGCGCCCGGCCGGCCGATCGCGCCGCGCAGCAGGTGCAGGTTGTTGACCTGACAGGCCGCCGCGGTCGCCTGGTTGGACTGGTAGAAACCCTGCAGCACGGTGGACAACAGACGGTCGGCGGTGCCGAGCAGTTCGGCCGCGCGTTCCACGTCGGCGACCTTCACGTCGCAGATTTCGGCGACCCGATCGACCGGGTACGCGTGCACCACCCGCGCGAGCTCGTCGAAGCCGATCGTGTGCTCGGCGACGTACCGTTCGTCGTACCAGCCGCGCGCGATGATCTCCCGCAGCAGGCCGTTCATCAACGCCTGGTTGGTTCCGGTACGCACCGGCAGATGCAGATCGGCCTCGCGGGCCACCGGGGTCGACCGCGGATCGACGGCCAGCATCGCCGGCGGGTTCGGTCCCCGGCGGCGGTCCAGCATCCGCATCCACAGCACGGTCTGCGTCTCGGCCACGTTGTGACCCCACAGCGCGATCGCGTCGCAATGATCGACGTCGGTGTACGAGCCCGGCTGCCCGTCGGTGCCGAAGCTGGCCTTCAACGCGGACGCCGCGGTGGCGGTGCACAGCCGGGTGTTGCCGTCCATGTGCGGGGTGCCGATGCCGGCCTTGCCGAGCACGCCGAGCGTGTAGTACTCCTCCAGGAACAGCTGACCGCTGGTGTAGAAGCCGAAATGGCCCCAGCCACCCGGGCCGTCCAGCAGCTCGCGCGAGCGCCGCACGAGCCGGTCCATCGCGGTGTCCCAGTCGGTCTCGACGAGCCGTCCGTTGTCGCGCACCAGCGGCCGGGTCAGCCGGTCGGGACTGTGGTTGGCCTGCCAGCCGTACAGGTCCTTGGGCCCGAGCCGGCCGCGGTTGACCCGGTCGCCGGGCCGGCCGCGCACGCCCACGATGCGCTCGTCCTTGACCGCGATGTCCATCGCGTCACCGTTCGAGTGCAGGATCGAGGCGGACTGGACCCAGCGGTCCACGTCCGGCTCCTGAACCCCGTCCGCCAGGTGCGTGTCCACCCGGGCCGGCCAGTTGTCCCCCGGCCCGTACGGCGTCCGCTCGCCCCAGGGATCGGCGATCCGGTCGGTCATGACGTACTCCTTCCCGCTCCGCCTCGATCCACACCGGCATCCCCCGGCTCGGCCTGATGGAACCTCAGGGACTCGAAAATTTTGGAGGCAGGAATCAAGAGCGCTCCGCTGGGTACGCGACCAGCTACCACCGATTGGGAGGAGAGCCATGACCACCGCACGCGAGATCATGAGCCCCGACGTCACCTGCGTGGGCGAGAACGAGACCCTGGCCGACGCCAGCCGGAAGATGGCCGACCTGGATGTCGGGTCGCTGCCCATCTGCGGCGAGGACGACCGGCTCAAGGGCATGATCACCGACCGCGACATCGTCATCAAGGCGATCGCCCAGGGCCGCGACCCGGCGCAGGTCACGGCGGGCGAGCTGGCCCAGGGCAAGCCGGTCACGGTCGGCGCCGACGACGACGTCGCCGAGGTGCTGAGCACCATGTCCGGCCATCAGGTACGCCGGCTCCCGGTGATCGACGGGCACCGGCTGATCGGCATCGTCGCCATCGCCGACGTGGCCAAGGCGCTGCCGGACCGCCCGGTCGGCGACCTGATCGACGCCGTCACCCGGTAGTCGTCCGGCCAGGCGTTCCCCTCGAGGAGGCACCGCATTGTCGTCCAGGGCACCCGGGCAGCCGGGCACACCCCTCCGCCAACGCATCGTCACCCTGGCCGGCCGCGTGGACGACGACTCGCGCATCGGGGCCGACCTGGTCGACATCGCGGTGCTCAGCACCGGACGGGTCGCCGCCGTCAGCTACGCGTCGGTGACCAGCGGATATCAGGGCGCCTACGCGACGGTGGCGGCGAGCAACGAGATCGCCGTCGCCGTCGACGCGGCCCAGTACACCGACAACGCGGGTCCGTGCCTCGAGGCGCTGACCGGGAACGAGCCGGTCGCGGTTCCCGACATCGCCGCCACCATGGCCTGGCCCGCCTTCCGCGAGGTCGCCTTCGGGCTGGGGCTACGGTCCTCGTTGTCCATCCCGCTGTTCGCCGGTCAGGGCACGACGATAGCCGCCCTGAACCTGTACGCCCACGACCCGGACGCGATGAAGGTTCTGACCACGGCCGTGTGGGCGGTGTTCGACACGGACACACCGGTGGACCGGAGGGTCGACGGCCTCGACGCCGGCGGGAACGAACTGGTCGCCGGCCTGGCCGGCGCCCTCACGGTCCGCGCACGGATCCAGCAGGCCATCGGACTGCTGATGTCCCGGTCCGGGGGCAGCCTGGCGCACGCGTTCACCGCCTTGTGCGTGCACGCCGCGGAGACGGATTCCACCCTGACGGAAACGGCGACCCGCCTGATCGACGACAACCTCCGGTGACGGGAGGCTTGAACTTCGCGATCACCGGGAATATTCGGGGGGTGTCTTTGGAAACCGCTTCCCGTCCGCCGGCCGCCGCGGACGACATCCAGCACTGGGTGCTGGACAACTTCGCCGAGCTGCGTCGACTGCGGGCCGGCCTGTTCGAGGCCCTGAACGGCGAGCCGATGCCGCCCGACGGCAAGCTGGACGACGTGCCGGAACAGGTGGCGATCGTCGCCACCGAACTGGCGACCAACGCCATCCGGCACGGACGGCCGCCCACCCGCGTCTCCCTGCGCCGGACCGAACACACCTTCGTGCTCGACGTGGCCGATGAGGATCCCGGCACGGTTCCCGAGCTCGCCGGGCCGCGGAAGCCCGGGAAGGGCGGCCTGGGCCTGCACATCGTGGGTGAGCTGGCCGAAGCCGTCGGCTGGTACTCGGACGGCACGAGCAAGCACGTCTGGGCCGAGTTCCGCATCCCGCCGGCGTGACGGCCGGGCGAGCCCGCGATGTCGTCCGGAAGATCTCGTAGGGTGCATGCATGACATCGACGCAGGAGGGGCTCTGGCTCGGCGCGCTGACCGGCGTGCTGGAACGCTCACACCTGTGGAAGCCCGATGAGCTGGCGCCGGCGGTGGCCACCGCCCTGGCGCCATTGGGCCTCCGGACGACGATCTACCTGGTCGACGACGAGCAGCGCGCCCTCCGGCCCGTCCCGACCCGTGACCGGCCCTCGGGCGATCCGTTGCCGCTCGAGGGCACCGCCGCCGGCCAGGCCTTTCGCATGGTGCGGACGCAGCCGGCCGGCGACACGGGCTGGTGGGTGCCGATGGTCAACGGCACGGATCGCCTCGGGGTGATCGAGTTCACCTTCCCCGGCGGGCCGGACGCCGGCGACGAGGTGCTGCGCCGGCGGTGCGAGACGATGGCGGGCCTGGTCGGTCACCTGGTCACGGTGACCGCCCCCAAGGGCGACTTCCTGCTGCGGGCGCGCCGGGCCCGGCCGATGTCGGCCAGCGCCGAACTGCTCGACCGGATGCTGCCGCCGTTGACGGCCAGTTGCGAGCGGCTGACGATCAGCGCGATCCTCGAGCCACGCTACGACGTCGGTGGCGACGGCTTCGACTACGCCATCGACGGATCGACCGCCTGGATGTCGGTCTTCGACGGGGTGGGGCACGGGTTGCCCGCCGGGCTGGCGTACACCGTCGCGGTGGTGGCGATCCGGGCCGCCCGGCGGGCCGGCGGTGACCTCGCGGCGCAGGTCGCGGCGGCCGACGCGGCGCTGCTGGAGCAGTTCGGGGCCGAAGCCCGGTTCGTCACCGCGATCGTGGCCGAGCTGAACATGGACACCGGCTCCCTGCGGTACGTCAACGCCGGGCATCCGGCCCCGCTGCTGCTGCGCGACGGCAAGTTCGTGATGGAACTACCCGGCCGGCGCCGTACGCCGCTCGGGGTGCCCCCCGTCCGGGTGGCGACCGGGCACGTCCGCCTGCATCCGAACGACTGGCTGCTGTTCTACACCGACGGCATCACCGAGGCGCGGAACCGGAAGCAGGAGATGTTCGGGACCGGCCGGCTCATCGAGCACGCCGAACGGCACGCCGCGGCCGGGCTGTCCGCGCCGGAAACGTTGCGGCAACTGGCGCATGCGGTCGCCGAGTTCCACGAGGGTTCCGCGGAGGACGACGCCACCCTGCTGCTCGCCGGCCTGCGCTCCTCCGACGATTCGTTCAGGTAGCCGGGCCGTCCCGAAACAGGACGGGTCGGCCGCCGCCGTGCAGCCATTCTGACGCTGAGTGATCTGGATCCATCGGACGGCACCTGCGTGAATTGCTTATTCTGGCGGCCCGCGGCCGGTCTATACGCTTAACCCGCCGTCCTCTATTCGCGTTTGCAACCATTGACATCGTTAAATGGCTATGTAGGCTGTCGAATGTCAACATGATTACCGGTGGATGGGTTGTATGCGGATTCCTTTCATGCACGTAGCGCTTCGGCGGCGACTGGCCACGACGACGGCGATCGGGGTGATGACGCTCGCGTTCGTGGCGGTGCAAGCACCGGCCGAGGCGGCGGCCGGGTCGCCGGTGGTGGGCGTGGATTCCGGCCGCTGCCTGGACGTCGTCGCCCAGTCCCAGGCGGACAACGCCAGGCTGAACCTCTACGACTGCGTCGGCCAGGCCAATCAGGCCTGGACGCTGACGTCGGCCGGTGAGCTGCGGGTGTACGACCAGCCGAAGTGCTTGGACGTCGCCGGTCAGGACACCACCGCCCCCGCGGTCGTGCAGATCTACCGCTGCACCGGCAACGCCAACCAGAAATGGCGGCTCAACTCCGACGGCAGCATCACCGGCGTGCAGTCCGGCCTCTGCCTGGACGTCACGGGCGGCAACACGGCCAACGGCGCCGAGGTCGGGATGTGGACGTGCAACGGGCAGGGCAACCAGAAATGGCGGACGACCGGGGGAGACACCCAGCCGCCGAGTGTGCCCGGCAATCCGCGGGTGAGTGATCTGGTCTGTGACGCGGTGACGTTCGCGTGGAACGCCTCGACCGACAACGTCGGGGTGGCCTTCTACGACATCTTCCACGACGGGCAGCTGATGAAGTCGGTCAGCGGAACCACGCTCTCCACCAGCCTGACCGTGGTCGCCGGGGCGACCTGGGGTCTCTACGTCAACGCCCGGGACGCCGCGGGCAACGTGTCCCAGGCCAGCACCACCGTGTCGATCACCCCGCCGCACTGCCAGGACGACGACGAGCCCCCCACCGCGCCGGCCGGGCTGACCGGCTCGGCGTCCGGGACCACCGTCACGTTGAACTGGACCGCGGCCACCGACAACATCGGCGTGCGGGCCTACGACATCTTCCGGGACAACGCCAAGGTCGGCACGATCACCGGAACCGCCACCACCCCGCCGGCCACGTCGTTCATCGACAGTGCGCTGACGGCCAGAACGGCCTACTCCTACTACGTGGTGGCCCGGGACGCGCAGGCCAACACGTCCCCGCGCAGCAACAGCGTCACGGTGACCACCGGGGCGGCGTGCGGCAGCTCGGTCTGCGGGGTCACCCAGATCGCCACCGAGACGGACCTGCCGTGGGGCCTGGTCACGCTGGCTGACGGGACCATCCTCTACACCCGCCGCGACGCCCACGACATCATCCGGCTCAACCCGGCGACCGGGGCCAAGACCACCCTCGGCACGGTCCCGAACGTGCAGAACACCGACGGCGAGGGCGGCCTGCTCGGCCTGGCCGTCTCCGCCGACTTCGCCAACGACCACTGGCTCTACATCATGCACACCTCGCCGAGCGACAACCGCATCGTCCGGATCCGGCTCGACGGCGACACCCTGAACACCGGCACCGAGCAGATCCTGATCTCCGGCATCCTGCGCAACAAGTACCACGACGGCGGCCGGCTGCGGTTCGGACCGGACGGCAAGCTCTACGCCAGCACCGGCGACGCGCAGAACGGCGCCAACGCCCAGAACCTGAACAACCTCAACGGCAAGGTGCTTCGACTGAACACGGACGGCTCGGTCCCCTCGGACAACCCGTTCGGCAACTACATCTGGAGCTACGGCCACCGCAACCCGCAGGGGCTGGCCTTCGACTCGCAGGGCCGGCTCTGGGAGCAGGAGTTCGGCGACGGCATCATGGACGAGACGAACCTGATCACCAAGGGCGGCAACTACGGCTGGCCGGCCTGTGAGGGCACCAGCGGCACCTGCGGCACGGCCGGGTTCCTCGCGCCCAAACACACGTACCCGACCAGTGAGGGCTCGTGCTCCGGCATCGCGATCGTCCGCGACGTGCTCTATGTGGCCTGCCAGCGCGGCACCCGGATGTACCGCGAGGTGATCAGCGGCACCAGCCTGATCGACGTGCAGACCTACTTCAACGGCACCTACGGCCGGCTGCGCACCGTGGAGCCCGCCCCCGGCGGCGGCCTCTGGCTGACCACCAGCAACGCGGGTGACAAGGACAGCACCCCGAACAACAGTGACGAGAAGATCTTCCGCGTGACGCTCGGCACCTGACCGCACATCGATCGGCGAACGACCGGGAGGCGAACGTGCAGATCAACCGTCGTGACCTGTTGGCGATCGGCGCGGCCGGCGTCGGGGCCGCGGGGTTGTCCGCGGTCGGGTTGGGGTTCGGTTCGCCGGCCCGGGCGGCGCTCGCCGGCCCGGTGACCGAGACGATGACGCTGACCGGAACCGACGCCGACCACACCGTCGACTGGGACTTCCAGGTCACCGCCGGGCGCCGCAGCGGGGAGTGGAGCACGATTCCCACTCCGTCGAACTGGGAGTGCCAGGGATTCGGCAGCTACAACTACGGGTCCGCCCTGGTCCCGGACGAGCGGGGCAACTACCGGCACACCTTCACCCCGCCGGCCTCGTGGGCCGGGCGACGGATCCACCTGGTCTTCGAGGCCGCCATGACCGACACCGAGGTGTGGGTCAACGGCGCCTCGGCCGGGCCGCGGCACCGCGGCGGCTTCTACGAGTTCCGGTACGACGTGACCGCGCTGCTCCGGCTGGGCCAGGCCAACCTGCTGGAGGCCACGGTCAGCAAGGAGTCCTCCGACAACTCGGTCAACGACGCCGAGCGTCGCGGCGACTACTGGAACTTCGGCGGGATCTTCCGGCCGGTCTCGTTGCGCGCCGTCCCGGCCGTTCACATCGACCGGGTGGCGGTCGACGCACGGGCCGACGGCGCCTTCGCCGCCGACGTGCTGCTGGGCGGTGTCACCGCCGCCGGGCGGGTGACCGGCCAGATCAGGCGGCTGGACGGCACCGCGGTCGGCGCGGCCTTCTCGGTCGCCGTCCCGGCCGGCGCCACCCGGGCGACGCTGACGACGGCGGTGGACACACCGTTGCTGTGGACCGCCGAGACCCCGAACCTCTACCAGGTCGAGATCTCGGTGGTCACCGGCTCCGGCCCGCCGCTGCACACCGTCGGCACCCGGTTCGGCTTCCGCACGGTCGAGGTCCGCGCCGGGGACGGCATCTACGTCAACGGCCGCCGGGTGGTGCTCAAGGGCGCCAACCGGCACACCTTCTGGCCGACCCTGGGCCGGGCCTCCAGTCCCCGGATCGCGCGGCTGGACATCGGGCTGATGAAGGACATGAACATGAACGCCGTCCGGATGTCGCACTACCCGCCCGACCCGTACTTCCTCGACCTGTGCGACGAGCTGGGCCTGTACGTTCTCGACGAGCTCGCCGGCTGGCAGAAGCGCTACGACGAGGGGGTGGGCGCGCCGCTGGTCGAAGCGCTGGTGAGCCGTGATGTCAACCATCCCTCCGTCGTGTTCTGGGACAACGGCAACGAGGGCGGATGGAACGTCGGGCTCGACGACGACTTCGCTCAGCACGACCCGCAGAAGCGCACCGTCCTGCACCCGTGGACCACGTTCAACAACGTCGACACCAGCCACTACCAGTCGTACGACAGCACGGTCGGCAAGGCGGCCGGCGGCACCGTGTTCATGCCCACCGAGTTCCTGCACGGCCTCTACGACGGTGGCGCCGGCGCCGGTCTGAACGACTACTGGCGGGTGATGGGCGGCGGGCAGCGGTCGGCCGGCGGGTTCATCTGGGCGCTGTTCGACGAGAGTGTGGTGCGCGACGACCGCGGCGGCGCCCTCGACACCTTCGGGAATCGGGCGCCCGACGGCATCCTCGGCCCGTTCCGGGAGAAGGAGGCCAGCTTCTTCACGATCCGCGACATCTGGTCCCCGATCCAGCTCAACAACCCGGGCTACTACGCCTCGACCTTCCCGGCGTCGTTCGACCAGACCGTCAAGATCGTGAACCGGTACGCCTTCACCGATGTCGGCCAGTGCCGGTTCCACTGGCAGCTGGTGACCTTCGCGGTGCCCGGAGCCGGCGCCGGGCACACCGTCACCGCGCAGGGCAGTCTGGCCGGCCCGGCCATCGCCCCGGGCGCCGTCGGCTCGTTGCGGCTGGACCTTCCGGCCGACTGGAACGATTCCGACGCGCTGATGCTGAGCGCGACGGATCCCACCGGACGCGCCGTCGTCGGCTGGACCTGGCGGATCAAGAAGGCGGCCGACTTCGCCCGGCGGCTGGTGGTCCCGGCCGCCGGCAGCGTGACCGCCGTCGAGGATGCCGCCGGCATCACCATGACCTCCGGCCCGACCGCCGTCACCATCGGCAAGGCGAACGGACGGGTGACCGGGGTGCGGCAGGCCGGCATGCCGATATCGCTGACCAACGGTCCGGCGCCGGCTGACGGCTCGTCGACCTTCGGCGGCCTGACCCATTTCCAGGACGGCACGGCGTGGGTGGTCGAGGCGACCTACACCGGTGATCTGAGCACCGTGCGGTGGCGGTTGGACGCCAACGGCTGGCTCCAGCTCGAATACCGTTACCGCCGGACCGGCAACCACAGCTATTTCGGCGTCGGCTTCGACTACCCGGAGGCGAACGTCCGGGGCCTGACCTGGCTGGGCGACGGGCCGCACCGGGTCTACAAGAACCGGCTGCGGGGCGTGTCGACCGACGTCTGGACCAAGCAGTACAACAACACGGCCACCGGTTCCAGCGGGTTCCAGTACCCGGAGTTCAAGGGCTACCACGCCCGTACCTGCTGGGCGGCGCTGAGCACCACCGAGGGCACCATCACGATGGTCGCCGCCGAGGACGGTCTCTTCCTGCGCCTGTTCACGCCCGCGGTCGGGCCCGACCCGATCACCGCCACGGCGCCGTACCCGTCGAAGGGCCTGTCGTTCCTGGACGGTATCGCGCCCATCGGGAACAAGTTCCACAGCGCCGGAGCGCTGGGCCCCGAGAGTCAGCCGAACGTCGCCACCGGCGATTATCACCGCACCGTCTATTTCCGCTTCGGCGCCTGATCACCACCGGCCGCACGCCTCGGGGGGACTCGGCCATCCAGGGACGAGCTGTGCCTGTTTGCGGTGTGCCGGTCATCGCAGACTGTCGGCATGACGATATCGCTCCTGATCGGCCCGGCCGACAACACTGTTTCGATCACCGTCCAGCAGCGGACCTCGGCGGCGCCGGGTGACGCTTTCCGAGTGATCGCCCCGATCGACCTGCCCAGCGTCTTCCGCCCGGTGGCGCCATTTCCCGGCATCACCAGCGTGGCCAATCAGACCGAAGCCTGGGATCACCCCGGCCCGACCAGAAATCCTCAGTTCGACGACGGATCGCAAGCCGACGAACAATTGACCGAATACACCGAAGGTTCGAGTTTCGCGTACCAGCTGACGGGGTTCACGAACGTCCTTTCCCGCCTCGCGAGCGGTGTTCGAGGCGAATGGAACTTCAACCCCGACGGGCCGGGCACGCTGATCCGGTGGACCTACGAGTTCAAGCCGCTTCCCGGCCGCCGCTGGGTTCTCGCCGGCCCGTTCACGCCGCTCTGGCGCCGCTACATGGTCGCCGCCCTCGCGCGGTGCGTGCGCGCGGCCGAACAGCGGACGAGCGTCGTGTAGGCGGGCCGGCCGGGGCGGCTCGATTTCGCCCGCAGTGAACGCCGGAAGAGGGCCGGCGCCTTCGGGGTTGAGCGGCACATACTCAACTTTCGGAGGTTCGGGATGAGCGGCAAGCGTCTCCCCGTGTTGTTTCTCGACGGCATCGTCCTGCTGCCCGGCATGGTCGTCCCGGTCGAGCTGGATGAAGCGGCTCAGGCCGCCGTCGACGCGGCCCGCACCTCAGCGGGCTCCGAGCTGTTGATCGCTCCGCGGCTCGAGGACAGGTACGCGTCCCACGGCGTCGTGGCGAGCGTCCAACAGGTCGGCAAGTCCCGTGGCGGATCGGCGGCGGCCATGCTGCGTACGGGCGTCCGCGCCCGGATCGGCGGCGGCGTGACCGGCCCGGGCGCGGCGCTGTGGGTCGAGGTCGAACCGGTCGAGGCCGGCGCGCCGAGCGACCGCGACCGCGAGCTGGCGGCCGAGTACAAGGAGCTGCTGGTCTCGGTCCTGCAGCGCCGGGAGGCCTGGCAGGTCATCGAATCGGTCAGCGCGATCGACGACCCCGGCGACCTGGCGGACACCGCGGGCTGGGCTCCTTACCTGGACAGCGACCGCAAGCGGGAACTGCTGGAGACGCCCGACGTCCAGGCCCGTCTCCGGTTGCTGATCGAATGGACCCGGGACTTCCTCGCCGAGTCCGAGGTCAGCGACAAGATCGAGCACGACGTCCGCGAGTCGGTCGAGAAGCGCAACCGGGAATACCTGCTGCGCGAGCAGCTCAAGGCCATCCGCAAGGAACTCGGTGCGGACGAGGCCGAGGGCACCGACGACTACCGCGCCCGCGTCGAGGCGGCCGACCTGCCCGAGGCGGTCCGTGAGGTGGCGCTGCGCGAGGTCGGCAAACTGGAGCGCGCCGGCGACCAGAACCCGGAGGCGGGCTGGATCCGCACCTGGCTCGACACCGTCCTGGACCTGCCCTGGAACGTCCGCACCGCGGACAACACCGACCTGAGCGCCGCCCGGGCGGTGCTCGACGCCGATCATCACGGGCTGGATGAGGTGAAGGAGCGCATCGTCGAATACCTCGGCGTCCGCGCCCGGCGGGAGTCCCGTGGCCTGGCGGTTGTCGGTGGCCGTGGGTCCGGCGCGGTGATCCTGCTGGCCGGGCCGCCCGGAGTCGGCAAGACGTCGCTGGGCGAGTCGGTCGCCCGTACGCTCGGGCGCAAGTTCGTCCGGGTCGCCCTCGGTGGCGTCCGCGACGAGGCGGAGATCCGTGGCCACCGCCGGACCTATGTCGGTGCGCTGCCCGGGCGGATCGTGCGGGCCATCCGGGAGTCCGGCTCGATGAACCCGGTCGTCCTGCTCGACGAGGTCGACAAGGTGGGCAGCGACTACCGCGGCGACCCGGCCGCGGCGCTGCTGGAGGTGCTGGACCCGGCCCAGAACCACACCTTCCGCGATCACTACCTCGACCTCGACCTGGACCTGTCCGACGTGGTGTTCATCGCGACCGCGAACGTGCTCGACACGATCCCGCAGGCGCTGTTCGACCGGATGGAGCTCATCTCGATCGACGGGTACACCGAGAGCGACAAGATGGCCATCGCGCGCGACTTCCTGGTGCCCCGGCAGCTGGAGCGGGCCGCGCTGTCGGCCGGCGAGGTCACCGTCACCGAGGACGCGCTCCGTGAGATCGCCGCGAACTACACCCGGGAGGCCGGCGTACGGTCGATGGAGCGGCTGCTGGCCAAGGCGTTCCGCCGGGCCGCGCTGGGCGACCTGCCCGCCACCGTCGACGCCGCCGACCTCATCAGCCTGATCGGGCGGCCCCGGTTCACTCCGGAATCGGCCGAGCGCACCGCCATCCCCGGCGTGGCTACCGGCCTGGCGGTGACCGGCATGGGTGGTGACGTCCTCTACATCGAGGCGTCCCTGCTGCCCGGCGACAAAGGCGGCCTGTCGGTCACCGGCCAGCTCGGCGACGTGATGAAGGAATCGGCGCAGATCGCGCTGTCCTACGTCCGGGCCCACGCCGAGGAGCTGGGCATCTCCCCGGAGCAGCTGGACCACCCGATCCATCTGCACGTGCCCGCGGGGGCGGTGCCCAAGGACGGGCCCTCGGCCGGTGTCACGATGACCACCGCGCTGGTCTCGCTGCTGCTCGGCCGCAACGTCCGCGCCGAGGTCGGCATGACCGGCGAGGTGTCGCTGACCGGCCGGGTCCTGCCCATCGGCGGTGTCAAGCAGAAGCTGCTCGCCGCTCAGCGGGCCGGGCTCACCGAGGTCTACCTGCCACGGCGCAACGAACCCGACCTCGACGACGTCCCCGCCGACGTGCTGGCGGCACTGACGGTGCACGTCGTCTCCGACGTCCGGGAGGTGTTGAACGCCGCCCTGGAGCCGGTGTCCACCACGACGATGGTGGGCTGAGCGCCCCGCCGTGCTCGAAGTGCGTCGCCGGGTCCGGCGACGCACTTCGAATTCTAAGCAAGTACGATCATGCGGGTGAGTGATCCGAGGCCCGGCCTCAACGCCGACCAGCTTGGTGCGTACTTCGCCCTGATGGAGGTCAGCAGCCTTCTTCAGTACGCGGTCGACGAGCATCTGCGAGCCGCCGGCGATCTGAGCTACGTGCAGTTCCAGATCCTGGCCCGGCTGGCCGACGCGCCGGACGGCCGGCTCCGGATGACCGATCTGGCCGACGGCATCGTCTACAGCCGCAGCGGGCTCACCTATCAGGCCGGCCTGCTGGCCAAGCGTGGCCTGGTCGTCCGTTCGCCGTCGCCGGACGACGAGCGGAGCGTGATCGTGTCGGTCACCGACGCCGGCCGCGCCCTGGTCGCCCACGTGCTGCCCGGCCACGTCGACGACGTACGGCGGCTGCTGTTCGAACCGATGGCCGAGGGGGACCTCGCCGCGCTCAGCACCGTTCTCGGCCGCGTCCGCGAACACATGCGCGCCACCCCGCCACGGTCAGCCCGGCCCCGCGCGGGACGTAATCGACCCGGCTGACGGGTCGATGCCGTCCCGCGTCGGGGGCCGAGACGGGTCAGACGAACACGCTGCGATAGGTGGCGGCCAGCTCGGCGGCTCGGCGGCGCTGCTCGGTGACCTGTTCGTCGGACAGGTGCGGTGGTGGTGCGTCCCAGCCGTCGACGGCGGTGCCGATGCGCAGGAAGTATTCGTCCTGGCCGGCCGGGGTGCACATGCAGTGCATGCGGGCCGGTGCGCCGGAGACGTTGCGGAAGAAGTGCGGCGCGTTGGCCGGGATGTTGACCGTGGACCCGGCCCGCACGGTGTGCTTCTCGCCGCGGAAGGTGAACTCGATCTCGCCCTCGAGGACGGTGAACATCTCCTCGAAGTCGTGCCGGTGCGGCGGCGGGCCGCCACCGTCGGGCACGCGCATGTCGATGAGGCAGTACCGGCCGCCGGTCTGCTCGCCGGTGATCAGCAGGGCGTACGTGTTGCCCACCAGAGACACGAACTTCGTGGCCGGGTTGTCGTGATCGGCCACGGTCAGCGAACGGGTGGGGTCGTCATCGGGAATAGTCGTCATGCTGCGAGTCTGGGTGAGCTCGCCGGGCGCATCCAGGCACAGGTGAACCCCGGATGACTCGCCTCCCGCTGGCGACCGGGGGGACCTATGTCGCCGGCGACAGCGGGGGAACGGCGATGCTGGTCGGCCAGGTCGCCGACCATCGCGGTGAGCGCGGTGGCCCGGCGGCGGATGACCCGGCCCAGGGGCAGCCGGTCCGAGGGGTCCGCGGCGCTGAGCAGGATCAGGCGTACGCCGGACGCGGCGCAACGCCGCACCGCGCCCCCGGTCAACGCGGCCAGCACTCGCATGTCGCCTCGGGGCCGCATCATGTCGTGTCGGGACCATGAGTGTCGATGTGACCGCCGCCGCACCGGCCGTTCCGGAATGGGACACCAGGCGCGACCGTTTCCCCTGGGAGCGACGCGGAGTATGACGCTGGGTGTGCGTAGCACCGCGTAAAGCGGTGGTGTGAATTACCGATCCGGGTGAGCCGGTTTCTCGATACCGTTGGCACGTCGTTGGGGGGCTGGGAGGCAAATGGACCGGGCACTGCTGGCCGATTTCCTTCGGGCGCGTCGTGAGGTGTTGCAGCCGGAGGATGTCGGGCTGCCGCGGGGTCCCCGGCGGCGGACCGGTGGCCTGCGGCGTGAAGAGGTCGCGGCGCTGGCCGGTATGTCGGTCGACTACTACAGCCGGATCGAGCAGCAGCGGGGTCCGATGCCGTCCGAGCAGGTGCTGGCCGCGCTGGCCCGGGGGCTGCATCTGAGCCTGAGCGAGCGGGACCACCTGTTCGACCTCGCCGGGCACCCGGCGCCGCGCCGGATCCTCCGCGACGACCAGGTCAGCCCGACCATGAAGCGCATCGTCGACCGTCTCGCGGACACGCCGGCCCTGGTGATGTCCCGGTTCGGCGAGACGTTGCTGCAGACCCGCCCGGCGGTCGCGTTGTTCGGTGACTTCACCCGGTTCAGCGGCCTGTCCCGGTACCTGGTCTACCGCTGGTTCACCGACCCGGCCAGCCGCGACATCTATCCCGTCGAGGACCATGCGCTGCGGGGCCGGGTTTTCACCGTTGACATCAGGGCGGCGTACACGGCCGACCCGACCGGCCGGGCCGGTGAGATCGTGGCGGCGCTGTTGGCCGCCAGTCGTGAGTTCGCCGAGGTCTGGCGGTTGCACGAGGTGGATGTGACCCACCACCACGACCTCAAGCGGTACCGGCATCCCGAGCTGGGAGAGCTGGAGCTGTACGGCCAACGCCTGGTCGACCCCGATCAGGCCCAGGAGCTGCTGGTCTTCTCGGCGACGCCCGGCTCGCCCAGCTTCGACAAGCTCCAGCTCCTGCTGACCCGGCAGAACTAGTCGGCCCGGGTGAGGGGGACAACTCGTCCCTGGATAAGGACGACCTTCATCCGCGTTCCGGTTTCCGCGACGCTCGATCAGTCGAACGTAGGGAGGCTGACGATGGACCGGGCACTGCTGGCCGATTTTCTCCGGGCGCGCCGCGAGGTGCTGCAGCCGGAGGATGTAGGGCTTCCGCGGGGCCTCCGGCGGCGGACCGGTGGCCTGCGGCGTGAAGAGGTGGCGGCGCTGGCCGGCATCTCGGCCGACTACTACAGCCGGATCGAGCAGCAGCGGGGTCCGAAGCCGTCCGAGCAGATGCTCGCCGCGCTGGCCCGGGGATTGCATCTGAGCTTGAGCGAGCGGGACCACCTGTTCGACCTCGGCGGGCATCCGGCGCCACGGCAGGTGCGGCGCGACGATCATGTCTCTCCGACGATGATGCGCATCGTCGATCGGCTGGCGGACACCCCGGCGTTGGTGATGTCCCGGTTCGGCGAGACGTTGCTGCAGACCCGTCCGGCGGTCGCGCTGCTCGGTGACTACACCCGGTTCAGCGGGTTGTCCCGGTACCTGGTCTACCGCTGGTTCACCGACCCGGCCAGCCGTGACCTGTACCCGGACGAGGACCACCCCGTGCGGGGCCGCGTCTTCACCGTCGGCATCAGGGCGGCCTACACGACCGACCCCGCGGGCCGGGCCGGTGAGATCGTCGCGGCGCTGCTGACGGCCAGTCGTGAGTTCGCCGAGGTCTGGCGGTTGCACGAGGTGGATGTGACGCACCATCACGACCTCAAGCGGTACCGGCATCCCGAGCTGGGGGAGCTGGAGCTGTACTGCCAGCGCTTGGTCGACCCCGAGCAGGCTCAGGAGCTGCTGGTCTTCTCCGCGACACCCGGCTCCCCGAGCCACAGCAACCTCCAGCTGCTGGCCGTCATCGGCTGACCCGCGCGGCTGTCGGCCCGCTCACATCTCCTTGCTTCGAACTCGAAGCATGCTACGGTTCAAATGTGCTTCGAAATCGAAGCACATACAGATTATCGAAAGGCCAGGTGCTGGTGATGAAGGCAGTGCGTTTCCATGAGTACGGCGACCCGGGTGTTCTGCGTCTCGAGGACGTGGAGCAGCCGGTCGCTGGGGCCGGACAGGTGCTGATCCGGGTGGCCGCGACGTCGTTCAACGGTGTCGACGGCAACATCCGCGGCGGATTCATGCAGGGGCCCATCCCGGTGGCGTTGCCGCACACGCCGGGCATGGACGTGGCCGGCACGGTGGAGGCGCTGGGTGAGGGCGTCACCGGGGTCGAGGCCGGCGATCAGGTGGTCGGGTTCCTGCCGATGGGCGCCGACGGCGCGGCCGCCCAGTACGTCGTGGCGCCGGCCGAGGTTCTGACGGCCGCGCCGGCGAGTGTCGCGCTGGCCGATGCCGCCGCGTTGCCGACCGTGGGGCTGACCGCGTGGCAGGCGTTGTTCGAGCACGCGAAGCTGACCGCGGGGCAGCGTGTGCTGATCAACGGGGCCGGTGGCGGGGTCGGTGGCTACGCCGTGCAGCTGGCCAAGAACGCCGGCGCGTACGTCATCGCCGTCGCCGGTCCCCGCAGCGGTGAGCAGGCCACCAAGGCGGGCGCCGATGAGGTCGTCGACCACACCACCACCGAGGTGGCCGCGGTGGTGAGCGAGCCGGTCGATGTCGTGCTCAACCTCGCCCCGGTCGACCCGGCGCGGCTGGCCGCCCTGGTCACCCTGATCCGTCCGGGCGGTGTGCTGGTGAACACCACGGTCTGGATGCCCGCGCCCTCGGACGACGAGCGCGGCGTACGCGGCATCGACCTGTTCGTGCGCAGCGACGCCGGGCAGCTCGCCCGCCTGGTCGCGCTGGCCGACTCCGGCGAGCTCCACGTCGACGTCGCCCAGCGGGTGCCCCTGGCCGACCTGCCGGCGGTCCACGCCCAGGCCGCCGCCGGCGCGCTGCCCAGCGGCAAGACCGTCGTCGTCGCGCCCTGAGCCGCCGGCCCTCAGCAACCTGGAAGGGAACGATCATGTCACTGTCACTGGATCCCGAGATCGCCGCGGCGCTGGCCCCGATGGCCGGCGCGATGGCCGAGGCCAAGCCGCCGGCCGTGGGCGATGTCGAGGGCCGCCGCGCCCTGTGGGAGCCGATCATCGGCGCATCCGGCGCCGCGCAGCCGATCCCGGTCGATGTGCGCACGAGCGAGCACTACGCGACGGCGGACGACGGAACGCGGATCAAGATGCGCTGGTATGTCAAGGACGGCGCGGCGCCGGGCCCGGCCGTACTGTTCTTCCACGGCGGCGGATACATCTTCGGTCACATCGACCTGTTCGACGGACCGGTGTCCCGGTACGTGTCGGCCAGCGGTGTCCCGATGCTGTCGGTCGAGTACCGGCGTGCGCCCGAGCACCCCTTCCCGACGCCGGTCGAGGACGCGTACGCGGCGCTGCGGTGGTTGCATGAGCACGCGAACGACCTGGGCGTCGACGCCGAGCGGGTCGGCGTGATGGGCGACAGCGCCGGCGGCGGCATGGCGGCGGCCCTGACGATCCTCGCCCGGGAACGTGGCGGCCCGAAGATCGCGCGGCAGATCCTGCTGATGCCCATGCTGGACGACCGCACGACCACGCCCGACCCGTACATCGAGCCCGGCGCGTTGTGGTCCTATGACGACAGCCGCACCGCGTGGCCCGCGTTGCTCGGTGACGCCGCCGGCGGACCGGACGTCCCGGCCACGGCGGCGCCGGCCCGGCTCGAGGACGCGACCGGCCTGCCGCCGGCCTACATCGAGGTCGGCCAGATCGACGTCTTCCGGGACGAGGACATGGCGTACGCGACGACGCTGAGCCGCGCCGGCGTACCGGTCGAATTCCATCTGCACCCCGGCGCCCCGCACGAATTCGACTCCATCGCCTTCACCGCCGACGTCGCCCGGCGCGCCATCGCCGACCGCGTACGCGTCCTCAAATCCGTCTGAGCCCGCGTCCCGGATGGGAACGCGATCCGCGTGATTGCGCGAATTGCGCATTGATAGCAGTCGATTAGTTTGCGAGCATGGCAGCAGTTCCTCGCCCCCCGCCCTGCTCCGGAGGACATCGATGATCAGGCGAATCTCCCTCCTCACGCTGGTTGCCACCGTGGTGACGACCTCGATCGCCGTCACCACGGTGCGGAGCGACGCGGACACCATTCCACGCGCGGTCGCTCCGCTCACCGCCAACACGAACGCCGCGTTCGACGCGCTCAACAGCGCGCTGCTGGTGAGCAACGGCAATCAGCGTTACTACAAGGAATCGCTGACCGTGGGGGAGAAGGACTACTTCTGGCGCCAGGCGCTGGCCATCCAGGCGGCCGAGGACGTCTACGAGAGCACCCGCGGCTCCGCCACCCGCGACCTGATCGGCCGCCTTCTCGACACCTTCCTGCAGCAGAACCAGGGATCCGGCGGGCTCTACGACTGGAACTGGAACAACTACAACGACGACCTGCTCTGGGCCGGCCTCGCCTTCATCCGGGGCTACCGGATCACCGGCAACCGAACCTACCTCGATCAGGCCCGGTACGCCTTCAACCGGGTCTACGACCGAGGGTGGGACGGCGCGCTCGGGGGCGGCGTCTGGTGGAGCGTCGACAAGGCGGACAAGAACGCCCTCAGCAACAGCCCCGCGGTCATTCTGAGTGTGCTGATCTACGAGTCGACCAACGACCGCGGTTACCTGGACAAGGCGCAGGCGATCTACGACTGGGTCTGGCGCACCCTGCTCGACCGCGGCACCGGCGCCGTGCACGAGACGATTACCGCCGCCGGCGATCTCTCCGGCGGTCAGACCGTCTACTCCGCGGGCGCCTTCGTCGGTGCGGCGCAAGCTCTCTACCGCAACAACGGCCGGTCGTCCATCTTCGATGACGCCAGGCGTACGACCGACTGGGTCATCCGCGCCCGGACCGTCAACGGGCTGCTGACCGATGGCCGGCGGGACGGCACCTGGCAGTCGGAGTTCGCCCGGGGCATGGGCGAATTCGTCCGGCAGAACAGCCTGTGGGCCCAGTACTACGACTGGATGAAGCGCAACGCGGACGCGGCGTGGGGTGTGCGCCGTACCGATCTGAACCTGTCGTGGAACCGCTGGGATGCGCAGACTCCACGAGACAGCACGACCACGGTCGAGGCCATCGGCGCGGTCGTCATGCAGGCGGTCACCCCGTCGTCCCGGCCGACCGGCACGACGAACGCCGTCCTGAGCAACTTCAGCGACAAGTGCATCGACGTGCCCGGCTCCAACTACAGCAACGGTCAACGCCTCACCACCTGGACCTGCAACAACGGCGAGAACCAGAGGTGGGAGTTCACCGGGGGCACCCTCCGGACCCGCAACAGCATGTGCATGGACGTGGCCGGCGGCTCCACCCAGGACGGGGCCGTCATCCAGATCGCGACGTGCTCGGGCAACCAGGCGCAGCAGTTCACCCTCACCGCCGCCGGCGCCCTGGTCAACCCGGCCGCGAACAAGTGCGTGGACGTCAAGAACTGGAACGCCGCCGACGGCGCCGAACTCCACCTGTGGGGCTGCAACGGCGGCACCAACCAGAAGTGGCATCGCGGCTAACCTCGTCAGCGGTGTCCAGCATCCACCCACTTCGGGCCGTCCGCGAAGTACAGGACCGAAACCCGCATGGCCCCCATACTCCTTCGCGCCCGCCGCCGCGGACAGTCGACCTAGCGCTTTCCGCCGACGGCGTTGTTGCGGGCCAGAGCCCGCCAGGTCAGCGGGATTGCCACCGCGGCGGGCAGGAGCCAGTAGCTGAGGTGCGGCAGCCGGTCCCACAGCGGTAGTTGGGGGTCCGTTGTCGACGTAGAAGCCGGTGAGCAAGGCGGTGTAGGAGCCGGCCATCGCAGCGCCGTGCCAGAGCAGCCACCGGCGAGGGCGCCGCCGCCGGACCTGCCGGCCGGCAACCTCACCGAGCCACCCGGATGACCGGCGGCTCTCGGATCTGGCCCGGACCGGGGGAGGCCCCGCGGTCATACGCCTGGTAGGCGGGTGTGCTTGCCGTTCCGGTCGACCCACAGCGCCACCTCCACCCGGGTCCGGACCTCCAGCTTGGTGCGGATGTTCATCAGGTGGCTGTCCACGGTGCGGGGACTGATCGAGAGTTCCTTCGCGATCTGAGCGTTCGTGAGACCGTCGGCCACCCGCCGGGCCACCGCGAGTTCCCGGCGGGTCAGGACGTCGGTGAGGGGTTCGTCGGCCGGTGTGCCCCCGCTGACCGCCAGATCGGTGAGCTGCGCGACGGTCATCGAGGAGCCCCTGGCCGCCGCCGCCCCGGCCGCCGCCGGGCCGATGGCGTGTTGGGCCGTGCTCGTCGCCGCTTCGAGGTGCCGGGTCCAGAATTCCTGCACCGGGCGGCCTACGGCGGTCGTTCCGGCGGTCAGGGTGAGCGCGAGCGCGTACTTCTGCTGTCGTACCGCCAGGATTGCCGCGCATTCGATGGCGCTCAGGACGGTGTCGCGATCTGGCACCGCCATGGCGAGGACGGCGGTGACGTACTCGGCGGCGGCCGCGTCGTCCCGTTGCAGGGTGGCCGTCACCGCGGCGGTGTGCAGCAGGCTCATCCCGGCGTGGTTGGCGAACCGGCCGGCGATCGGCACGGCCTGGTCGGCCCGCGACTCGTAGATCCGGATGGACTCCGCGATCGCCTCGCGCGCCGCCGCCAGGTCGCCGTCGGCGACGAGCAGCCAGGCCTGCTTGTTGAGGACCCACCCGGCCAGGCCGGCCCGATCCTCCCGCCGCAGCAGCGCGACCAGTTCCCCTCCGACCCGGACACCGCCGCGGAGGTCGCCGGTGGAGCCGCGCGTGAACATCACGCTGGTGAGCGCGATCGCCAGCGTCTCCACGTCATCGAGCTCACGGGCCAGCGCGAGGGCCTCGTTCGAGTGGCGGACCGCGGCGTCGAGATCGCCCTGGCGGGTGTCGTTCTTCGCGAGCCAGGTCAGTGCGTTCGAGCGGTGCGGCGGCGACGTCAGAGGGTTGCTCAGCACGTCGGTGAGCAGTTTTTCCACCTCGGCCAGGTCGGAGGTGTTGGCGAGGAAACGCGCGAGCAGGATGGACAGGATCGGGTGGGCCGGGTGACCGATGGTGGCCGCGACGTTCACCGCGTGGCGGAGGTTGTCCAGCTCGGCGACGATCCGTTGCTCGATCGTCGTCAGCTCGTCGCCCCCGGGGTACTTCACCAGCTGCTGTTCGAAGCCGACCAGCCAGTCCAGCAACAAGACCTGCGTGGGCGCGAGTTCGCCGGCGTCGAGCAGCACCTCCTGGCCGAACGCCCGCAGCGATTCGAGCATCCGGAACCGGCCCGGCCGCTGCGCGTCGAGGACGATCAGCGACTTGCGGGCCAAGCCGGTCAGCAGTGCCGACAACCGCGCCCGGGGCAGGCCGAGGCCGGCCGTCACGGCCGCGGCGCTCTGCTCGTCGAACCCGCCGGGCAGGACGGAGAGCCGGGCGAACACCTCGCGTCCGGCCTCGTCCAGCCGGTCGTAGCTCCACCGGATCGCGTCGCGAAGGCTTCGCCGGCGGCCGACCGGCCCGCGCTGGGCGTCGACGAGCAGCTCGAACCGATCCGCGAGCTTCGGCAGCAACAGCTCCGGCGTCAGCACGTCCATCTGGCCCGCGGCGAGTTCGATCGCCAGCGGCAGACCGTCGAGCCGGTCGCAGATCTCCGCGATGACGCCGGCCCAGGCGCCGGCCTCGAAGCCGGGTGTCGACTCCGACGCCCGGGTGCCGAACAGGCGTACCGCATCGGCCCGTAACGGCTCGAGCACCATGACGGTCTCGCCCTGGGCCCGCAGCGCCTCCCGGCTGGTGGTCACGATGTGCAACTGCGGGGTTGAGGCGCGCAGTTTCGAGACGACGTCGATCACGCCGTCGATCACGTGTTCGCAGTTGTCGAGCACGAGCAGGGCGGCTCCGGTCGCGGAGGGCTCACCCGCCGTGCCGACGGCCGACGCCACCTGCCAGGGCTTGGTCACGGGCGCCAGCGGGGCCCATCTGACCCCGCCGGGGTAGGCCGGCTCGACGCGCCGGGCCAGCTCGGCGGCGAGCCTGGTCTTACCGACACCGACCGGGCCGATGACGCTGAGCAGCCGCGTCCGGCCCAGCAGATCGGTCAGGTCGGCGAGTTCGCGCTCGCGGCCGACGAAGGTGTCGAACCACGGCGGCACCCGGCCCGCCGTCGAGGGCGCGTCGGGCCGGTCCGGCGGCGATTCGCGGGCCGTCAGGATGGCGGCGCCGCTGCGGTACTGGCGGTGCAGCGTCGAGGCCGGGATGTCGAGCAGCTCGGCGAGCTGCCGCCAGCTCAGCCCCCGTTCCAGCCCGAGTTCCACGGCCGACCGAAGCCCCCGGGCGGCCACCCGCTGCGCCTCGGCGAAGGCGGCCGCCATCGCCGCCGTCTCCGTGGTGTTACCGGCCGACTCCGCCACGGCGGCCAGCCGTCGCCGGTAGAACTCGACCTGTTTGATCAGGCTGTCGTCCTCGTGCTCGACCAAGGCGTCTCCGTGCGCTCGTGCCGTCCTGGGACGGGAACCCACGGCTTTGCCGAATATAGCCGTGATGATCGAGGGCGAGTTCAGCTGATGTGGCCGACGCCGCCGAACAGGTAGACCTCCGGCTCGTCGGACTGCGGTTCGGGGCGCCAGCGCGAGCACGTCACGACGCCGGGCTCGACCAGATCCAGTCCGTCGAAGAAGCGCTCGAGCTCGGCCTTCGTCCTGGCGCGGATCGGCGTACCGCCGCGCTCGGTGGTCTCTCGCATCACGCGCAGCATCGGCTCGCCGTGGATCTCGGCGGTGGAATGGGTGAGCGCCAGGTAGCTGCCGGCGGGCATTTCCCGCACCAGCCGCGCGACGCAGTCGTACGCCACGTCGTCGTCCATGAGGTGGTTGACGACGCCGAGGAGCATGAGCCCGATCGGCTGCGAGAAGTCGAGGGTCTGCCGCGCGGACGCGAGGATCGTCTCGGGCTCGCGCAGGTCGGCTTCGAGGTAGTCGCAGGCACCTTCCGGGGTGCTGGACAGCAGCGCACGCGCATGGGCCATGACCAGCGGATCGTTGTCGACGTAGACCACCCGGCAGCGCGGGTCGAGCGACTGCGCGACCTCGTCGGTGTTGTCGGCCGAGGGGAGCCCGGTGCCGACGTCGAGGAACTGACGGACGCCGGCCTCCTCGACCAGGAATCTCACCACCCGCTTGAGGAAGGTGCGGTGGGACCTCGCGCCGATGGGTATGTCCGGGATGTGGGCGATGACCTCGTCGCCCGCCTCCTGGTCGGCCTTGAAGTTGTCCTTGCCGCCGAGCCAGTAGTTCCAGATCCGCGCCGAATGCGGAACCGTGGTGTCCAACCTGGAGTCGTCGGTCATGACGCCATTCTTCCGCGCCGGCGGGGCGCTCAGGCGGGCGGGGCAGCCCGTGGCGGTACCCGCTCGAACCGCACCCGGCTCATCCCTCCCGGGAGGTCGCTGAGCACGTACAACTCGCCGTGCACGTCGGTGCCGATCGCGGACGGCTG
The DNA here is from genome assembly GCF_040682035.1 of Actinoplanes sp. NPDC051470. Classification (NCBI taxonomy): domain Bacteria; kingdom Bacillati; phylum Actinomycetota; class Actinomycetes; order Micromonosporales; family Micromonosporaceae; genus Actinoplanes; species Actinoplanes sp. NPDC051470. The sequence continues at coordinate 46,200 of NZ_JBFBAA010000009.1, forward strand.
GGTGGGGAAGTTGCCGATCGTGGCGGTCTCGTAGCCGCCCTCGGGCCGGGGACGCACGGCGAACACCCGGGTGGAGCAGTAGTCGCTCGCGACGTAGGTTCCCCACGCCTCCGGGGTCAGCGTGCCCCGGTACACCACGCCGCCGGTCACCGAGCAGTTGTCGTTGTAGTGGTCGTACTCGAAGACCGGGTCGGTGTACCGCACACCGGGACGGCATTGTTGCTGGTCGAAGATCGGGGTGCCTTCCCGGCAGGACCAGCCGAGGTTCGCCCCGCCCTGCCACGGGCGGATGTGGTTGATCTCCTCGACCAGCCCCTGACCGACGTCACCGATCCACAGCGAGCCGTCGACCGGGTCGACCGAGAACCGCCACGGGTTGCGCAGCCCGAACAGCCAGATCTCCGGCCGCGCGCCCGGCTCGCGGACGAACGGGTTGGTGACGGGCACGCAGTACGGCTTCGCCCCGCACGTGCGGCTGACGTCGATCCTGACGATCTTGCCGAGCAGGGTGCGGAGGCTCTGACCGGACTTGAACGGGTCGTTCGCGTGGCCGCCGTCGCCGAGTGACCAGTAGAGGTAGCCGTCGCGGCCGAACGCCACCTGTCCGCCGTTGTGGTTGCCGTACTCGGCGTGCTCCTGGGTGAGCAGCACCTGCAGCCGCTCGGGAGCGTTGATGGGCACGCGCGCCAGGGTCAGCGCACCGGCCGGGAGGCTGGTGTAGGCGATGTAGAGCATGCCGGTCCGGGCGAAGTTCGGGGCGGGCGTGAGGCCGAGCAGGCCGCGCTCGTTGTCCGACGTGTCGATCCGGGCGGTCAGGTCGAGCAGCGGCTCGGCCGACAGGCCGGTGGCGGGGTGGTAGGCGCGGACGGTGCCGTCCTTCTCGGCGATCAGCATCCGGCCGTCCGGCAGCCCGGTGATCGCGATCGGGCGCCGCAGGCCGGAGGCCACCTGTTCGGACACCACCGTCAGCTCAGCCAGGGGCACGGCATGGGTACGGGAGGCAGCGACCGGCGCCGACGTCAGCAATGGCGTGGAAAGGGCCAGAACGAGCAGGCCGGCCAGCAGGGTGGCCAGGCGATGACGCCTACGAGACATGTCGGCTCCTCGAGCAGAGTGGCGGACGCGGTCTGGGAGCGCTCCCACCATACATCGACCATCACCGATGTCGTCAAGGCCGGCTACGAGATGAAGTCGTCCAGCACCCACAGGAGGGTGAGGGTCAGGATCGTGCCGAGCAGGCCGGTCAGCACCATGAGCACGACGAAGACCCGGGTGTGGCGAGGGTTTTCGCGAACCGCCGGCCTCGGCGTCGGCCTCTGGAGCTGGGGCGGCCGCGGCCGCGGTATCGTCGGCGGGACCGGCCGCGAAACCGGCGGACGGGCCGCGACCGGCGCCGCGCCGAGCAGCGTGTCGAGGAGTTCGCGGGCGGTCGGGCGGTCGGTGGGTCGTTTGGCGAGGGCGCGGCCGACCAGATCGCGGAGCCGCCCCGAGAGCGCGCCGAGGTCGGGCGGCTGGGTGGCGATCCGGACCGCCGTGGCCGCGGCGGTGCCGGCGGTGAACGGGGTGCGGCCGGTCGCGGCGTACGCCACCAGCACACCCCACGCGAAGATGTCGGCGGCGGGGCTCACCGCGCTGCCGACCGTGTCGAAGCACTCGGGGGCCATGTACTCGACCGTGCCGACGAGCTGGCCGGTCAGGGTGTGCTCGCTGGTCAGGTCGATCGGCCGGGCGATGCCGAAGTCGATCACCTTGACGCCGCCCAGGGTGAGCAGGACATTGGTCGGCTTGACGTCACGGTGCACCACCCCGGCGCCGTGGATGGCCGCGAGCGCCGTGGTGACGCCGATGATCACGCCGGGCAGCAGATCGGGGCCGAGGGGACCGTTCTTCCGGATCTCGTCGGCCAGGCTGGGGCCGGACACATACTCGACCACCAGGTACGGCGGCTCGTGGTCCGGGTCGGCGTCCAGCACGGCCGCCGTGCAGAACGGCGGGACCTGGCGGAGCCGGTTGACCTCGCTGCGGAACCGGCCGCGCAGCACGACGTCCCAGGCGTACTCATGGCGCAGGGTCTTGACCGCCACCCGGCGGCCGTCGGCGCCACGGCCGAGATAGACGGTGCCCATGCCACCCGCGCCCAGGCGGCCGAGCAGCTCGTAGTCGCCGAGGCGGGTCGGATCGCTCGTGCGCAACGGCGTGCTCATCGGCTTCCCCCAGCGAATTCGTCGTCAGCGCGCTGATGTCGTGGCTCGTACCCACGGCAGCGCGAGCCGCTCGACCATCAGGAGAAGGTAGTACAGCACGATGCTGACCACGGCCAGCAGGGTGATCGCGGTGAACGCCGTGGCGGTGTCGCCCTGGCCGCTGGTCTGCACGATGATCATGCCGAGGCCGGTCTCGCCGTACTGCATCTCGCCGACCACCACCCCGATCACCGCCAGCGGCATGGCGACGCGCAGTCCGACGAACATCTGCGGCAACGCGGCGGGCAGCCGTACCCATCGGAAGGTCTGCCATCGGGTCGCGTTCACCGATCGGGCCAGCTCGGCCAGGTCGGCGGGGGTGGTGGTCAGACCGACCGCCGTGGACAGCACGATCGGGAAGAAGCAGACCATGAAGGCCATCGCCAGCACCGGGGTGCGCCCGTAGCCGAACCAGATCAGCATCAGCGGGGCCAGCGCCACCTTCGGCACCGCGTTGAAGGCGACCAGCAGCGGCGAGAACATCCGCTCGAACGGACGCCACGCCGCGATGGCCGTCCCGATCAGCACGCCCGCGATCGCGGACAGGGCGAAGCCGAGCGCGGCGGCGACGGTGGTGTGCCAGGTTTCCGCGACCAGGAGGCCGCGGTAGCGCTGGAAGCCGTCGAGCACGTCGGGCGGGGACGGCAGCACCACCGTGTTGACGGCGAACACGGTGGTGGCGGTCCACCAGGCGCCGATCGTCACGCTCAGGCCGAGCATGGGCCAGAGCACGGCGGAGGCGGTACGACGGCGCGGGGGGCCCGGCCGGTCGGTGTCGGTCATGTCTCGTCGCGGGTCAGGTCTTGGGCACCAGGTCGAAGCTGATGACCTGGCCCGGTGTGAGTCCGGCCGGGATCTGGCCGGACTCCCGCAGGATGGTGATGCTGCTGGTGACCCGGGCGTTGTCCAGCGCGCCGACGACCACACCGGCGTCGCCGCGGACGAACGGCGCCATCAGGGCCAGCTCGGCGGCGGCGCTCTGCGGGTTCGCGGTGGCCACGTTCTTCTTGAGCAGAGCGCCGGCCTCGTCCGGGTTGGTGATCGCGTCCTGCAGGCCCTTGAGCAGGGCGGCGGTGAATTTCCGCACCTTGTCGGGGTGCTCCTTGGCGTACTCGCTGGAGGTGATCAGCACGTTGCCGTAGAGGTCGGGGAGGAAGTCGCGGTACGGGAGCAGGACGGCGTCCTTCTTCGCGATGCCCTCGACGGTGGGCTTGCCGACGACGAACTGGCCGATGCCGTCGACCTTGTGCTGGACCAGGGTGCTGAAGAGGGTCTGCGGCGTTCCGTTGACAAACGTCACCTTGGCCGGGTCGACGCCGGCCTTCTTCGCGTACGTCGGGAAGAGGTTGCGAACGACGGAGCCCGGGGTGTCGGCGAGGGTCTTGCCCGCCAGGTCCTTCGGTGCGGTGATGCCGTAGCCCTCGAGCGACATGATCGCGGCCATGGTGTGCTGCTGGATCGCGGCGACCGCGGTGAAGCCGGTGACCTTCTGCTCACCGCCGGCGGCGAGCAGGCCGCCGGTCAGGTCGACGGGGGTGAACTGGACCTGGCCGGCCACGACGTTCTTGATGTTCTCCAGGCTGCCGTTACCGGCCTTGATCTCGACGTCGAACCCGGCGTCGCGGAAGTAGCCCTTCTCCTTGGCCACGTAGGCGTACGCGTCGCGGCCGAACGTGCCGAACGAGGTCAGGTACGTGACCTTCTCGAGCGCCGGGGCGCCGGGGCCGGGCTGGTCGGTGTCGCCGGCGCAACCGGCCGCGGCGGTGAGGCTGAGGGAGAGCGCCGCCGCTGCGAGCGTACGGATGAAGGTCTTCCTGGGCACGTGTTTCCTTCCGACCGAGAGGGTTGGACCGGTCTAGCGTATTAGTCTGCCTCGATGCGTGTCTGCCTGTTCACCGAGCCGCACCGTGGCGCCACCTACGACACTCAGCTGCGGCTGGCGCGGCACGCCGAGGACGCCGGGTTCGAGGGGTTCTTCCGGGCCGACCACTACCGGTCGATGGGGGCCGACGCGGGCCTGCCCGGCCCGACCGACGCCTGGCTGACGCTGGCCGGGCTGGCGCGGGAGACGTCCCGGATCCGGCTGGGCACACTGGTCAACTCGGTGACGTTCCGGCTGCCCGGCCCGCTGGCGATCATGGCGGCTCAGGTGGACGCGATGAGTGGTGGCCGGATCGAGCTGGGCCTGGGCGCCGGCTGGTTCGAACGGGAGCACACGGCGTACGGCATCCCGTTCCCGCCGCGCGGTGAGCGGTTCGACCGGCTGGCCGAGCAGTTGGAGATCATCACGGGTCTGTGGTCGGCGCCGGGACCGTACTCGTACGAGGGCAAGCACTACCGGTTGGTGGACGCTCCGGCGCTGCCGAAGCCGGTTCAGCGTCCGGGGCCGCCGATCATCGTGGGCGGGCGGGGGCCGCGGCGTACCCCGGATCTGGCGGGCCGCTTCGCGGACGAGTTCAACATGCCGTTCCGCACGGTCGCGGAGACGGCGGAGGCTTTCGGGCGGGTACGGGAGGCGGCTTCCCGGTACGGCCGGACGGTCGCGTTGTCGGCCGGGGTGGTGGTGGCGCTGGGGCGTACGGACCGGGAGGCCGGGCGGCGGGCGGCGCCGTTGCACGTGCCCAGCGCGTTGCCGCCGGAGGACCCGGTGGTGGGCGTGCCGGGGGTGCTGGTGGACCGGATCGCGGAGCTGGCGGCGATCGGCGCGTCCCGGGTCTACCTGCGGATCATCGACATGGCGGACCTGGACCACGTGGATCTGATCGCGTCGGACGTACTGCCGGCCTTTACTCCCGGCCGGCGTTTACACCGGCCAAGATCGCGGTAGGTTGCGGTCATGAGCATGCGCTTCGGAGTGTTTGTGCCGCAGGGCTGGAAGATGGACCTGACGGAGATCGCCGACCCGGTCGAGCAGTACGAGGCGATGACCGCCGTCGCCCGGCTGGCCGACGCGGGCCCGTGGGACTCGGTCTGGGTGTACGACCATTTCCACACCATTCCCGAGCCCACCCTGAACACGACGTTCGAGTGCTGGACGGTCTCCTCGACCCTGGCCCGGGACACCAGCCGGGTCAACATCGGCCAGATGGTGGGCTGCAACGGCTACCGCCATCCGTCGTTGTACGCCAAGATCGCGTCGACCGTCGACGTGGCCAGCCACGGCCGGCTCTACGCGGGCATCGGCGCCGGCTGGTACGAGCAGGAGTGGAAGGCGTACGGCTACGAGTGGGCCGACGTGCCGCAGCGGATGGCGGCGTTCCGGGAGGCGGTCGAGGTGGTGCACAAGATGTGGACCGAGCCGCGGCCGGAGTTCTCCGGCAAGTACTACTCGATCGACCGGCCGATCAACGAGCCGAAGGGCGTACGCAAGCCGCATCCCTCGTTCTGGATCGGTGGTGGCGGCGAGAAGGTGACCCTGAAGCTGGTCGCCCGGTACGCCGACGCCTGCAACGTGGGTGGCGGCGACCCTGAGCTGATCCGCCGCAAGCTCGAGGTGCTGCGCGGACACTGCGACAACCTGGGCCGCGACTACGACCGGATCGTCAAGTCGACGAGCCTGGAGCTGGATCTGAACGAGTCGTCGGCGGACACCGTGGGCCGGATCGAGCGGATGGCCGAGGCCGGCGCCGACTACGTGATCGTCTACGTGCCGCGGGTGGCGTACGACCACGAGCCCATGCAGCGGTTCGCCCAAGAGGTGATTCCGCAGTTCAGTTGATCTGGCGAGCGACTGCCAGGCCGGCATCCCCGCGCCGAAGGCCCCGGACGCGTGATGGACGTCGCCCGCCTCGTTGCGATCGATGTCCACACGCACGCCGAGATCAGCCGGGACGGCCACGGTTCCCTCAGCCCCGAGCTGCTCGGTGCGTCCGAGGACTACTTCAAGGCCCACGGCCATCGGCAGCCGACGATCGACGAGACCGCGGCCTACTACCGGGAACGCCGGATGGCCGCGGTGATCTTCACGGTCGACGCCGAGCACGCCACCGGCCACCCGCCGTCGCGGTGGAGAGTGGCGGCCCGGGCGACGATGATGGGCGACGCCGTGCACGTCATGCCGCCGTTCGGCGCCCAGGGCGGCAACACCGCGCTCCGCGACGCCGCCCTGCTCGCCCGCAGGCTGATCGAGGCGCGGGCGAACGGCACGCCGGTGGAGGAGGCGATCGCCGGCTACCAGGACGAGATGGCGCCCTACGCCTTCCGCGCCGTCGACACCGCCGCCGGGCTGATGCGCCGCCTCACCGGCGGCGCGGCCGCACCGGACTGGGTGCTGACCCGCGTGCTACCTCGGCTGCACCGCGTCACCGTGCCGGAGGGATGATGGCGGCATGTCCCACGAGCCGGCCCGTGCCTCCGCGATCGCCGACCTCATGCGCGCCGGGCGGGAGACCTCGCGGCTGTCCACGGTGTTCCGGTACGCCATCGCGGAGCGCCTGGGCCTCGCCGTGAGCGACCTGGAGTGCCTGGACTTCCTGGCCGACGCCGGGTCCGCCACCGCCGGGCAGGTCGCCGAGCGGACCAACCTCACCACCGGGGCCGTGACCAGCATGCTCCGCCGGCTCCAGCAGGCCGGCTACGTCACCGTCGAACGCGATCCGGCCGACCGGCGGCGGGTGATCGTCACCCTGCGGCCCGAGCGGATCGCCGAGCTGGAGCGACCGTACGAGCGGTTCGCCGAGCGGGCCGAGCGGCTCATCGAGGGGTACACCGTCGAAGAGCTCCTGCTGCTGGTCCGGCACTACGGCCGCATACAGGCGATGTATCTGGCCGAGCTCGACCACCTCCGCGGCGACACCGCGCCGCCGGCTGTGCGGGAGCCGGCGTGAGGTGGGCGGCCCGGGCCGGCGTACGCGACGGCCGTTCGACATGCTTGCTGCTGAACCGCACCCCCGGCTGAACGAGGAGACTGGCGTGTCCGACCGCACGACCCCCGCTGACGTCGTCCCGTTCCGGCAAGCGGTCCGAACCTGGTTCGGCATCTCGTTGCAGACCTTCGGCGGGCCGGCCGGGCAGATCGCCGTCATGCAGCGGCATCTCGTCGACGAACGACGGTGGATCGGGCAGCAGCGGTTCCTGCACGCCCTGAACTACTGCATGCTGCTGCCCGGTCCGGAGGCCCAGCAGCTCGCCATCTACGTCGGCTGGCTGCTCAACGGCCTGCGCGGGGGCCTGGTCGCGGGCACGCTGTTCGTGCTGCCGGGCTTCGTGGCGCTGCTCGCGCTGTCCGCGGTCTACGTCGGGTTCGGCGACACCACAGTGGTCACCGCGCTGTTCGCGGGTCTCGCCCCGGCCGTGGTGGCCGTGGTGGCGCAGGCGGTGTGGCGGGTCGGCCGCCGGGCGCTGACCAGCCCGGCGCTGGTCGGCTTCGCCGTTGCCGCGTTCGCGGCGCTGGCCGTGTTCGGTGTGCCGTTCCCGCTCGTGGTGGCGGCCGCGGCGGTCGCCGGGTGGGCGTTGCACCGGTGGCGGCCCGCGCTCATCACCGCCGGGAGCGGGCACGGCGCCGCCAAGGAGGGTCCGCCGCCGCTGATCGCCGACGATGCTCTGCACCACGACCAGCCGTCCGCACGCCGCGCCGTGGTGATCCTGGCGGCCGGGCTGGTGCTGTGGTTCGCGCCGCTCGCGGTGGTGGCCGCGACGACCGGGGCCGGCAGCGTCTACACCCAGCAGGGGCTTTTCTTCTCCGGTACGGCGGTGGTGACGTTCGGTGGCGCGTACGCGGTACTGGCCTATGTGGCGCAGCGGGCGGTGGAGGACTTCGCCTGGTTGTCGGCCGGTGACATGGTGCGTGGCCTGGCGCTGGCGGAGTCCACGCCCGGGCCGCTGATCATGGTGGTGCAGTTCGTAGCGTTCCTCGGCGCCTACCACCACCCCGGCGTCCTGGACCCCTGGGTGGCCGGGGTGGTGGCGTCGGTGCTGACGTGCTGGGTGACTTTCGTGCCGTGCTTCCTGTTCATCCTGCTCGGCGCCCCGTACGTGGAACGGCTGCGGGGAAATCAGGCGTTGTCGGCGGCGCTGACGGGCATCACCGCCGCGGTGGTCGGGGTGATCGCCAACCTGGGTGTCTATTTCGCCGTGCACACCCTGTTCTCCGGCGGCAGTGTGCGGCCGGTGGCCTGTGTGATCGCGGTGGTCGCGGCGGTTCTGATCTTCGGGTTGAAGTGGTCGGTGCTGCGGGTGCTCGGGGTCAGCGCCGTCCTGGGGCTGATCGCGGGGCTGGCCGGGCTGCCCGTCACGTGACGGAATCCGCCACGGATTGTGCGCCGGCGATAGCATGGCGCGATGGAGCCCAGGCTTCGAAGCGATGAGCCCCACCCGCGGCCGCCCGCGGAAGCACGAACGCCGCCCACTCCGTCAGTCGATCCCGGCAACGCCGCGCTGGCCCGGATCGCCGAGGACCGCTCGGCCGGCAGCCCGCTGTCCGGCCCGGGGCGGGCCGTGCTCGAGCGGCGGTTCGGCGCCGACTTCTCGGCCGTCCGGCTGCACACCGACAACAAGGCCGCCGAGCTGGCCGGCTCGGTGCAGGCGCAGGCGTTCACCACCGGCACCGACATCTACTTCGGCGCGGGCCACTACCAGCCGGGCAGCTCCTCCGGGCAGGAGCTGATCGCTCACGAACTGACGCACGTCGTCCAGCAGAGCAGCGGCACGGCGGGCCCACCGGGTGTCAGCCATCCGGACGACCCGGCCGAGGTCGAGGCGCGGTCCATGGCCCGCCAGGTGATGACCGGCGAAGCCGCGCCCGCGACCCGGGCGGCGCCGGGAACGGCTCTGGTGCGGCAGCTGCAACCGGCCGGCAATCGGGCGATCTCCCGGTTGATCCAGCGCGAGCCGCTGGCCAGCGTCGACACGGCCACGCTGGACGGGCAATATCGGCAGTCGCTGGCGACCGCGCTGCAGACCGGCAACTTCCAGAGCGCCGCCGAGAAGCTCAACGGCTTCAACGAGGCCGACATCCGGGCCCGGCTCGGCGAGCTCACCCGCGAGCAGGTGTCCTACCTCCACCTCGGCGCGGTGAACAACCCCCGGGTCGGCCCGCAGAGCAACGTGGCCCGGCTCACCGACGACGGGTCGGCCCCGGCGCCGGGTGCGGGCGCCGGCAAGGCGATCCCGGACATGACGACCACCGAGAAGCTGGTGGCGGCGTTCGACCGGGCCGACATCGGCGCCGCGGTGAAAGCGAAGCTGCTCAGCATGATCACGCCGCAGGCGCTGGTCATGGCCATCGTCGGCTTCGCCGCGGTCTTCATCGCCTCGCAGTTCACGCCGGTCGGGTGGGCCGCCGACATCGCTCTCGGCCTGACCGCGATCTTCATCGGGACCAGCCTCTTCTCGGCCGCCCAGCACTTGATCAACTTCGCCGACGCGCGGAACGCGACCACGCCGGAGCAGCTCGACTTCGCCGGTCAGGAGTTCGCCCGCGCGGTCGCCGAGATCGGCGTCGACGCTCTGATCCTGCTGATCACCCACACCAAGGGCGGCGGCGGTGGTTCCGGCGGCGGTCCGCCGTACCAGGGACCGCCGCCGCAGGCCATGGTGCTCGGTACGGCCAACGGCCGGCTTGTCGTCGTGGTCGCCGAGACCGTCCCGGTCCAGGTGGCCGCGGGTCTCGCCGCCCCGGCCGGTCCGATGATCATGGCGATGTCCGGCCGGCCCCGCGGGGACAAGCCGGAGCGCGACTTCGAACCGCCGGTTCGTGACCACGGCGGCAAGGCCGGCGGCGAGCTGCCCAAGAACGGCTACGAGCGCAACCTGGCCGTCAGCAGCTGGACGCGCGAGGAGCTGCTGTTCGCCGCCGACGAGCTCGAGCTGAGCGTCCAGGCGCGCCAGGCCGAGCAGGTCCGGCTGGGCGAGACGACGATCGGCGCCGAGGGGCAGCAGGTCGGCAAGGCTCACCGGATCCGGATCGAGGAGGAGCTCGAACTGCTCCGCGCGATCCGGAAGAAACTGGGTGGATCATGACCATGGCGGTCGAGCTGGTCGAGCGGATACTCCACGGCGACGATGACGGACGGGCCGCCAACCACCTGGTCACCGAGCTGCGCGGCGGCGTCTCGGTGCAGGTGCTGCGGCCGCTGCTGTTCAGCCAGGACGACGCGGTGGTCGCGATCGGCACGTGGGTGGCCTCCGAGCTGGGTGATCTGGCCGCGCCGCTGGGCGCGGAACTCGAGGACCTGCTCCGGCACCCCAACCGGGAGGTACGGTTCTTCGCCGTCGAAGCCGTGGCCCGCTTCTCGCCGGCGGCGATCCCGGTGCTCGTCGACGACCCGGATCCAGCGGTGCGCTGGAAGGCCATGACCGCCCTGGCCGCGATGCCGCAGGAGCCGTCGTCCATGGACCCGGCCGCGATCATCGCCGCCCTGGCGAGCCCGGCCGCCCACACCCGGCGCCTCGCCGCCGTCGCCGCCGTCCGCCTCGCGCCCCATGACCCCGGCCCGCTGCGGGCCGCGGCCGAGGCGACCGATCCCGAGATCCGGGAGTTCGCCGAGGGGGCCGCTACTCGTCCCGGCTAGTGCCTCGCCTTGGAACGCCGGCCGGGCGATCCGCGTGCGATGATCGGCCCCGTGGGACTTGAACGCGCCGACGTCGTGGCCCTGTACAAGCGGTACCTCACCCTCTGCAACGAGCACCGCTTCGACCAGCTGGGCGCGTTCGTCGACGAGCGGGTCAGCGGGTCCGGTTCCGTGGACGGACTGGCCGCCTACATCGAGCGGATGAAGGCGGTAGGCATCGGCTTCCCTGACTATCACTGGGAGTTACAGGGACTGATCGTCGAGGCGAACACGATCGCCGCCCGACTGATCGGTCGAGGGACGCACACCGGGGTGTTCCACGGCATCGCACCCACCGGCCGGGAGATGAGGATGGCGAAGGCCTGGTGGGGGGTGCAGCGGCGGTCGCCCATCACCACCAAGTATCTGGGGTGGGGTGCGCGATCGCTGTAGGACTCCTGATCTGGGGTCCGGGATCCGCGCCGCTTTCTTGACGCTGGTCTCGCTGACACCCATCGAAGGCGCCGTGCCGCAGGCGCCCAGTCTATCCGTCCTCGCCCTGGTTCACGACGGCGGACGTCGCGCATACATGTCCCGGGCCGGGGTAGTCGGCCGCATCGGAGCGAATGACATGCATGGGGAAGGCGACGACGATATGACCGCGTACCGCAGGATCTCCGTCGCTGTCCTGGCCGTTCTGCTCACCTCGGTAACCGGGTGCGTGCCGCTACCCGAATCGGCCGGACCGAACACCTCGACCGCGGCCACCGCCTCGCCGAACGACGTGGTGACTCGATCGGTCACGGACGTCGAACGGTTCTGGACGGCCCGATATCCGGAGGTGAGCCGCGGCGCCGCGTTCAAGCCCGTCCAGGGTGGCCTGCACCCGTACACCGAGACCGACCTGCCGCCCGCGTGTGGCGATGAGCAGGGCGTGTACCAGCCGAACGCCTTCTACTGCCCCGCCGGTGACTTCATCGCCTGGGACGCACAGACGCTGATCCCCCAGTTGCAGCAGCAGTTCGGTCCACTGCTGGTGGGGGTGGTCCTCGCCCACGAGTACGGCCACGCCGTGCAGACCCGGCTCGGCGTGAGCGACCAGCCGACCGTCGTGCTCGAGCAGCAGGCCGACTGCTTCGCCGGGGCCTGGATGGCCGACGTGCTGGCCGGACGTTCACAGGCGTTCACCGGCGTCACGCCGGCCCAGCTCGACAACACGGTGGCGGGGTTGCTGCTGCTGCGGGACCAGCCGGGCACGCCGGCGCAGGCCGCGCAGGCGCACGGCAACGCCTTCGATCGCATCCGGGCCCTGCAGGACGGGGTGGAGAAGGGGGTCGCGACCTGCGCCGCGTACCGCGCCGGCAACGTTCCGGTGACCGAGGTGCCGTTCACCAGCCGGGAAGACGCCGCCACCGGTGGTGACCTGCCGTACGCGGAGGCGGTCACCTCGCTGGCCGACGACGCGCAGGGATACTGGTCGCGCGCCTATCCGGAGCTTGCCGGGAAGCCGTGGCCGACCCTGCCGGTCCGGCCGTTCACCGGTACGCCACCCTCGTGCACCGCACCCGACCCGGCCGCCGGGGGCGCCGCGTTCTACTGCAAGGCGGGCGACTTCGTGACCTTCGACAACGGGCGGCTCGGGCCACAGCTCCATCAGAACATCGGTGACAACGCCGTCGGCATGCTGCTCGGCGACCTGTTCGCCCGGGCCGCGCAGGACCGCCGCGGCCGGAGCACCTCCGACCGTACGGGTCAGCTCGCGGTCGACTGCCTGGCCGGCTCGTGGACCAACGACCAGCTGAACCGTCAGCCGGGCCAGGGTCTGACCCTGTCGCCGGGCGACCTGGACGAGGCCGTGGCGGCGTTGCTGGCGTTCGGTCGGGCGGCGGAGGAGTCCGGCCCCAGCGCCTTCGAGCGCATCGCTTCGTACCGCAACGGGGTTCTGCAGGGCTTGGGCGCCTGTACCTGAACCCACCGTTCAGCTACCCGACCGCGGCCGACGAAATACGGTTTCGGAGGCGGCGAGCCGGGCATCCGTGCGGTCTGCGACCGGCGCCCAGCGTCGGCGAGTCCCGTCAAGAAGCGGCGTGGCCCCCGGACCGGAACCCACCTTGCCGCGTGCGGCGGTGTGTCGGAAGGACAGTTTCATGACCGACCCGCAAGCCATCAAGCCCACCGACGCGTTCGCCGAGCTCGGGCGGATCGACTTCACCGAAACCGACGTCGCGACGGCCTTGACCAAGGTGGCCGACCTGGCCCGGCGCAGCATCCCGGGCGCCGACGACGTGTCGGTCACTCTCCTCGGCGCCGGGGGCGCGCACACCGCCGCGTTCACCGGGCAACGGGCCTTGACGGTCGACGAGTGGCAGTACCAGCAGGGCCACGGTCCGTGCCTGGCCGCGGCCGCCGCGAACATCACCGTGAGCGTGCCGGACATGGCCGGCGAGAGCCGGTGGCCGGACTGGGCGGACCGCGCCCTCGACGCCGGGGTGCACAGCTCGGTGTCGATCGGACTGCCACTGCACGAAAACGTGAGCGGGGCCCTCAACGTGTACGCCCGCAAGCCGCACGCCTTCGACGAGGACGCGGTCACCCTGGCCGAGACCTTCGGTGGGTACGCCGCGGTCGCCATGGCCAACGCTCATCTGTACGACGGGCCTGCCGCCCGTCGCGAACTCGGCGACGTCGCCGCGGGCCGGGCCGACAGCGCCGGCACCCGGCTCGAAGAGCGACGAGGAGGAGACCGAGGATGACGCGAGACGACAGCGAACGGCAGGTACGCACGACCGCGGTCGTGCGTACCGGATGGGATGCCGTTCTGGTCCTGATGCCCGAGCGGCTGTTACGCGCGGGCGCCGGCGGTCGGTCAGTTCGGCCCGGTCCGCCCGCCGACCGACGTGCCGTCCGGCGATGGCCGTAGCCGCCGGCCCGCCGCCGACGTCGCGTCGGGGTCACCCGGGGCGCCGTCGGCCTCCGCCCGCTCGGTGTTCGCACCGTCCCCGAACTCGGCCTCGGCGCCCGCGTCCGAGCCGGTCAGATCATCGGCCTGACCGTCCTGCGAGAACGTCGCCATCGCCTGGTTCAGCTCAGACAACGGCAGTTTCTCCTCGTCGCGCCACACACCTTCGTCACTGTTCGTCATGCCCGTCGGCTACCCACGATCGGCCGCGTCAAGCCGCCGGGTTGGGAAAACGCCGACGCGGACGGGTGCCCGCGTCGGCGTCCATAAGGGATGTCCCGTCACCGGCGGGCGACGGCCCGGCGGGTGGTGAGCAGGCCGAGGGCGATCATGCCGAGCCCGAGGAACAGGTGCAGCCAGTCGTCGGCCGGGTTCAGCGGGACGAAGTTGGCCGAGCTGTCCTGCCCGACGACCAGGCCGTAGAGCCAGAGAACCAGGTAGATGGCTCCGCCGCCGATCAGGTAGGCCCGGGCGCCGGAGACCGTGCGGGCCAGGGCCAGGCCGGCCAGGCCGAACAGCAGGTGGACGATGTTGTGCAGCACGGACACCTGGAACACTCCGAGGAGCTTGGCGTCGGAGTGGTGCCCGGCGAAGGACATGCTGCTGTAGTCGCTGGTGATGCCCGGGATGAAGCCCAGGACCCCGACCAGGAGGAAGACGATCGCGACGACCAGTGCCGCGGTCTGCACCGGCCGGCGGGCCGAGGTGACATTGCTTGTGTGGGCGCTGCTGGCCATTTTTCCACTCGCTTTCCTAGGGGATACTTGCGGCTTCCCAGGTCGGGACCGGACTAACGCATCAAAGGGCAAGTTTCTGGGCGACGTCAGCCGCCGTGCGGCGCGGACCTCCGGGTCATCCGGTCACGGACCAGGGGAACGGTCCACACCGCTATGACGGCGCCGGCCAGCAGGCCGGTCGGCAGGTCGGCACGACCGTGGAACAGCAGCGCGAGCAGGTAGGCCGCGACTACGACGCTACGGGTGAGCAGGGCAGTGAGCACGGCTCGGTCCTTTCTTGCCGGCGGCGCCTCCCGGTCGGACAGGCCATGGCGACGGAGTGCCCGCCGGGGCGTCCCGCGGGGGCCAGGCGGTGGCCCGGCCGGGTCAATGTCGGGGGCGGGCCAGCGTCACCTCGACGGCCAGGCCGTGCGGGGTCAGGCTCCGGGCGCGGATGGTGCCGCCGTGGACGGCCACGAGGTGGCGTACGACCCAGAGCCCGAGGCCTTTCTCCCCGGCCGGCGGGGTGCGCCGGTGCAGTGACCGGGTGAGGTCCGGGGTCAGGGCGCCGCCGTCGGTGACGGTCAGCCGCAGACCGCGCCGATGAGCGCGGGCCGTCAGCTCGATCGACCCGCCGGCCGGGCCGTGCCGGTCGGCGTTGGTCAGCAGGTTGATCAGGATCTGACCGGCGTGCCGCGGGTGCACCAGCCGTTCAGCGGTGGCCCGGCCCAGCCGGACGACGAGCCGCCCGGCGGGCACGGCCGCCGACACCACGGGCAGGATCCGGTGCAGCGGGACGGGTGGGTCCGCGGGCCCGGTCATGCCGTACGCCGCCGCGGCGGCCTGCCGCAGGACGGCCTCCGCATGGGCTACGTGCTCACCGGCCAGGCGGGCCAGCTCACCGCGGGCCGACTCGGACGGCTGCGTCTCCAGCGCGCGTACCAGTGAGGTGAGGGTGGAGACCGGCGGGCGCAGTTCATGACAGACACTGCGCAGCAACACCAGGCCGGGATCGGCCGGCTGCGGCCGGCGCCCGCTCCGCCATCGGCGGCTCAGACCGGGCATGTTCGGTCCTTCATCGGGCAAGCGGCTTCCATGCCGAACGCCATCGCAGTTGCCCTCGTCGATGACCACCCGTTGTTCGTCCGCGGGCTCGAGTTGTTGCTGCCCGACGTGAGTGGTGGGCTGGCCACTGTGGTCGCCTCGACCGGGGATGCCTCGGCGGCGGCGAGCCTGGTCCGGCGTACCGTCCCGGATCTGGTCCTGGTGGACCTGCACATGCCGGCCCCGGGCGGGGTCAGGGCGGTGGCCGCCATCCGGTCCACCACACCGTGGGTGCGGATCGTGGCGATGTCCGGTGACGACGATCCGCGGCCGGCCATCGAGGCGCTGCGGGCCGGTGCGGAAGGGTTCCTGCCGAAGAGCAGCGAGGCCGAGGACATGGTGCGGCCGTTGCTGGCGGTGCTGGGCGGGTGGGCGGTCCTGCCGTCGAGTCTGCTCGCCGCGCTGCTGGGATCGGGCCGGGACGCCCGCCCGGCCCCCGCGGACCTCGACGAGGCGGACCGGAACCTGCTGCAGCTCATCGCGGCCGGGGCCACCACCACGGAGATCGCCTTGAAGCTGCACGTCTCCGAGCGCACGGTCAAGCGGCTGACCGCGACGCTGCTGCGCAAGATGCGGGTGTCGAGCCGGACGGAAGCTGCGGCGCTGGCCGGCAGCGCGGGAATCCTGTGAAGAGCCATGACGGTCCTCCGATACCTGCGGGGTACCGGCGCGACTGCCCGTCCTCCGAACGGTGAAACGTCCTAACCGGCAACCGTGTGGACGACCAGCGCGACGTTGAGCGAGATGATCAGCGCGGCCACGGCGGTGGCGGTTGCCGTCACGGTCCGGCTGTTGGTGTGCTCGCCCATGACGTTGCGGCGCCGGGTCAGCAGGATCAGGGGGATGAGGGCGAACGGCACGCCGAAGGAGAGCACCACCTGTGACCACACCAGGGCCTGGGTGGGGTCGGCGCCGAGGACCAGCACGACCATGGCCGGGGCCATGGTCAGGATCCGGCGCACCGGCAGCGGGATGCTGCGCTTGATGAAGCCCTGCATGACGACCTGCCCGGCATAGGTGCCGACACTCGACGACGCCAGGCCCGAGGCGAGCAGGGCCACGGCGAACGCCAGCGCCGCGTACCGGTCGATGGCGGCGCCGAGCCCGGCGTGGATGCCATCGAGGCGGTCCGTGCCGGCGATCCCGGATCCGAAGAACAGTTGCGCGGCGATCACCAGCATGGCCAGGTTGACCAGTCCCGCGGCCCCGAGCGCGACGAGGGTGTCGACGCGCTGGCACCGCAGCGCCTGCCGGCGTTCGGCCGGATCGGCGGCCCGGGCCGTACGCGTCTTGGTCAGGGCCGAATGCAGATAGATCACGTGCGGCATCACCGTGGCGCCGAGGATGCCGGTGGCGAGCACCAGACTGTCGGTTCCGGACAGCGACGGCACCATTCCGGTGGCCAGCGCGCCCGGATCGACGCCGGCGCGCACCGCGTTGTACAGGAAGCCGAGCAGGATGACGCCCAGCAGTCCGGCGATCACCGTCTCGAACCGGCGTACCCCACGGCGCTGCAGCGTCAGCAGCGCGAGGGCGACGACGCAGGTGATCAGTCCGCCGGCCGGGAGCGGCACCTGGAAGAGCAGGTTCAGCGCCAGCGCACCGCCGATGATCTCGGCCAGGTCGGTGGCCATGGCCACGAGCTCGGCCTGCACCCACAGGGCCCGGGTGAGCGGGCGGGGGAACCGGTCCCGGCAGAGCTGCGGCAGGTCGCGGCCGGTCACCAGGCCGAGCTTGGCCGACAACGACTGGATCAGCATCGCCATCAGGTTGGCGGCGACGATGACCCACACCAACTGGTAGCCGAAGGTCGCGCCGCCGGTGAAGTTGGTGGCGAAGTTGCCCGGATCGGTGTACGCGATCGCGGCCACGAAGGCCGGCCCGAACCACGGCGCCAGCCGGCCGATGCGCCGTCGCAGGGTCGGTGCGCCGACCGGAGGCGCGGGCGTGACGACAGCCATGACGATCTCCCCGGGTGCGACGGCTGGGCGTCTGCCGGATGCCCGCGCCGGTGACCCGGCCGGGCCACCGGTGACCCCGCCGGGCCAGGCCCCGAAGGGCCCGATGCGGGCCCGCCAGGGCCAGGACCGCGGGTAGCCCAGGGTCAGGCCAATCCCTTCCGCATGGAGGTTCTGATGTTCAAGCACGTCGACTACCTGCAGTTCCAGGCCAAGCCGGAGAAGCCGGACGCACTGCTCGCCGCGAAGATGCAGGAGCTGGTCGGTGGCCAGTTCGGTGAGATGACCGTGATGATGCAGTACCTCTGGCAGGGCTGGTCGTGCCGGGTGCCGGGCAAGTACAAGGACATGATCATGGACATCGCGACGGAGGAGATCGGCCACGTCGAGATGCTCACGACCATGCTGGCCCGGCTGCTCGAGGGCGCGCCGGGCGAGGCGACCGAGAAGGCGGCGGCGGCCAACCCGCTGCTGGCCGCGGTGCTCGGTGGGATGAACCCGCAGCACGCGATCGTCAGCGGCGGGGGCGCGCTGCCACGTGATGCCGCCGGTGTGCCGTGGAACACCGGTTACATCATCGCCAGCGGCAACCTGCTGGCGGACTTCCGGTCCAACGTGGCCGCCGAGGCGCAGAGCCGGCTGATGACCAGCCGGGTCTACAACATGACCGACGACCGCGGGGTCAAGGACATGCTGCAGTTCAACCTGGCCCGCGACACCTGGCACCAGCAGCAGTGGCTGCTCGGCATCGAGCAGCTGATCGCGGACGGTTTCACCGAGACCGGCATCGAGGACTCGAACGCCGAGGACGAGAACCAGGAGGCCAACCACACGTTCTACAGCTTCGACCCGGCGAGCACGGCCGGGGAGGGCCGGTGGGCGCAGGGTCCGACCCTGAAGGGCGACAAGGAGATCGTGTACGTGCCGGACGCCCAGCCGCTGACCGACGACAAGCCGCTCGGTCCGGCGCCGGACCCGAAGCTGTACGTCACGTACGACGGCGCGATGGGCAAGGGCAAGCCGGGCACCGGCGCCGGGGCGCACGCCCAGGGTGTCGCCAACGTCGTCAACAAGATCAAGGGCGCGTTGGACTGAGCGGGATCGGGTGCGCCGGCCGTCCGGCCGGCGCACCCCGGCCGCCAACCCACCCTCGACCGTGACCCGCTCATACTTTCGGCTGGCCACGGGTCGCCTTTTCGGCTAGCCTTCTGGAATCGGTCAAGACGGTGCCGAGCCCCGACGTGCAAGGACGACGTTGCGGTTCGCCGGCCCCTTATGCCTCGGGTGTCTCGACGCGACGGCTCGTCTCGCATGTCTCATGCCTACGACGCTCGCGCGCCGCGAGGAGACACCATGCGGACAACAACCTCGGCCCCCACCGGCTCCCACCGGACCGACGAGGACGAGCGGGCCGACCGGCTCATGCTGGCCTTCTGCGCCCTCCCACCGTCCCACCCAGACCGGCGGTCCCTGCGTGAGCAGGTCATCGAGGCGTGGCTGCCGATGGCCTACCGGCTGGCCCGCCGTTACGCCCGGCAGGGCGACATGGTCGACGACCTGCGCCAGACGGCGACCATCGGCCTGATCAAGGCGGTCGACCGGTTCGACGCCGGCCGTGGCGTCGAGTTCGTCGGGTTCGCCTTCCCGACCATCACCGGCGAGATCAAGCGTTACTTCCGCGACCGGACCTGGTCCGTGCGGGCACCCCGCCGGGTGCAGGAGACGCGGCTGGCGATCGGGCGGGCGCGGGTGGAACTCGGCCAGACCCTGGGCCGGTCGCCCACGGTCGCCGACCTCGCCGGCCACTTGAACACGTCCGAGGAAGAGGTCCTGGAAGGACTCGAGAGTTCCTACGCCTACCGTGCGGTGTCGCTCTCCACGCCGATCCATGACGACTCCGGGTTCGAGCTGGGTGACATCCTGGGCGCCCAGGACCACGGCTACGACCTGGTGGAGCTCAACGTCGCCCTGCCCCCGGCCATGGCCCGCCTGACCGACCGGGAGCGGCGCATCATCGCGATGCGCTTCTACGGCAACCAGACGCAGGCGGCCATCGCCGAGCAGATCGGCGTCTCGCAGATGCACATCTCCCGGATCCTCTCCGGCGCCTTGCTCAAGCTGCGCGAGCAACTCGTCGAGACCGAATAATCGCGATGACGAGGGGTAGCCGAGCGGGACCGGTGACATTCCGGTATCTCCCGCGCGGACGGCGGTACTGCTGCAATGGATCAGAACCATCCACACCCGACGCTCGACGCGTTGCCGGCCGGCCGGGTGGTCTGCGCCGACAGCATGGGCCGGGCGCTGCTCGCGATGGCCGTGCCGCCGGCCGAGCGCCGTGGCGGCTTCCTGCAACGGGTTCCCGTGCTGGGCTGCCACGGCGCGTTGCCGGAGCCGGTCCGCCGTGCCGCTCTCACGGCGAAGGCCGTCGACGAAGCCGTGCCGCTGGACCGGATCGACGACATCGACGCGGAGGCCGTGGCGGACTGGATCGTGAGCCGGTATGCGGCGGCCACCTACCCGGCGGTCGTGCTGGGTTCGCCGCACGGCGCGGCCGTGCATCTGGCGGCCGCCTGCGGAGCCGCCTGGCTGCCGACCACCTTCACCGTGACCGCGCCATGGCCCGGTGGGTCGGTCACCGACTGGGCGGCGGCGAAAGCCTGGGGCGCCGGGCTGGCGGAACGCATCCTGGCCCGCAACCCGGGCATCACCGTTCGCCAGGTGCACGATCCGGTCCTGCGCGGCTCGCTGTGCGGCGCCACCGTGTCGATGCAGGTGCGCTGGCGGACGCTGCCCGAGGCGTACCAGATCTTTCTCCGTTCCCGCGTGGCTGCCGGCGGCGCGTCGGTGCTGGTCCGGGATCTGCGCGACTGGCCGGTGTCGGACGGTCCGCCGGGGTACGGCTTCCAGGTCGGCACGCCGACCAGCGGCTGGACGGCGGAGGACTACCGCCCGGACAGCCGGGCCCTGACCAAGCTGTTGCGGAGTCTGGGCGCCGAGGACCCGCCGTCGCGGAACTACGAGAGCTCCCGTCAGTACGCGGAGACCAGCGGTGAGCCCGCGATCGAACCGCAACTACGGCGGATCGCGGCCGAGACCGGCTCAGCCGGCTACCGGGTGCTCTTCCGGGATCCCCACGGTTTCAGCGGTGCGGTGGCGGACCTGTACAAGGTCTGGCTGCGGCCCTCGGCGCAGGCCCGGCGGGCTGTGGTCGCCAGTGGCCGGATGATCGACCCCTGGCCGGTCGCCGACGACCGGAAGGTGCCCTACTGGTGCGAGTCGTCGTCGCGGCAGGCGGCCGAAGCCGCCGAGTGGTGGCTGGCCGGAAGCGAGCCCTTCGACGCCGTCGACGTCCTGCCGGACCCGCCCGGAACCCTGCACGACGACACCGCGACCCTGTGGCACTGGCGCACGATCGCGGCGTTCGGCCGTCGGCCGGGAACGGTGGACGCCCTGCTCGCCGGCCGGTATCCGCTCCTGCCGCCCGCGGCCGGCCGGGCCACCCGACGCCTCCGGGCCGACCCGCCCGGCGAGGGGCAGGCCGGGCCGTTGTCCGTCCACCAGGCGGTGCGGTGGCTGAAGGGCAACGGGCCCGCGCTGGGACTGCTGGTCATCTGACCGGACAGCTCAGGGCTCAGGGTCCGGGTACGCACTCGCGACCAGTGCGGTCGCCACGTCGCGAAGCTTGCGGTTGGTGTCCTGCGAGATCCTGGTGAGGACGGCGAACGCCTCGTCGGCGGTGCAGTGCCGGCTGCCCATGATGATGCCTTTGGCCTGCTCGATGACGGCGCGGCTCTGCATCGCCTCCTGCATCTGCCGCGCCAGGTTCGTCTGGGCGTCGTAGAGGTGGGCGTTGGTGAGCGCGACGGCGGCGTAGCCGGCGAACGTCTGACCGAGGATGGCCGCGTCGTGGTCGAAGGCCTCGGCTTCGGTGGCGTAGAAGTTCAGCGCGCCGGTGACCCGCTCGTGCACGGGCAGGCCGATGGACAGGGAACTGTGGGCGCCGGCGTCGAGGGCCCGGGCGGCCCAGTCCGGCCAGCGGTCCTCGGTGGCCATGTCCGGCAGCGACAGGGTGGTGGCCGCGGCTGACGCGTCGAGGCACGGCCCGTACCCCTTGCCGTACTGCAGCTCATCGAGGTCGAGCGCGAGCTGTCCGGTGTAGGCGGCCGTGTATGCCTCCTTGCTGTCGATCAGGGTGACGGAGACCTCCACGGCGCCGGGCACGGTGCGTCTGGCCAGGTGGGCGACCTCGTCCAGGACGCCCTTGAGGTCGGTTTCCGCGAGCTTGATCCGGCCGAGTCGTCCGAAGGCTTCGATGGGGTCCAGGGGCTGCGAGTCGGTCATGTGATGCTCCAAGCGGAGTCAGGAGTGCGGCTGGTTGCCGGCCCGGGTCAGGATCGATTCGGCGGCGGCGGTGAGCGACAACGCGGTCGTCGCGGCTCGCGAGCGCAGAACCGGGTAGGCGTGGTCGGCGCTCGTGCGTTCCGCGGCCATGATCACGCCCAGGGCCATCTGGATCCTGGAGCGCACGGCGAGCGCGCCGGTCAGCCCGTTCACCAGGCTGAGCGCTCCCGGATCGAGGCCGTCCGATCCGGACCAGGCGTCGTTCCCGCCTTCGCGGTAGCCCTCGAACGTGGTCAGCACCGCCGCGCTCAACGGGGCCATGGCCTGGGTGTCGCGGCCATAGAGGTTGAGGGCCGCGATCGTTGTCCCACGGCCGGCGAACAGCGGGATGGACAACGAGGCGCGCAGGCCGAGCCGGTACGCCTCGGCCCGGAAACCCGGCCAGTTCACGGTCGCGTCGATCCGCGGGACGGCGGTCGGCTCGGCCGTCCGTAACGCGTCGAGGCAGGGACCCGCGTCTTCGGCGTACTGGGCTTCGTCGACGGCGAGCGCTATTTCGCTGCTCATGGCGACGGTGACATAACCGTCCTCCTCACGGACGGTGAGCGAGGCATAGTCCACCGGTGGCAGCAGATCGGCTGCGAACTGGGTGATCGACCGCAGCAGGGCCGGCACGTCGGACCCGTCGTCCGGCGTCCCCGCCAGGATGATCAGGTCGTCGGTGAGGCCGCTGCCGGGCCGGCCCGGCCGCGACGGTGACGCCGATGGGATGGCCACCCGTTCCTCCCGAGTCGTAGCAGGTGTGGCCGCATACCCCGCTTTCTCACCGCCATGTCCGATGCCAGCCGAAAACAGTACGGGCCGTCAACCCGCACGGTCCACGCGGCCAGCTCGGCCAGGACCGCCCCCGATCTGGCCGCCGGCGCCCAGTCCGAAGCCGGCCCGCCCGAGGGCGGAGCCCGGCCCGGACCGAGGAATCGCACGGCGGCGCCACCTACCAGGAAGATCAGTCAGACACCCGGGTAGACCGGCGGATCTCCCTCACCCGGGTCTAGACACCCCGGAATGGGGAAGCCACCTTGGCATGAGCATGCTGGAGGCTGGTCGTGTCCGGACCGCGTAGTGCCGCCGCCGATGTGGCGGCCGGCCGTAACGTGCTGTCGGGGGTGCTGCTGGGAATCGGTGTCGCCGCGTTCGTCGACGAGACCGTGTTTCATCAGCTGTTGCACTGGCACCACTTCTACGACCGGTCCACCCCGGCCGCCGGCCTGGTCTCCGACGGGATCTTCCACGCCGTGGGCTGGTTCGCCGCCGTCGCCGCCCTGTTCCTCTTCGCCGACCTGCGCCGCCGTGGCGCGTTCCACGGCCGGCGCTGGTGGGGCGGCCTGCTGACCGGCGCCGGAGGCTTCCAGCTCTACGACGGCACCGTTCAGCACAAGCTCATGCGGCTGCACCAGATCCGGTACCACGTGGACCTCGCGCCGTACGACTGGACCTGGAACATCCTGGCCCTGGGCATGGTCATCGGGGGAGTGGCGCTGCTCGTGCGGTCCCACCGGCCCGGGCGCTGAGAAGGCCGCCGTGCACGACATGACCGGCGAGGGCGGCGTCGGACTGTTCTGGCTGGTGTACGCCGCGCCGCTGGCGATCGCGGCCGTCGGCTACCTCGGCGCCGTCCGGATGATCCACCGGCGCGGTGACCCGTGGCCCACTCGACGCACCCTGTCGTGGTGCGCCGGTCTGCTGGCGGCGGCGATCGCGGTGACCGGCGCCGGCCATGGCGACTTCACCGCCCACATGACCGGCCATCTGCTGCTCGGCATGGCCGCCCCGATGCTGCTGGTCCTGGCCGCCCCGATCACGCTCGCCCTCCGGGCGCTGCCGGTGGCCGGGGCCCGGCGCCTGTCCCGCTTCCTCAGGACGCGTCCGCTGCGGATCCTCACCCACCCGGTCACCGCGGCCGCCCTCAACGCCGGCGGCCTGTGGGCCCTCTACACCACCGGCATCTACCCACGGATGGGCGAGCACCCCGGTCTGCACGTCCTGGTGACCGTCCACACCTTCGCGGCCGGCTACCTGTTCACCGCCGCCGTCATCGGCGTCGATCCCGCGCCGCACCGGCCGGGACGACGTACCCGGGCATCGGTCCTGATCGCCTTCCTGGCCGCCCACGACATCCTGGCCAAATTCGTGTACGCCCACCCGCCCGCCGGAGTCGCGGCGGCACAGGCCGAGGCCGGCGCCCAGCTGATGTACTACGGCGGCGACCTGCTCGACCTGCTGCTGATCACGATCTTCCTCCATCAGTGGTACACCGCCGTCGCTCCCGCATCACCGCGGACGCCGCGGCGCGCCTGGCGCCTGCCGGCCGATGTCTGACCGGCCCGCCGTTACTTTCGCCGGCGGCCGGGTACCCGGCCGGTCTCACCATCCGTCAGGAGGACCCATGCGCGCCGGCGCGACCTTCATCGGCAACGCCACCGTGCTGTTGCGAATCGGCGATTTCACCCTGCTGACCGACCCGGCGTTCGGCCCGGCCGGCAGCCGGGTCTCGCTCGGCTACGGGATGTGGACCAAGCGCCTGCGCGACCCGGCGCTGCAGGTGCTCGACGATGTCGATCTGGACGCGGTGCTGCTGTCCCACCTGCACGGCGACCACTTCGACCGTGCCGCCCGGCAGCGCCTGGACCCGGCCTTGCCCATCATCACCACACCCCAGGCCGAACGCCGCCTGGACCGGCGATTCCGCGCCGTCCACGGTCTGCCGACCTGGGAATCGCACGAATGGACCCGCCGGGAGCAGCGGCTGCGGGTCACGGCCGTGCCGGGCCGCCACGGGCCGGGATTCGCCGACGCGCTGTTGCCCGACGTGATGGGCTCGGTCGTGGAGTTCGCGGTCCGGGGAACACCGCGTCTCACCCTCTACATCACCGGGGACACCCTCTTCCGGCCCGGCCTGGCCGAGATCCCACGCCGGTTCGGCGAGATCGACGCCATGCTGATCCACCTCGGCGGCACCCGGGTGCTCGGCCTGCTGGTCACCATGGACGACCGGCAGGGCACCGAACTCACCCACCTGATCAACCCCGGCCGGACGGTCCCGATCCACTTCGACGACTACCGGGTGATGAAGTCCCCGCTCGACCGCTATCTGAACCGTGCGCGCGACGAGGGACTCGCCGGCATCCAGCCGGTGTCGCGGGGCGGAACCGTCGACCTGCCGCTCCGTGTCCCGGACCGGCCGCTCGACGGCGCCGATTCCGCAGGACCCTGAGCAGGACGCCGGTGCGAGCAGGGCCGACAGCGGCGCCTGCAAGCCGCTCACCGCAAGGAAGGCGCGCAGCAGCTCGCCGAGCACTTGCAAGGGCAATCCGCGGTACGTCCTGAGGGCAGCCTGGGGTACGGCGATCCGGGTGTGCTTTCCTGGATCTCGTCGTCCTCAACGACCTGTTCGAGCGCATCCCCTTGGACGCCTCGCGCGGTGAGCGGCGGGAGGATCGGGATGGATCCGTTTCATGGCGGCGGCGGCCGACCGGCTCGGCCACCGGGACGGCTTCTTCCACCCCAACCTGGCGGTGACGTTCGACGACCGCGGTCCGGGCCAGACCAACCGCTTCGGGGTGCCGCAGCGCGGTTGCACGTTCTGTGGGCAGTGCGACATCGGCTGCAACGTGGGGGCGAAGAACACCCTGGACCTGAACGACCTGGCGCTGGCCGAGCGGGCCGGCGCCACGGTCGGGACGCGCACCGAGGCGCTGTGGGTCGGCGTCACCGGCGACGGCGGCTACCGGGTTCGGCTGCGTGAGCACGGGCGGCCCGGCGCCGGTCGCGAGGGCGTGGAGCGCGAGGTCACCGCCCGCTACGTGTTTGTCTGCGCCGGCGCGATCGGCACCACCGAGCTGCTGCTCCGCAGCCGTGACCAGTACGGCACGCTGCCCGGCCTGTCCGCCGCGCTCGGCACCCGGTACTCCGGCAACGGCGATTTCCTCAGCTTCGGCCGCAACCTGGACACCGACTTCGCCCCGGGCGGTCGGCCCGACCATCACCACCGCGCTGGGCGAGACCCGCGCGTTCGGCGCGCACTTGGACGCCCGGCGTACCGCCGTGCTGCTGGCGATGGGCCGCGACCGCGCCGAGGGCCGGATCGAGCTGCGCGGGCCGAAGCACCGGCTGCGGGTCGTCTGGGACACCACCCGCAACGACCCGCTCTACGCCGACGAGCAGGCGCTCGCCGGTCAGGTGGTCCGGGCGTTCGGCGGCACCCCGTTCGCCACCCCGATGTGGCGGCTGTTCCGGCAGCCGGTGACCGTGCACAACCTGGGCGGCGTGCCGATGGGCGACGGCCCGGACACCGGCGCGGCCTCGCCGGACGGCGAGGTGTTCGGCCATCCCAGGCTCTACGTCCTGGACGGCGCGCTGCTGCCCGGCGCGACCGGTGGCAACCCGTCGCTGACGATCACCGCGGTGGCCGAACGCTGCGCTCAGTTAGCGGTACGGCGGATCACCGGCGACGCGTCCTGGCGGGCGCCCGAGCACGCCGGGGCAACGCGCGGGGCGGTGCCCGAGGACGCCGCGGTGCAGAGCGTACGGCTGATCGGGCCGCGCCGTCCGGTGCCGCCCGGGGTGCGGTTCGCCGAGGCCATGGCCGGCACGGTCGGCCTGCCCGCCGAGGCCGGCCCGGCCACACCGGCCCGGCGCTACGACGCCACCGTGCCGACCGGGCGGGTGCGAGTGGGGGTCGCGGACACGCTACGGATGCTGTCCTCCGTACGCGCCACCGGCACCCCACCGGGCCGCACCGGCGCCGGCACGGTGCTGCGCTTCAGTGCGTTCTTCGCCGGTCAGGTGGCGCGGGCCTACCTCGGGCGGCGCTGACTACCGGCCGGGGACGGCGTAGAGGGCGACCTGGCCGACCTCGGCGAAGCCCAGCCGGGCGTAGACGGGCCGGCCGAGCGCGCTGGCCTGGAGCGTGCAGACGGACATCCCACGCCGGCTCGCCGCCGACATGGCTGCCGCGGTCAGGGCCGCGCCCAGGCCTTGATTGCGGTGGCCGGCCGCGGTGCCGATCCAGTAGAGCCCCGCCACGCCGTGGCTGAGCACCACGGCGGCGGTCGCGACCGGCTGCCCGTCCAGGTACCCGACCAGGCGGATCAGCGTGCCCAGGTCGGTGCGCAAGGCGACCTCGGCCGCCGTCGCCGCGGCGCGCACCTCGTCCGCGAACCCGAAGGCGCGGGAGTAGGCGTTCACATAGTCCGTGATGCCCCGGCGATCGGTCGCCTCCTCGATGATCAGGCCCGGGGGAGGCGACGGGCGGGGAACGGTCGTCAGGTCCGCCGCCATCACCGGCATCGCCCCGCGGTGGGTGTAGCCCCGGCTCTGCAGAACCTCGGCCACACCCGGATCGCTGTCCGGGCCGATCCACCAGTTCCACGGCACCCCGGACAGCGCCGCTTCGGCCTCGGCGGCGGCCTCGCCGGGGTCGCGGCCGTGCACCCGCAGAACGCCGTTGAACAGGCCATGCTGGATGCCGCTCCGATAGAGCGAAAGGTCGGCGTCGACCTCCCTCGAGCCATCACCCCAGGCGAGCCAGTGTGCGCGCAGGTTGGCCAGCTGTGGGGGCAGGTCGTGGGGCGACGTGACGAGCGGATGGTTCATGACCATCATGACGAGGAGCGGCCGGTCCGGTTCGCCGCCCGGTCGAGATCTGTCCGTACGGGAAAATACCGGAGATCGTGTGACCTGATCGGTGGTCCATCCAGTCTTACCGAGCGAGACCGGAACGGACCAGACGCTGGTGGCGTCGGCCGACTGCGAGCCTCAGATGGTCACGGAAGAGTGGCCCGCGTCACATCGCGGATTGAACCTTCAGCCGCGGCGTGGTCGTCAAGCCGGATGTGAAACGAAGCCTCCAGGCCGCCGACGAGGACGAGCTCGTGCGCCGCGCCGCCGCCGGTGACCGGCCGGCCTTCGACGAGCTGTACCGGCGGACGTCGCCGTGGCTGCTCGCCCGGCTGCGGCGGCGGTGCCTCGACGACGACGTGGTCGACGACGTCATGCAGGAGACCTACCTGGCGGTGTGGCGGGCCGCGGGCAGTTTCGCCCGGTCCGCCACGCCGGGCAACGCGGCCGGCTGGCTGTGGACCATCGCCGCCAACCGCCTCATCGACGCCTTCCGCCGCCGGGCCCGGCAGAGCCAGTTGCCGCCGCTGCCGCCGGCCGAGCTGGTCGCCCCCGCCGCCGAGGACGAGGTGATGCTCGGCCAGGTCGGCCACGAGCTGGAGCATGCCCTCCTCACGCTTCCGCCGGACGCGCGCCAGGTGCTGCGCGCGATGGTGCTCGACGGCTTCTCGGTGCGCGAGACCTCGCTGCTGCTGGGGGTGCCGGAGAACACGGTGAAATCCCGGGCCCGGCGGGCCCGGATCGCTCTTCGGGAGGCGCTCTCATGACCACACATCCGAGCCCCGCGGTGATCGCCCGCTACGCCGACCGGGAGGCAGACCTCGACGAGGTCACGATGTGGTCGGTCGAGGTGCATCTCGAGTCGTGCCCGCCGTGCCGGGCCCTGATGGCCGGTGTCGCGACCGACGACACCCGGGCGCGTCTCGACCGGATCGCCGCCCGGGTGGGCCAGGGCATCGCGGCCGGACCGGCGCCGGTGCGCCGGCCGCGGCCGGCGGCGGTGCTGCACCGCTGGGCGGTCTGGCGCCTGGCGCCCTGGCTCGGCATGACGGCGGCGGTGCTGGGCTGCGCGGTCCTGCTCGCGGTGACGGCGCCCGCCATGCCGTCGCTGGTGATGCTGCTGGCCCCGGTGGCGCCGCTGCCCGGGGTGGCGGTCGCCTGGAGCCGGCGGCACGATCCGGCCTGGGAGTTGATCGCCGCCACGCCCGCGGCCGGGCTGACCGTGCTGCTGCGGCGTACCGCGGCGGTCCTGGTCGTGATCGTGCCGGTGCTGGCCCTGGCCAGCAGCGGCACCGGGGTGTCGGTGGCCCTGACGCTGCTGCCCTGCCTGGCCTTCACCTCGGCGACCATCGCGCTCGGCGCCTTCGTCGGTGTCCGCCACGCCGCCATCGGGCTCGGCGCCGCGTGGGCCGTGGCCGTCGTGGTGCCCGCCGTCTACACCTTCCAGCTTCCCGCCATGTTGCAACCGGGATCGGCGCGCGGGTGGGCGCTGCTCACCGTCGTGCTGGCCGGGTTCGCCGCGAGCCGGGCGGGCGCGTTCCGCCGGCTGTCCGGCCTCAACTGACAAATCGGAGGATCAGACGATGCGTACGGTGAGCATGGCCGAGACGGTCGCCACCACCCACCCCTGGGCGGTGCACGCCGAGGGTTTGCGGGTGCGCGCCGGCCGGCACCTGGCCGTCGACGAGCTCGACCTCGCCCTCGGCACCGGCGTGCACGGGCTGCTGGGTCCCAACGGCGCCGGCAAGACCACGCTGATGCGGGCCCTGGCCACCGTGATCAAGCCGGCCGGCGGCCGGTTGACCCTGCTGGGGCATGAGGTCCACGGTCGCGCCGATCTGCGGGCGGTCCGTCGCGGGCTGGGCTACCTGCCCCAGCAGTTCGGCTTCTACCCGCGGTTCACCGTCCGGGAGTTCGTCGAGTACATGGCCTGGCTCAAGGAGATGCCGAAGACCGAGGTGCCCGGCGCGGTGCAGCGGGCGATCGACCGGGTCGGCCTGACGGCCAAGGCCGACGCCCGGATGAAGACGCTGTCCGGCGGCATGGTGCGCCGGGCCGGCATCGCTCAGGCGATCGTCAACGACCCGCGGATCCTGCTGCTCGACGAGCCCACCGTCGGTCTCGACCCCGAGCAGCGTCTCGACTTCCGCGAGCTGATCCGCGACCTCGGCGTCGACAGCAGCGTCCTGGTCTCCACCCACCTGGTCGAGGACGTGGTGGCCTCCTGCACCGACGTCGTCATGATCAACGAGGGCCGGCTCGTCTACCAGGGCACGCCCGGCGATCTGGTCACCCGGGGCGGGCATGGTGACGCCGGTGACAGCCCGGCCGAGCGGGGCTACTCGGCGCTGCTGCGCCGCCACCGGACCGAGGCGGGCCGATGAGCCGGGTCTTCGGTATCGAGCTGCGCCGGTCCGCGGCGCGGGGGACGGCCCTGGTCGTGCTGCTGCTCGGCCTGGTGCTGATCTTCTTCGCCGGCGGGATCCTGTTCGCCGACGGCTGGATGCAACTGGCCATGACCCAACGGTGGTACCTGGCCCTGCTGTGGCCGCTGGCGCTGGCCGCCGGCGGGTGGCAGGCGCGCCGGGAGCACCGGTCGAGAGTGGCGGAGCTGTTCGCCAGCACACCGCGGCCGAGAGCGCTGCGCATCGTGCCCACGCTGGGCGCGATGGCGGTCGCGGTGGTGGCCGGCTACCTCGCGATGGGTCTTCTGGCCGGCCTGTGGATCGCCGGCACCGCCGAGTACCTGCCGGCCGCGGCCTTCGGTGTCGCGGCCGTCGGGTGTCTGGCCCTGATCGCGGCGACCTGGCTCGGCCTGGCCGTCGGGCGCCTGCTGCCGTCGCCGGTGACCGCTCCGATGCTGGCCATCGCCGGCCTGGCCGCGGTGCTGTTCACGCCGTGGGCGACCCGTCCACGGGGCTGGCTGTCCCTGGTGTTCTCGCCGATCGATCAGATGAACATGCCGGACGCCTACACGACCGTCCCGGGCCGGGTCAGCGTCGCCCAGGCGTGCTGGATGGCCGGCCTCGCGATCACCGCCGTGCTTCTCCTGGCGTCCGGGGGCCGGCGCCTCCGGGTCGCCGCGGTGCTGCCGGTGCTGGCGGGCGCGGCGCTGGCGATCACCGTCATGCCCCACCACAACCGGACCGTCCTCGACGCGGTGGATCCGGTGGCCCGAGAGCTGATGTGCACCGAGGACGCGCCCCGGGTGTGTGTCAGCCGGGTCCATTCCGGGCTGCTGGCCGAGTTCACGCCGCGGGCCCGGGCCGGTCTCGCCGCGCTGGCCAAGCTGCCGGACGCTCCGGCGGAGGTGCACGAGGACACCACCGTCTATCCCGATGACGGTCGGCCGGCGTGGCGCGCGGACGTCGTGCTCCTCGACGTTGTGGCCGCCCCGAACGGCCACCTCGGCAACGAGAGCAGCGCGGCCGAGGTGGTCGTCCGCGCGTTCCGCGGCCGGGCGACCTGCGAGAACCCGAGCGATCCGGCCGACGACCTGGCCGCCGCCTCCTGGCTGACGGGACAGGCGCCGGTGTCGCCGACGCCTTCGACGCTGCTCTCGGCCGGGACCCACGACCCGGAGACCGTGGCGCAGGCCACGCAGCGCTGGCAGGGACTGCGGAAGCTGCCTGAGGACAAGGCGCTCGCCCGCGTCGTGGCCCTGCGCCAGGCTGCGGTGACGTGCTCGGCCCGCGACGGAATCATCACCGGGGGTACGCCGTGAGGTGGCTGACGCTCTACCTGCGCTCCCGGCGTGTGCCGATGGCGCTGGCCGGCGCCGGTGGCTGCGTGGTGGTGATCTGGTCGTTGTGGTCGGTGTCCTCCGACAGCCGCACCGTCGGCCTGGCCACGGTCATCCTGACGGTCCTGCTGCTGGTGGCCGCCCTGACCGCGACGCTCGGCGGCCCCGACGACGCACTGGAGCTGACGGCCGCCCTGCCGTGGCCGTCGCGCCGGGTGGCGCACCTGCTGGGCGCCTTCCTGGTCGTCGTGGTGCCCCTGACCGTCACGCTGGCCACCGGGGCCCGCTTCGGCCCGGCCGCGATCGTGGTGCGTGACACCGCCGGGCTGCTCGGGCTGACCGCCCTGGGTGCCGCGACGATCGGCACCCCGCGGTCCTGGTTCCTGCCGCTGGGCTGGACGCTGGCCTCAGTCCTGTTCCCCGGCGAGACGCCCCTTGCGGCGGAGATCCTGACCTGGCCGGCGCAACCGTCGTCCAGCCAGGCCGCGGCGGTGACGGCCGGGCTGCTCACGCTCGGCGGGCTGATCGCGTACGCGGTGGCCGGTCCCCGGCGGCGGGCGCCCGCCGAGGCCGCCCAGTCCTGACGTCCCGGCGGAGCCGAGGTGTGTGGACAATCCTGACCCTGTTCTGACAAGCGTGCCGAAGGATGGGCCCGTGCGAATCAGAACCCTGTGTGCCGTGGCCGCAGCGACGCTGCTCATCCCTCTGCTCGCCGGTTGCGGTGAGCCGGCCGGGAACGAGACGCCCGCCGTCGCGACCCTGCGATCGGCGCCCGCGGCGTCGGCCTCCGCGCCGGCGGCCCAGCGGGAGCGACCGGTGCTCGGCCCGGACGACGGCAAGGCGGAGTACGACCGGTACATGGTGGCCCACCGCAAGTGCCTGACCGATCTGGGCGTCACGGTCCCCGACGACCACGAGAAGCCGCGGATCAGACCCGAGGTCCGGGCGGCCGCGGAGAAGTGTGACCTGCTCGTCCCGGAGACCTGGCAGGACCGGGAACGTCGCATCGACCCGCAGTACGAGGATCGGTTGCGGGAGACGGCCCAGTGCCTGCGGGCCAAGGGCCACAACGTGACCGTGGGCGGCGATCCGGTGTCCATCCTGTACGGCGACGGCACCGGCGCCAACCAGGCCTACGACGATCTGCAGGCTTGCGAGAAGCAGGTGTTCAAGGAAAGCCTCAAGAAATACCGGGGCGCCGGCAACGCGAAGACGCCCTAGCTCTCCAGCAGTTCCGCCTCGCGCTCGGGGCCTAGGCCGGCGCTCAGGGGCGGCTCACCGCGGTCGCGGTCCCAGGCCAGGACGGCGGCCGCGGTCCGCGCCGGGGCTCGTCGCGTCATCGGAGCAACGGGTCGGCGCCCCACTCCTCGGCGGGCCAGCGTCGTTGGTCCACATTCCCGATGACGTCGGCATAGCCGGCCACGTGGGCCGTGAACTCCGACCGGGTGGGCAGTTCCCGCTTCGCGCCCAGGCGCGCGATGTCCAGTCGTTGCCGCAGCTGGTCCTCGGCCCAGGACGCGGTGTAGCCGTGCATCGCCGACCGGTGGACGGCTTCGCTGGTCACCATGGTCAACAGGGTCCAGCACGCCAGCTCGCCGATGACCGCCGCGTGGATGTGCTGGGCCGCGCCGTCATCGGGGCGGTGGGCGCCGATCTCCACGACCCGGTCGACCTGCCGGAGCACCTCCGCGGTCGGGTGAACCTGCTTCACCAGGTCGGTGAACTCGTCGGGGTGGCTGACCAGCATGGTCCCGAGGTAGACCGTGATCGCCTCGGTGGAGCCCTCGAAGATCCGGAACAACCGGTAGTCCCGGAAGTGCTGACCGACGGTGTTGGTGTCGAGGAAGCCGCGGGCGCCCAAGATCTGCAGAGCCGTGTCGATGGCGCGCCAGCCCAGCTCACATCCCAGGATCTTGGCGCAGAAATACCAGGCGTCGGGTACGTGCCGGCCGGCGTCCAGCCAGGCCGCGATCCGGGTGATCAGTGTTTCCACCGCCTGGACGGCCGCTCCCGCCTCGGCCAGCAATTCACGGATGCGCCCGTTCTCGGCCAGGGAGCCGGTGGCGACCTCACGGCCCGACGTGAATCTCTGGGCCAGCTCGAGAGATCGCATCGCCGCTCCCGATGCCATCGCCGCGAGCATGATCCGGCCACCCATGAATGCCGCTTTGGCCGTGCTGAGGCCGTCTCCTTCTACGCCCAGCAGGGCGGAGGGAGGCACCCAGAGATTGCGGAAGCTGAGATCGTATTGGGGCACCGCACGCAGACCCAGGGTCAGCATTTCCGGACCGATCTCGAAACCGGGTGTACGACTGTCCACCAGGAAGCCGGTAATGCCCCGGGCCGGGCCGTCGTCATCATGGAGTCCGGCGAAGATGTTGACGTATCGAGCATCCCCGCCCAGCGAGATCCATTTCTTGAGGCCATTGATCGTGTAGGAGCCGTCCGAGTGGCGGGTCGCGCTGGTCGTCATGCCCCGAAGGTGGGAGCCCATGCCCGGTTCGCTGATCGCGCTGGTGGCCAATGCTTGTCCCGTGGCCAGGCGGGGCAGCACGTGGCGCCGGACCTCCTCGGTGGCGGAGAGCTGGATCGGCGCTGTTCCGAGAGTGTTGTGCACCGCGCAGAAAACGGCGAGGTTGGCGTCGATGGCCCCGAGTTGGGTGAACACCCGGTTCATGTCGTTGTGGGACAGATCCTGTCCGCCGTATTCGTGGGGAATCTGCAGGCCGAGCAGACCGACGTCGGCGAAATCCGAGATCAGTGCCGGTGGAAGAGAGCGGCGCTCGTCCATCAGCCGGGAGTTGAGAAAATCCCGGGAGTACGCACGCAGGAATTCCAACATCCTTTTCGCCGATGTCGGCTCCGGCCGGTCGTCCGTCGCTGTGCAGAGAACAGCGTCGTGATCGAGGGCTTCGGCTTCCATCATTGGCTCCCGAAAGGATACTTGATATTAAAACAAGCTCACGGCCGTCTATTTCGACCGAACTCTACAACCGGCCCCTCGGTTTCTCAACGGAGTCAATTCGTTACGTACGGTGATGGGCGAGAAGTCCCATCCGGCCGACCTTGGCCGGACAGAGCGAAGGCCGGACAGCCTTCCTCGGAAGTGCTGCCCGACCTGGGTGACCGTCCGGCTGCGCCTACGTTCGCTCGCGGGCATGGATCTGCGCGACCATCTCGGAGGCGAGCGCCTTGATGGTTCCCAGGCCGGGCCGGCCCCACGGGCGTGGTTCGACGTCGACCACGCAGACCGTGCCGAGCGCGACGCCGGTCCGGTCGATCAACGGAGCGCCCAGGTACGAGCGGATGCCGATCTCGTCCACCACCGGGTTGCCGGCGAACCGGGGATAGTCGCAGACATCATCGAGCACCAGTGCCTTCCGGCGGACGACCACGTGCGGGCAGTACCCGTGCTCACGCGTGAAGGTGCGGCCGGCCAGGGCGGTCCGGAGAGCCTCCGGAACGGTGGGGCCGGCGTACAGGCCACCCAGGTACTGACGGTCGTCCCGGACGAAGTTGACCATGGCCAGCGGCGCCTTCGTGACCTCGCCGACCCGCCGGGCGAACTCGTCGAGCTCCGGATCCGGCTCGTCACCCAGGCCAAGCTCGTGCAGCCGGCGCATGCGAGCGGGCAATTCCGGATCCACCGGGGTGAGGGGATGGTGTCCGGAGAGGTCGTAGATCATGCGGGGACTCCGTTCGATCATGGACAGGTCGGGAGGCGAGGAGATGGTGGATCAAACCGATCAGCACGCCGGTGGCGGATCGCTGATCACGGGCGTCGCAGTGCACGATCGGAACCTCCGGCTTCAGGTCGAGCGCGCCGCGTAGGTCGTCCAGCTCGTACCGGCACGCGCCGCCGAACTCGTTGACCGCGACCACGAAGCCGATGCCCCGTGACTCGAAGAAGTCGACGGCCGGGAAGCAGTCCTCCAGCCGCCGGGTGTCGGCCAGCACGACCGCGCCGATGGCGCCGCTGGACAACTCTTCCCACATGAACCAGAAGCGTTCCTGCCCAGGGGTGCCGAACAGGTAGAGCACGTGATCGGGGCTGATCGTGATGCGGCCGAAATCCATCGCGACCGTGGTCGTCGTCTTGCGTTCGACGCCGGTCAGCCGGTCGGTGCCCACGCTCGCGGTGGTGAGCAGTTCCTCGGTGTGCAGCGGCTCGATCTCGCTGACCGAACCGACGAAGGTGGTCTTGCCGACGCCGAAACCGCCCGCGATCAGCAGCTTGAGCGCGGACGGGAAGCCGTCAGAGCCGTCGTTGAAGGGCATTGAGGATGGTCTCCAAAACCGCCGGATTCGAGGAATCAGCTATCGGATCGGGGGATCGGGCATCGACCACGCCCCAATCGACCAGGTCGGAAAGCAGGATCTTGGTGACCACAGCGGGAAGCCTCAGCCGCGCCGCGATCTCGGCGACCGTGCTGAAGCTGCGACAGAGCCCGAGCGCCTGGGCGTGGTCCGGTCCGAGCTGACCCTGCGGCTGGCGGCCGGTGGCGATCACCATCGACAGCAGGTCCATCCGGATGGTCGGTTCGGTCCGGCCGTCGCTCACCGTGTACGGCCGGATGAGCCGTCCCGCGGCGTCGTCGAACCAGTGCTCGTCGGCCTCGAGGACGCTCACCGTCCGCGCACGTCCACGACGTCGGACGCCGGCCGGGCCGGCGTGGCCAGGTACGGCCGGACGCTCTTGACCATCTGAGCCATCTCGTAGCCCAGCACCCCGGGGTCGGCCGTCTTCCCGGCGACCACCGCGAGCACCGCCCCGGAGCCGGCCGCCGAGACGAACAGCAGTGAATCGTCCAGCTCGCACACCACCTGGCGGACCCCCTCGCTGCCGCCGAACCGGGTTCCGGCGCTGCGGGCCAGCGAGAACAGCCCGGAGGCGATCGCGGCCAGGTGATCCGCCCCGTCGTCGTCCAGCCCGTGAGCGGCTTTGCGCAGCCCGTCCGACGACAGCAGCAGGGCACTCCTGGTGTCCGGGACGCGATCGACCAATCCGGACAACAGCCAGACGAGGTCCCGGGACGTGCGTACGGGATCGGTGAGCGACATGTGAGCTGGGCCTTTCCGAGATACGCGGTCGTCAGTCATGGTTTCCGGCCTCGGGTACGCCTGCTTCGCCCTGCGCGACGCCGTTCATGAACGACGCCATCAGGCCCGGATGGTGTTCGCCGATCGGCTCCGTCGCCGGGCACGGCCGGCCGAGTTGCAGCTGCGGGGCCATGTGGGTCTGACTGCGGCGGCGTGGCAGCGGGGGCCGTGACGGCGTGGCTTCCACCTGTTGCTGGGCAAGGGTTGCGGTGGTGTCCGGCCGGGGCCCGGCCGGGCCGCGAGCCGCGCCGGCCAGGACGACGGCGTCCCCAGGCACCTGACGTTGTGCCGCGTGAGCGGGCTTGACCTCCGGCCAGGCCGGCGGCCGAGTGATCTCGGTGGTGTCCTGGCCGCGGCTCGGCGACTGCCCCCGTACCTGAGGTGTTGGTCGTGTTGAAACCCGCTTCTGGAGCGGAACTCGTCGCTCGAGCGGAGGCCGCAGCTGAGCCTGAAGCGGCTCGTCCGCCTGGGTCAGGGACACCTTCCCCTGAGTCAGCGGCGCCTCCGCCACGGCCTGAGGGGCCGACAAGCCGATCAGCAGCGGCGGCAGGATGACCACGGCCTGGGTGCCGCCGAAGATGTTCGCCTGCAGTTGCACGGTGATCCCGTGCTGCCGGGCGATGGTCGAGACCACGTAGAGCCCGATCCGGCCGTCCCGCAGCAGGTCGTCGAGGTTGGTGTCGTCGGGGTTGACCAGCAACTGGTTGACCCGGTCCAGGTCGGCGCGCTGCATGCCGAGCCCGCGATCCTCGACCTCGACCGCCATCCCGGCCGCGACCTGCTGTGCGCGGAGCAGCACCTGCGTGTGTGGTGGCGCGAACATCGTCGCGTTCTCGATCAGCTCGGCGATCAGGTGGATGACGCTGGCGACGGCGTGCCCCGGCAGAGTGCCGTCGATCGGGGGCACCAGCTTGACCCGCGAGTAGTGCTCGACCTCGGCGATCGCGGAGCGCAGCACCTCGGTCAGCGCGACCGGCCGGCTCCACTGCCGGCGCGACACCGACCCGCCGAGCACCGCCAGATTCTCCGCGTGCCGCCGGATCCGGGTCGCCAGGTGATCGACCTGGAAGAGGCCCTTCAGCAGATCAGGATCCTCGACCTCGTTCTCCAGCCCGTCGAGCAGCTTGATCTCGCGGTGCACCAGCGACTGCAGCCGCCGGGACAGGTTCACGAAGACCTCCACGTGCCGGCCGTCGGCGTGGGCGACCGGCACTGTGGCGGTCGGGGTCACCCGGGCCTGCGCCTGCCGGAGCCGCTCGGTGAGCTGGTCGACCTCGGCGCGAGCCGCGACCAGCTCCGACCGGGTCTCGGCGAGGGCCGACCGCGATGCGGCGGGCGAGATCCGCCGCCCGCCCGACCGGACGCCGGAACGCAGGGCCGTCCGGACAGCGAAGCCGACCGCGGCCAGGACGACGGCGCCGGCGATCAAGAAAGGAGTGTCGGGCATGAGCATCCTCAATCGTGGTGATGCGGCAATTCCCGGTGGAAGGCCATTCACTGTAGGTGGGTGGCGGATGCATCACCACAAGCAGAAATCGCCTCGTCATCGATCCGGTGAATCGGCTGGCCTCGATGCTGATTCACGTCATCTGAATGGGTGAACCGGTCATGCCTGCCGACCTGAGCCGACATTATGGTTCAGCGGCTCAGTGCGCTTCCGATCAGTTGCCGACAAGAAAAGCGAGACGACGTGACGTCGTCTCGCTTTCTTGTGCCCGGCCGGTTGTGGTCAGGCGCTGGTGCAGGAGGAGCCGTTCAGCGCGTACGCGGTCGGAGCGCCGTTGTTGCCGTTGTGGGTGGCCTGGAATCCGACGGTGATCGACGCGCCCGGGGCCAAGCCCGCGTTGTAGCCGGCGTCGGTGGCGGTGACCCGTCCCGAGGCGGGGGAGTAGGTGGCGTTCCAGCCGTTGGTGATGCTCTGTCCGGCCGGCAGGGTGAAGGCCAGGTTCCAGCCGTTGATGGCCGATCCGCCGGTGTTGGTGACGGTGAGGTTGACGGTCAGGCCGGTGCTCCAGGCGTTGACCGCGCTGGTGACCCGGCAGGCCGCGTCACCGGGCGGCGGAGTCTCCGAGGTCGGCGGCGACGGCGGCGTGGTGGCGCCGAACTGGGCGAAGAACTGCCAGACCTCGCCGGAGACCCACGACGAAGCGGCGTTGCGGTCGACCGGGAGGGGGACGTGGTCGCCGTCGAAGGCGGCCCACCGGACCGGATAGCCGTCCCGGCATCCCGCGTAGTTGGTGGTGATGTGGGTGCCGCTGCCCTGGGCCGGCTCCGGCGGGTTCTGCGCCGTGCAGCCGTTCGCGCGGACGAAGCTGTCCCGCAGCGCCCGGCCCTGGGAGATGTTCAGGACGCTGTCGCGAATCCCGTGGATGCCGAAGTAGGCGACCGGCTGGGAGGTCGACGAGCATCCGCTGAGATTGGCGCCGGCGATCGGCGCGACCGCCCGGAACACCGTGGGCCGGGCGCAGGCCAGGGCGTAGCTCATCGCGGCGCCGTAGCTGAAGCCCAGCGCGAACCGCTGGGTCGTGTCGACACACAGGTCGTTCTCGACCACCCGCAGAATGTCGTCGACCAGGGTGACGTCCCGGCCGCCGGTGTTGGCCCAGCCGGCGTCGAGGCCCTGCGGCGCGACGAAGATGGCGCTGTCGCCGGCCCGTTGCTGCAGGCCGTAGAAGCCGTTGCCGACCACGTCGTTCGCGCTGCCGTTGAGCCAGTGCAGCCCGATCACGAGCCGGTAGGACCGGCTGCTGGTGTAGGAGCCGGGCAGCCGCAGGATGTACGTGCGGGCTCGCCCGCCGCTCTGGATCGTGTAGGTGCCGTCGCGCAGGGACGGGGTCTTCCCGCATCCCGCGGTGGCCGCCAGGGTGCTGTTCGGGACGGCCGACGCGGTCGTGCCGGTCACCACCGCGACGCCCGCCGTCAGCACGAGGGCCGCCGCGGCGATCGCCGCGCTCAGCACCCTGCGTCTCGGATCTGCGTGCTCTGCCATCGAACCTTCTCCTCCTTGTCAGGGTGCCGGGCTCACCAGGTGTGGAAGCGCTCCCATCGAAGGTGGCCAATGTTGCCAGTCCGGTCGGGCCGGCTCAAGCGCCGCTTCCGGCAGCGTCCGGGGCGATCGCCGGGCGGCCCGACCGGGCTCGGGTCGGCGGGGCGGCTGGCCAGGACTTTTACCGTCCGCGACCCGCGTCGTGGTCCCCGCGTAACGATTATTCGAGGCCGAACCTGGTAATGACCGTTCGCGTAATGACGAGCTTCAGGTTCGTGGCGCCTGCGGCAGCTCGGCGACGAGGCTGGCGCCGCTTGTGGTGCCGGCCGCGTACAGGCTGCCGCCGTGCCGGACGGCGATGTCCCGGGCGATCGCCAGGCCCAGACCGGCGCCGCCGTGCCGGCGATCGCGGGCCTGGTCGACCCGCGCGAACCGTTCGAAGACCTGTTCCCGGTCGGCTTCCGGGATACCCGGGCCGTCGTCGCGGACCTCCACCCGGACGACGCCGGGCTCGGCTTGCGCGACGGTCACGGTGATGCGGTCGCGGGCGTACCGGGAGGCGTTGTCCAGCAGGTTCCTGAGCATTCGGCCCAGTTCTTCTTCGCGCCCGATCACCTCTGCGGGCCCACCGGCCACCAGGACGAACCGCTCGTCCGGCGGCACACGGTAGCGGCGCTCACCGACCAGTTCCTCCGCGACCGCGGCGACGTCGACCGGCTCTCCCCGAGCCGGCGCCGTCCGTTCCAGACGGGCGAGCAGCAGCAGGTCGTCGATGAGCCGCTGCAACCGCTCGGTGCCGGTGCGCAGCACCTCCGGGTCGACCACGCCGCCGTGCGTGGCGGTGACCTCGGCGGTGGTGCGCAGGCCGGCGAGAGGGCTACGCAGCTCGTGCGCCGCGTCGGCCACGAACCGGCGCTGCCGTTCGGCCCCGTCGGCGATCCGGTCGAGGGTTTCGTTCATGGTGACGGCCAGCCGGGCGATCTCGTCGCCGGTGCGCGGCTGGGGCACCCGGCCGCTGAGGTCCGCGGCGGTGATGCGGGCCAGCTCGGCGCGCATCCCCTCGACCGGGCGCAGCGCGCGTCCGGCCGCCCACCAGGCCACCGCGGCGACGAACAGGACGGCGGCGGGGAGACCACGTCGGAGCCAATCGTCGACCGGGGCCACGGCGGCCTCCGCGTCGAGCGGCGAGACCAGGACGTAGACGGTCGCACCCGACGGGCTGACGTTGTAGGTCACGAGGGTGACCTGGCGACCGTCGAGCTGCCCCGGTGGGCCGCTGCGGGCGGCTGGCAGGTGAACGTCGAGGCGGCCGAAGAAGTCCTCGTCGAACCGCGGTGGGACCGCCGGGAAGTTCAGACCGCTCAACTGGTTCTGGGTCAGCAGCACCTTGCCGTGGTTGTCGACCACCGCGAAGCTGATCTCCATGCCGAAATAGGGAAACTCGTACCATTTGTCGTAGGGGCAACCCGCGGCATCACAGTCCACCGCCAGGGCGCCCCCGTCCGCGTTCATTCTCGCCGCGGGCGTTTCGTAGGTCGAGGCGATGGCGCGGGCCTGTGACCGCGCGGTCGCGACGGACCCCGCCACACTGTTCGCGTGGATCACGTGGCGCAGCCAGAGCGCCCCGCCACCGAGGCACAGGGCGGCCGCCAGCGCCGCCGCGGCCGCCGCCCGAACCCGTACCGGCAGCTGCGGCCTAGGCACGCGTGCCGGGGATCGTTGGGCCGCGACCCCAGGGTTCGACCGGTTCACGCTCGTCCACCATCAGGAGCCGCATCGGACCATCCTGCCAGCCCGCGGCCGCACGGTCCGGAAAACCTTTCAGCTTGCCGGATTGGCGCGGACGAAGAGCACGACCCCACCATCGGAGGTCACCTTCCGATAGCCGGGCACCGCGTCCCGGGGTTCGAGGACGGCCACCCACTGAGGCTGGACCACGGCGTTCGGGTAGAAGGGGAACAGGTAGACCTCGCAGCGGGCGGTGAGCTGCGGCGCCAGCCGCTGGTCGGCCGCCACGACCGCGTCGTCGGGGATCCGGGTCAGCGCCGACCGGATCGCCGCGGCCGCCGGATCACGCCGCCAGGTGGCCGGGTCGGCCAGGGCGCGGAGCGGCAGCACCGCCGACGCGGACACCG
The DNA here is from genome assembly GCF_040682035.1 of Actinoplanes sp. NPDC051470. Taxonomy (NCBI): domain Bacteria; kingdom Bacillati; phylum Actinomycetota; class Actinomycetes; order Micromonosporales; family Micromonosporaceae; genus Actinoplanes; species Actinoplanes sp. NPDC051470. The sequence continues at coordinate 87,655 of NZ_JBFBAA010000009.1, forward strand.
CGACGGCCAGGGCGGCGGCCGGCAACCACCGGCGGCACCGGTCGAGCAGGGCCGGCGGCGCGTCCAGCATCGCCACGAAGACGATCGGCATCAGCACCGCGCTGTAGTGGTACCGCGGCCCCCAGTAGTGCGGGTTGTCCGCCCAGAACCGCCAGGCCAGCGTGGGCAGGGCCAGGAGCACCAGCGGTGAGCGTACGGCGAGGAAGCCGGTCGGAAGCAGCAGCAGGACCACCGTCAGCAGTTTGACCGGCACCCCGGTCAGCAGGGCGCTGCCGGAGGCATAGGTGTACGCGCCGGCCTGGTTGAACGCCGGGATCAGGATCAGGACGATGAGCAGGCCGGCGCCGACCGCGCCGCCGATGGTCGCGAGGCCGAGGCGCCACCGGCCGCGCAGGACGAGGTAGCCGCCGATCGCCGCGACGGTGAGCGGCAGGTCCTCCTTGACCAGCAGCAGCGGCGCCGCCCAGGCCACCGCCACGCCCCACCGCCGCCGCGCCAGGCCCTCGAGGCTGAAGGCCAGCAGCGGGACGGCGAAGCAGATCTCGTGGAAGTCGAAGCCGGCCGCCTGCTGGATGCCCCAGGACAGCCCGTAGGCGGCGCCGATCGCCAGGCCACCACGGGTCCCGAACCGCGCGACGGCCAGCCGGGTCACCGGCACCGCGGACAGGGCCAGCAGCGCGGCCTGCACGATCAGCAGGGTGATCGGGCTCGGAAACACCCGGTAGATCGGCGCGAGCAGGATCAGGATCGGATGGAAGTGGTCGCCGAGCAGGTGCACGCCGGGCCCCTTCAGCGGCGCCAGCGGAGCGCCCAGGCCGGCGTACCCGCGCACCCCCTGTTCGAAAATGCCCAGGTCAAAGGCATTGGTGCGCACTCTGAGGTGCTTGGTCACGGCGACCATGGCGTACGCCGAGAAGAGCGCGACCACCAGCGAACCGACTCGTTTCGACACGCGGCGATGATCGACAACGCCACCTGAACCGGCCCTGAAGCAGGCTGAAAACCACTTCAGGTCGCGGTCGCCGATGTCCTTAAGGGATTCATAACATCTGTCGCCACGAATATCGCCTAGCGTTTCCCATCAGCGGCAGTCGATGGTTTCGGCGCCGGAATGACGACGTCCGACCACGGAGGAGAACAACTGTGCGTAGGTACGCGGCGGAATTCGTGGGAACGTTCTTTCTCGTTCTGACGGTCGGCATAGCGGTAACCAGCATGAACATGTTGGCGCCGGTGGCGATCGGCGGAGTTCTCATGGTGATGGTCTATGCCGGCGGCCATGTCTCCGGTGCGCATTTCAATCCGGCCGTCACCCTGGCCGTGCTGATCCGGGGCCGGATCAGCGGTTCCGCCGCCGGCGCGTACGTCATCAGTCAGATCGCCGGCGGGCTGCTGGCCGCGCTGACCGCGAGGCTGATCGTCGCCGGGCCGAAGCCGGCCACGCTGTCGTTCACCGGCCGGGAGATCCCGATGGCGTTCGCCGTCGAGGCGTTGTTCACCTTCGCGCTGGCCTACGTGGTGCTGAACGTCGCCACGAGTCGTGACCACCCGGAGAACTCCTTCTACGGCTTGGCGATCGGGGGAACCGTGATGGCCGGCGCGTTCACCGTGGGAGCGATTTCCGGTGGCGCTTTCAATCCGGCGGTCGCCGTCGGTGGCGCGGCCATGGGTCTGTTCTCCTGGTCCGCGATCTGGGTCCATCTGGTCGCCGAGGTCGCCGGCGGAGCGCTCGCGGCGGCCGCCTTCCTGGCCATCAACCGAGAGGATCGCGACCCGGTCCGGTCCGTCCCGGCCGCCGAAGTCGCGACTCAGTCCT
>NZ_JBFBAA010000009.1:89569-303929 GCF_040682035.1 Actinoplanes sp. NPDC051470
TAGCTCACCGCCGGCCTAGCTCACCGCCGGCCTAGCTCACCGCCGGCCTAGCTCACCGCCGGCCTAGCTCACCGCCGGCCTAGCTCACCGCCGGCCTAGCTCACCGCCGGCCCAGCTCACCGCCGGCCCAGCTCACCGCCGGCCCAGCTCACCGCCGGTCTTCGACGCTCGCTGAAGGGAAATGATGTCCGACCATCACGACGGCACCACGTCCGTGCCGTCCGAGCAGCACCAGGCCATCGATCATGACGCGGAGGCCGGCGCCGCTCCGACGTGCCCGGTGGCGCACGGCCGTGCGGCTCATCCGACCCAGGGCGGCGGCAACCGCGGATGGTGGCCGAACCGGCTCAACCTGCGAATCCTGGCCAAGAACCCGGCGGAGGCCAATCCGCTGGGCGCGGCGTTCGACTACGCGGCCGCGTTCCAGGCCCTCGATCTGGCCGCCGTCAAGCGGGACATCGCCGCGATCCTGACCACGTCACGCGACTGGTGGCCGGCCGACCACGGGCACTACGGCCCGTTCCTCATCCGGATGGCGTGGCACAGCGCGGGAACCTACCGGATCAGCGACGGCCGCGGCGGGGCCGGCGCCGGTCAGCAGCGGTTCGCGCCGCTCAACAGCTGGCCGGACAACGCGAACCTGGACAAGGCGCGCCGGCTGCTGTGGCCGGTCAAGAAGGCGTACGGCCGAAGTCTGTCGTGGGCCGATCTGATGGTCCTGGCCGGCAACGTCGCACTGGAGTCGATGGGCTTCACGACCTTCGGGTACGCCGGCGGCCGGCCCGACGTGTGGGAGCCCGACGAGGACGTCTACTGGGGCCCGGAGACCACCTGGCTCGCCGACGAGCGGTACACCGGCGACCGTGACCTGGAGGAGCCGCTGGCCGCGGTCCAGATGGGCCTGATCTACGTCAACCCGGAAGGCCCGGGCGGCAACCCGGACCCGATGGCGTCGGCCCGCGACATCCGCGAGACGTTCGGCCGGATGGCGATGAACGACGAGGAGACCGTGGCCCTGATCGCCGGTGGGCACACCTTCGGCAAGACGCACGGCGCCGGACCGGCCGACCACGTCGGCGCCGAGCCCGAGGCCGCCCCGATCGAGGAGCAGGGCCTGGGCTGGCGCAGCACCTTCGGCACCGGCTCGGGCCCGGACGCGATCACCAGCGGGCTGGAGGTCACCTGGACCACGACGCCGACGCGGTGGAGCAACAGCTTCTTCGAGATCCTGTTCGGCCACGAGTGGGAGTTGTCGAAGAGCCCGGCCGGGGCGCACCAGTGGGTGGCCCGGGACACGCCGGGGATCATCCCCGATCCGTTCGACCCCTCGGTCCGTCGGGTGCCGACGATGCTGACCACGGACCTGGCCCTGCGGGTCGATCCCGCATACGAACAGATCTCGCGGCGCTTCCTGGCCGACCCCGGCGCCTTCGCCGACGCGTTCGCCCGGGCCTGGTTCAAGCTGACCCACCGCGACATGGGGCCGATCCAGCGCTACCTCGGGCCCGAGGTGCCCGCGGAACGGCTGATCTGGCAGGACCCGGTGCCGGCGGTCGACCACGAGCTGGTCGACGCCGCCGGCGTCGCGACGCTCAAGGAGCGGGTGCTGGCGGCCGGCCTGAGCGTGCCGGAGCTGGTCGCGACGGCGTGGGCGTCGGCGTCCACCTTCCGCGGCGGCGACAAACGCGGCGGCGCCAACGGCGCCCGGATCAGGCTCGCGCCGCAGAACTCGTGGGAGGTCAACGAGCCGGAACGCCTGGACCGGGTGCTGACTGTCCTCGGTGACCTCCGGGAGACCTTCAACACCGAACAGACCGGTGGCCGGAAGATCTCGCTGGCCGACCTGATCGTGCTGGCCGGCTCGGCGGCGGTCGAGCGGGCCGCGGCGGCCGGCGGACATCCGATCGAGGTGCCGTTCACCCCCGGCCGTACGGACGCCACCGCGGAGCAGACGGACGCCGAGTCGTTCGCCGCGCTCGAGCCGGCCGCCGACGGATTCCGCAACTACCAGGGCAAGGGACACCGTCTTCCGGCCGAGTTCCTGCTCGTGGACCGGGCCAACCTGCTGACGCTGACCGCGCCCGAGATGACCGTCCTGATCGGCGGCCTGCGCGTGCTCGGCGCCACCTACCAGGAGTCCCCGGTGGGCGTCCTCACCAGGACGCCGGGCGTGCTGACCAACGACTTCTTCGTCAACCTGCTCGACCTGGACACCACCTGGCGGCCGGTCACCGACGACCCGGAGACGTTCGAGGCCCGCGACCCGGACGGCTCGGTCAGGTGGCGGGGCAGCCGGGTGGATCTGATCTTCGGATCGAACTCGGAGCTGCGCGCCGTGGCCGAGGTGTACGCCGGCGACGACGCGCGCGCCACGTTCGCCGAGGACTTCGTCGCCGCCTGGGTCAAGGTGATGAACCTCGATCGGTATCCCTCGCAGGAGCTACCGCGAACGTCCACTTCTTGGTGATTCGCCGGCGTGGTGTCGTCCGTAGCCTGCCAACGTGCCGTCGGACCGGGCGGCCGTGGGGGCAGGGAGAGTGACTGGTGAGCACGTTGCCGGGGGAACAGCTGGATGAGCGGGCCGGGCGGGCCGGCCGCATCATGCGGTTCCCGATCGTCTGGATGTCGGTGGGACTGGTCGGTGTCGGCGCGGCGTCGGCGTTGTCGCTGGGCGGGCCGGTGGCCGGGCTGGTGGGTGCGGTCGTCGCGGTCGTCGTCTACGCGGTGGTGATGCGCCATGTCGCGCGGCGGGAGACGCCGGAGATCGCCCGGCGGCACGCCGTGCCGCACCTGCTCGTCGGCGTGGCGATCGGGGTGGTGTTCATCGGTGTGTCGATCCTGGCGGTGGTCACCGAGTTCTCGTTCAGCCGGGCGCCGGGCAGCGCTCTGTCGATCGTGGCGAGCATGGCGGCGGTGTCCTTCGGCGCGGCGGTGACGGAGGAACTGCTGTTCCGGGGCCTGGCGTTGCAGGCGCTGGAACGGTTGTTCGGCAGCTGGGTCGCGCTGGCGGTCACCGCCCTGCTGTTCGGCTTCCTGCATCTGGCCAACCCGGGCGCGACGGTGTGGAGTTCGGTGGCCATCGCGGTGGAGGCGGGTGTCCTGCTCGGCGCCGCGTTCCTGTGGCGGCGCAACATCTGGCTGGTCGTGGGTCTGCACTTCGCCTGGAACACCGCGGTGGGGCTGCTGGGCATCCCGGTGTCGGGCCACGCCGCGGACGGTCTGCTGGTGGCCCGGCCGACCGGGCCCGAGCTGCTGACCGGCGGCCAGTTCGGCCTGGAGGCGTCGATCATCCCGGTCGTCGTGAGCCTGCTGCTCGCGGTGCCGATGCTGATCGCCGCGCGGCGCGGCGGCAAGCTGGTTCCCCGGCCACGCCGCCGTCGTTAGACTCGCCGCGATGGCGATCGCCGAGGTCCCCCGCCGATGGCGCAATCTCCCGGCGTCCGCAAAGGATGCATTGTGGACCGCCCTGGTCGCTGTGCTGGCGTTCACGCCGACCGTGTCGCACCTGGGGCCGGAGATCGGCGATCTGCCCCGCTATCCGGTCGCCGCCGCCGCCCTGGTCGACGCGGCGCTGACGCTGGGCATGTGCCTGCCGCTGCTGATGCGCAGCCGCCGGCCCGCCGGCTGTCTCGTGGCCGCCGGCGGGGTGTGGGCGGTGGGCCAGGTGCTGGGCCGCCCCGACACCTTCGCGAAGGTGTCGCTGCTGCTGGCGGTGTACGCCGCCGGCGCTCACCTGGTGACGGGCCGGCGGTGGTTCGCCGTGGCGGTGACGGCGGGTTACGCGGTGCTGGCGGTGGTGCTGCACGATCGTGGCTCACCGCAGGACGTCCTGGACTTCCTGGCGTTCTATCTGGTGCTGGTGGCGATCTGGCTGACCGGCGCCGGTGCGCGCCGGTGGCGGACGGAGGAGGCCGAGCACCGGCGGCTGGCCGCCGAGGTCGCCACGTCCGCCGAGCGGGCCCGGATCGCACGTGACCTGCACGATGTGGTCACCCACCACGTGACCGCGATGGTGGTCCAGGCCGATGCGACGCAGTTCCTGCTCACCAGCGGGCCGGACCGCGTCGCGGACGGGCTGACCGCCATCGGTGCGACCGGGCGCCGGGCGCTGACCGAGTTGCGGGCGATGCTGGACGCGCTGGAGGCGACCGGCGAGCCCACCACCGGTGATCGGGCGCCCACCATGGGCCGGATAGCCGATCTGGTCGAGCAGGCCCGGCTGGCCGGGCAACCGGTCACCTGGACCGAACCCGGCCGGCCCAGGTCGTTACCGGTCGACATGGAGCTCGCCGCCTACCGCGTCGTGCAGGAGGCGCTGACCAACGCGATCAAGTACGCCACCGGGCGGCCGACCACGGTCGCGGTGCGGCACCGGGACGACGCCCTCGAGATCGAGGTGACCACCATCGGCCCGTCGGCCACCACTCCGGTCCTGCCCTCGGGTGGGCGCGGGCTGGCCGGCATGCGTGAGCGGGTGCGCCTTCTCGACGGCGACCTCGTCTCCGGGATCCGGCCCGACGGCGGCTTCCGGGTGTGGGCCGTGATCCCCTTGAGGAGTACCGAGTGACCGACCCGATCCGGGTGCTGATCTGTGAGGATCAGGCGCTGGTCCGTACCGGCTACGCCACGATCTTCTCCGCCCAGCCCGACCTGGAGGTCGTCGGCGAGGCCGCGGACGGTCGCGAGGCGGTGCGGCTGGGGCAGCTGTTGCGCCCGGACGTGGCCGTGATGGACATCCGGATGCCCATCCTGGACGGCATCGAGGCGACCCGGTGCCTGGCCGGTCCCGGCGTCGACCAGCCGGTGCGGGTGCTGGTGGTGACCACGTTCAACGTCGACGCCTACGTGTACGAGGCGCTCCGGGCCGGCGCCAGCGGGTTCCTCCTCAAGGACGCGCCCCATGTGCAGATCGTCGAGGGTATCCGCACCGTTGCCCGTGGCGAGTCCCTGCTGGCCCCCGCGGTCACCCGCCGGCTGATCGGGCACTTCGCCGAACGCCTCCGGCCCACCGGCGCCGCCGGCCCGGCCCGGGACAACGTCGACCGGTTGCTGACCACCCGGGAGATGGAGGTGCTGCGGCAGATCGCGGCCGGCCGCTCCAACGCCGAGATCGCCGTCGAGCTGACCATCTCGCTGGAGACGGTCAAGACGTACGTGTCGCGGATCCTCTCCAAGCTCGGCCTGCGTGACCGCGTCCAGGCGGTCATTCTGGCGTACCGGATCGGTCTGGGCCCGGATCCGCACTGACGCCGGCCCATCCCTCGGAGGAGCTACCGCGTTCGTCCTCTGAGGAGGGATGGCAGCGGAGATGTCGCGCTCTAGGGTCAGGCGCGTCAAATCCCTCACACGCTGACATTTCGAGAGGCCTCAACCATGCGCGATTCCGTTCACGACGCCGGACTCTCCCCGGCGCGGCGCCGGCTGCGGAGTTTCCGGGTCCCCGTGCTGGTGGTGGCGCTGCTGGTGGTCCTGGCGGCGACCCGCGGCCTCAACGTGCTCGCCGGGGGCAATGTGTTCGTCGCCCTGCTCGTCGGCCTGGGCACCGCGGTCGCGGCGCTGGCCTGCTACCGATGGTTGTCCCGCGCCGTCGAAGCGCGCGAGACCATCACCGAGCTGTCGCCGCAAGGACGGTGCCCGGGTCTGGTCAAGGGTGGTGTTCTCGGGTTCTCCCTGTTCACCGTCATGATCCTGGTCATCGGGGCGCTGGGCGGCTGGGCGGATGTGGCGTGGGGGTCACCGGGTGGGCTGCTCGCCGCGGTCGGCGCCGTGGCCAGCATCGCCGTCAACGAGGAACTGCTCTTCCGCGGCGTCGTCTTCCGGATCCTGGAGGAGCGTACGGGCAGCCTGATCGCCTTGCCGGTGTCGTCGCTGATCTTCGGTTTCACGCACCTGGTGAACAGCAACGCCACGCTGTGGGGAACTCTCGCGCTCGGTCTCGAGGGCGGGCTGCTGACCGGCGCCTGCTACGTCCTCTCGCGATCGCTGTGGCTCCCGATCGGCCTCCACTTCGCCTGGGACTTCACCCACATCGGCATCTTCGGCCTGCCGACCTCCAGCAGCGTCCAGGGCGCCGAGAGCGGACTGCTGCACACCACCCTGGCCGGCCCGGAGCTGCTGACCGGCGGCGCCTTCGGCCCCGAAGCCAGCCTGATCGCCCTGCTGCTCTGCCTGACGGCCATGGTCGTCGTCCTGCGCCGGGCCGGCCGCACCGGCGGGCTCTGGCCACGCCCGTCCCGTGCGGACGAACCGGGTCTTGCCTCATACTAAGATCATCTAGATATTGCCGCTGTGAACCATATGCGGAGCCCACCTTCTGGATCCTCACGTCGCTCGCCTCGGCGCCGCGGCACGGCTACGCCCGGCCCGAGGCGTGCGGAACTGCTCGACACCCTGATCGAGGGCGCCCACGCCGGCGGACGGCGGCGACCGTCGGTGCGGGCGGCCGAGAGGTTTCATCTGAGTCAGTCGTCGATGAGCCGGACGCTGCAGCGGCTGCGGGTGTTGTTCGGCGACGAACTCCTGGTGCGCGCCGGGAGTGACTACGAACTGACCTTACCCGCCCGAGAGGTGCAGAACGAGCTCTCGCTGCTCCTGCCGCACCTGGAGAACCTGCTCAAGGGTCAGACCTTCGACCCGGCCACGGCCACCGGCTGCCGGCCGCGCTCGTCGTCGCGGGAATCGCCGCCGCACGAACAGCTCACCGCGGAAAGCGCCGTCGCACGAGAAATGACCGCCGCCGGTGACGGACGACCTCGGCCCGGCTGAGCCGGTACCCGCGGTTTGAGGTGGGTCCGACCGGGGCACGCGTCGTGGGATCCCGACGTCGAGGAGGTCATCATGCCGGCGAAGGACGACATGCCGAGCACGCTGAAGCGGTCGCCGAAGAAGGCGCAGGAGACGTACGCCAAGACCCATGATCACGCGGTCGAGGAGTACGGCGAGGGCGAACGGGCGCACCGCACCGCGTTCGCCTCTCTGAAGCACTCGTTCGAGAAGACCGGGGACCACTGGGAGCCCAAGGAGCAGAAGGGCCCGAGCGACGCCAAGGCCGCCGGCGGCCGCGACACGAAGGCGAAGACCGCCGGTGGGGTGGACGCGAACGCCAGCAAGAAGCACCTGCTGGAGCAGGCGAAGAAGCTCGACATCACCGGCCGCAGCCGGATGACCAAGGACGAGCTGGTCGAGGCGATCCAGAAGGCCAACGCGAGAAGCACCCGCAAAGCCCGCGGCAAGTGACGGCCGGCGCGAGAACGCGCGTTTGTCAGCGGGCGGAGAGCAGGTGGCTGACGTCCGGTGGGCCGTCGGCGAGCGCCCGGGCCCGTTCCTCGGCCTCCTGATCGGCGCCGGTCAGCCGGCCGGCGTGCTGCCGCCGGTGCTCGTCCCAGCTCGGCACGAGGTACACCTCGACGAAACGGCTCGGTTCCTCGCCGTCGCGGAACAGCCCCCAGCGCACCGCGCCGGTCCGGAGCCGGCTGCGGCGCACCGCTTCCATCGCCTCCACGAACTCCTCCTCGCGGGCCGGGCCGACCGCGTACGAGGCGGTGACCAGCACCGGGCCGTCGTGATCGTCGGGGTCCAGCTCGAGATGGGGCTCGGGCCAGTAGCTGGCCGGCTCGCGGTTGAGCCCGGTGGTGTCCCGCAGCGGCCACCAGCGCAGCGTCAGCACCCCGGCCGCCATCACCACGGCGGCGGCCAGATGGGCCGCGACCAGCCCGTACGCGTCGGAGAGGGCGCCCCAGACGAGCGCTCCGGCGGCCTGCGCCCCGGCGAAGATCATCTGGTAGACGGCCAGGCCGCGGGCGCGTACCCAGTTCGGCAGGAAGAGCTGCATGGCGGCGTTCACGCTGGACAGCACCATGACCCAGCCCACCCCGGCCGGCAGCAGCGCCGCCACGACGGCGACCTCCGAACGGGCCAGGGCGAGCACGGCGAGAACCACGGCGAACACGACGCCGGCGACCAGCAGCAGCCGGTTCACCGACCAGCGGGCACGAAGGCGGGGCAGCAGCAGCGCCCCGGCCACGGCGCCGACGCCGACGGCGCCGAGCAGGACGCCGTACCCGCCCGAACCCAGACCGAGCCGGCGGCTGGCCACCAGCGGCAGCAGGGCCCACAGCGCGCTCCCCGGCACCAGGAAGAACGCCGCGCGCAGCAGGATGCGCCGCACCACCGGGGAGTGCCGCACGTACCGGCCGCCGGCCCGGACCGCGGCGGCGAAGCGTTCGGGCGCCTGGGCGGTGCCGGCGACGGGCGGCCGCCAGCGCCACAGCACGAGAGTGAAGGCCGCGAACGTCAGCGCGTTGAGCCCGAACACGACACCGGCTCCGGTCCTCGCGATCAGCACCCCGGCCACCGCCGGACCGACGGCCCGGGCCAGGTTCATGCTGATCGCGCCGAGCGCGGACGCGGAGGCGAGCTGGGAGCGCGGCACCAGCTCGGGAATGATCGCCTGCCAGGCCGGAGCGGTCAGCGCCTGGCCCGCGCCCAGCGCGAAGGTCAGCGTCAGCAGCAGCGTCGCCGGCATCTGCCCGGCGAGCGTCAGGACGGTGAGCAGCACCCCGACACCGAACAGGAAACTCTGTACGGCGATCAGCAGCCGCCGCCGGTCGAGGGTGTCGGCCAGTGCCCCGGAGGCCAGGGCGAACAGCACGATCGGCAGCGTGCTGGCGGTCTGCACCACGGCCACCAGCGTGTCGCTCCCGGACTGCTCGACCAGCAGCCACTGAGCGCCGACGGTCTGCATCCAGGTGCCGATGTTGCTGGCCAGCAGCGCCAGCCACAGGCTGCGGAAGGCCACGACGCGCAACGGCGCCCAGGCCGACGGCGTGGCGGTCAGGGCGGTGGAATGCTCGGCGCTCACCGTATCGGTCTACCCCACCTGGAGCGGATCCAGCGTCGGCGGGCGCTCAGGCTCGCCGGCGACCGTGACGCCCTCGGGCTGGATCACAGCGCCCGGAGCGCCTCCACGGGTGACAGGCGTGCGGCCCGGGCGGCCGGGTAGAGGCCGGCGAGCGCGCCGATCAGCAGCGCCGCGATGAGGCCGGCGGCCAGCCCCTGCGCCGGTACGACGACCGGATTGCCGCCGAGCCGGGCGGCGACGGCGGTCGCCGCCACCCCGAGTCCCGTGCCGAGCAGTCCGCCGATCGCCGCCAGCAACGTCGACTCGAGCAGGAACTGGGCGGCGACGTGCCGGCGGCGGGCGCCGAGCGCACGGCGGAGCCCGATCTCTGCGCGCCGTTCCAGGACCGAGATCACCATGATGTTGGCGATGCCGACCCCGGCGATCAGCAACGCGATCGCGCCCAGCCCGAGGAACAGCCCGACGAACGTGTTCTTGGCCGCGATCCGGGCCACCAGCAGGTCGGACGGCCGGCGTACCTGGACGTCCTCCTGCCCCTGCGGCACCGTCGTGGCGGTGAGCACGGAGGCGACCGCGGCCACCTGGTCCGGGTCGGCGCGCAGGTAGATCCGGCTCGGTCCGCCGGTCCGCCCGAAGAGCTGTTCCGCCTGCGGGAAGCTGATCAGCGCGGCGACGTCGATCTCCGGCGCCACGGTGACCGGCGCGAGCACTCCGGCGACAGTGAAGTAGCGGTCGCCGACCAGGACCTGTGTCGAGGCGTCGAGGGAGCCGATGCCGAGAATCCTCGCGGCTTCGTAGCCGAGAACGGTCACCGGGTAGTCGTCCGCGGTCGCGTCGAGGTAGTGGCCGAGCAGCATCCGCGCCGACACCGTCTCCGGCAGCGAGACCTGCGCGGCGAGCACGTTCATGCCGCCGGTCTGCACGGCCGGGACGGCAGTGCTGCGGCGTACGCCGACATCGGCGAGAGTGGCCACGGCCGTGACCGTCTGCACCGGCGGGATCCGCCTGATCATGGGTTCGGCGGTGATCGGTAGCGGCACCTCACGACCGTTGATCGACTGTGCGGACGCGACGGTCAGCAGATTGCCCTCCTCGCCGAGCCGGCTGACGAGGTCGGCCTTGGCCGACTCGGCAATGCCGAGCACGGCGACCACGGCCGCGACGGCGATGGCGACGCCCAGCGCGGACAGCGCCGTGCGGATGCGGCGGGCCCGGAGACCGCTGGTGGCCAGGGTGATCGCGTCGGGCAGACGCAGCCGCGAGGTCACGCCGGTGTCCCGGTGTCGCTGACGATCCGGCCGTCACGCAGCCGCACCTGCCGCCGCATGGCCGCGGCGACGCCGGCATCGTGGGTGATCAGGACGACCGTGGTGTCCTGGCCGGCCAGCGTGGCGAGCAGCTCGACGATGCCGGCGCCGGTGGCCGAGTCCAGGCTGCCGGTCGGCTCGTCGGCCAGCAGCACCGCCGGCCGGCCGACGGTCGCCCGGGCCACGGCGACCCGCTGCCGTTCGCCGCCCGAGAGCTGCCCGGCCCGGTGCCCGATCCGACCGGCGAGTCCGACTCCGCGCAGCGCCTCGGCGGCGTGTTCGCGGCGGACCCGGGCCGGCAGGCCCCGGTAGAGCAGGCCGGTCGCCACGTTGTCGAGCACGCTGAGGTGATCGAGGAGGAAGAACTGCTGGAAGACGAAGCCGAGGCGGCCGGCCCGGACGGCGGACAGCTTCGCGTCCGGGAGAGCCGCCACATCGGTCCCGGCGATCCGCACCGCGCCTCTGGTGGGCCGCTCGAGTGTGCCCAGGATCCCGAGCAGGGTGGACTTGCCGGCGCCGGACGCGCCGGTGATGGCGACCGCCTCGCCGGTCCGGATGACCAGGTCGATGCCGTCGAGCGCGGTGACCGGGGTCGGACCCGGATACACCTTGCGCACGGCGGACAGTTCCAGAGCCGGCGTGGTCATGACACCGGCACCTCCACCGTCATGCCCTCGGCCAGGCCGTCCCCGGTGACCTCGACGAGCGTGTCGGAGAACAGGCCGGGGGTGACGCCGATCAGCCGCCGCGCGGGCGCGTCGAGCAGGTACACGCCGTACCCGCCGCCGGCCAGCGCGACCAGCGCGGTGATCGGCACGGCCAGGACCCCGTCGGCCGAGCCGGTGGTCACGTGGACCTCGACCGGCGCCTGGTCGAGGGCGGCGCCGGCCGCCTGCCGGCCGAGGGTGACCGTGGCCGCGACGGACGGGAGCTGATCGCCCCGGCCGGGCTCGTTGTCATTGGGGGCCGATGCCACCGTCGACAGCTCGGTGACCCGTCCCGGCAGGGTGTCGCCGCCCGGCAGGGTGACCGTGACGGCGTCATGCAGATGGACGAGGTGGCTCTCGGTGACCGGCACGGCGAGCGCCACCCCGACGACCGGCGAGGTGCCGGACAGCAACGGGCCGCCGGCGTCGCCGATCGCCGGCCCACCCACCGTCGCGCCCAGGGTGGTGACGCGCAACGGGCCAGGCTGGAACGTGACGGCGCCCAGCTCGAGCCGCCCGGTGACCGGCTGGTGGGTCGCCCGCTGCCAGCGGCGCAGGGCCGCGGCGGTCGCCCGGGTGAACCGGCCGTCGACTGTCAGGCCGGCCCGGGTGGCGTGCCCGAGCGCGACCAGGTTCCGCTCCAGCGCGTGGACGTCCGGTCCGGTGGTGACGCCCAGGGCCAGTGATCGCCACGCGGGCCGGTCGCCGTAGAGCAGCCGGACCGGCCGGTTGTCGACGGCGAGGACCGGCCGGCCCCGGACGATCACCTGACCCGGCCGTGGCAGCCAGGTGACGGTGCCGCCGCCCGGCCGGTGCACCGAGTACGTACCGATGTATCCCAGCGTGCCGGGCACCGCGGTCGTGGTCGTCAGGTCGGTGCGGGTCACGGTCGCGGAGCCCGTCGGCACCCCGCCCGCCGATCGAGCCGGCGTGTCCCGCAGCCACCAGCCGGCGCCGGAGGCCCCGGCCGCCGCGAGGACGACCGCCCCGAGGGCCACCCGCCTACGCATGGCCGAGGTTCCCCAGGCTGGACACCTGTGCCTCCTCGTCCAGGACCGCCCGGCACGCGGTCAGCGCCCGCATCACGACCGGGTTCTGCTTCCCGCCGGCCGGAATCGAGTCCGGATCGAGCCCGAACCCCTTGCCCGGCGAGAAGTGCCGGTCGGCGGTGGGGTCCTTGACGCCGGGCAGACCGTTGGCGCGCAGGCACTGGGCCGACTTCACCCCGGCCCGGATCAGGTTCGGCGGCGGTGGGCCCTGGTCGCGCATCGAGAACGCCGCCGCCCGGATGAGGTCGCGGCAGGCCGTCTGGATGGCGTCCAGCTCCGGCCCGTCCAGGTCGCGCAGGGCGACGTCGTCGGTGTAGACGAAACCGTCGGCGGTCAGCAGCGGGTCCTGGTAGCGCGGCGCCCCGTGCTTCCGGACGCAGTCCCCGGCGGCGTGCAGCCGGGCCCGGCGCTCGGCGCTGCCGTCCCCGCCGACGGCGTTGGGATTTCCGCCGCCGCCGCTGCCCTCGCCGGTGCCGCCGCTGCGGCCGGCCAGCTGCGGCACCGTCGGCGCGGGCGGAACGTCGGAGCACCCGCCGAGGACGATCAGGGCGGCAGCGGCCGCCGTGGCGGCCAGGAAACGTTTCATCACGAACCCCCGATGGCGATTTCGCACTGGACGCCGACAGGTCTATCGGGAAGGCGATGACATCAGCGCTACGTGCCGTGTTGGACGGATGTCATGTCCGGCGGGGCACAATGTCGGCATGCGCGTGCTGGTGGCCGAGGACCACATCACGTTGGCCGCCCGGATCGGCGAGGGGCTGACGGACGCCGGCATGGCGGTCGACGTCGTCCATGACGGCGCCGCGGCGCTGGCCGGTGCGTCGGATACCGCGTACGACGTGATCGTTCTCGACCGGGACCTGCCGCTCGTACACGGGGATCAGGTCTGCCGATCCCTGGCCGGTGTCGCCGCGCGGATCCTGCTGCTGACCGCCGCGGCCTCGGTGGACGACCGGGTCGACGGCCTCGAGCTGGGCGCCGACGACTACCTGGGCAAGCCGTTCGCCTTCCCGGAGCTGGTCGCCCGGGTCCGCGCCCTGGCCCGCCGTGCCCCCTCGGCGCCGCCGCTGGTCCGGCGGGGCGACCTGACCGTCGATCGCGCCCGCCACCGGGCCACCCGCGCCGGGCGGGCCCTGTCGCTGATCCGCAAGGAGTTCGGGGTGCTCGAGATGCTGGCCGCCGCGGACGGCACTGTGGTCAGCGCCGAGGAGCTGCTGGAGCACGTGTGGGACGTCAACGCCGACCCGTTCAGCAACGTCGTGTCGGTGACGCTGACCCGGTTGCGGCGCAAGCTCGGCCCGCCGCCACTGATCGAGACCGTGGTCGGCCGGGGCTACCGGCTGTGAACCGCGGCCGGTTCGCGATCCGTCCCCGGCTGACCGTCCGGGTCCGGCTGACTCTGCTGTACAGCGGGCTGTTCGCGCTCTGCGGGGTGATCCTGGTGGTGATCACCTATGGCCTGCTCGCGGCGAACCTGCCCGCTCCGTCGCCCGGGAAGGACAGCGCCGAGGCGAAGCAGACCGCCCCGGCCGACTTCGCCGCGACCTGCGCGAAGGCGTCCGGCAACCCGGACGCCGATCCGGACCTGGTGTACAAGTGCAAGGCGGCCTACCAGGAGGGCGTCCTCGAAGGCGCCACGACCCAACGCGAGGCGACCCTCGAACAGTTGCTGCGGTATTCGCTGGGCACGCTCGCCGTGGTCACGCTCCTGGCCTCGGCCGCCGGCTGGATCGTCGCCGGGCGGGTGCTGCGGCCGGTGCACCGGATCACCGAGGCGGCCCGCAACGCCTCCGACGAACACCTCACGGCGCGAGTGGCGTTGACCGGCCCGCACGACGAACTACGCGAACTGGCCGACACGTTCGACGACATGCTCGACCGCCTCCAGTCGGCGTTCGAGGGCCAGCGCCGGTTCATCGCCAACGCCGGCCACGAGTTGCGGACGCCGCTGACCGTCATGCGTACCGCCGTCGACGTGGTGCTGGCCAAGCCCGAACCCACCCGCGGCGAACTGCTGGACATGGGCCGCGACGTCCGCGACGCCGTGTGCCACGCCCAGGCGCTGATCGAGGCGCTGCTCACCCTGGCCCGCACGGACCGCGGTCAGGTCGACCGGACGACGGTCGACCTCGCCACCGTCATCGAGGACGCGATCGACGCCGCCCCATCGGCCCCGGACACCGCGCGGCTGCACACCTCGTTGAAGCCGGCGCCGACGCGAGGCGACCCCATCCTGCTGGAACGCCTCGCGGCCAACCTGCTCGACAACGCGGTCCGCTACAACGTCCCGGGCGGCGCCGTCTGGATCAGCACGAGCACCGACGGCGCCCGCGTGTCGCTCACGGTGGACAACACCGGCCCGCAGGTCGCCGCCGGCCGGGTCGGCGAGCTGTTCGAACCGTTCCGGCGGCTGGACGAACGCACCGGCGACGGCGGCTTCGGGCTCGGCCTGGCCATCGTCGCCTCGATCGCCGTGGCGCACGACGGTCAGGCCGTGGCGAGCGTTCGCCCCGGCGGCGGGCTGAGCGTGACGGTCAGCCTCCCGGCCCGCACCGCGTGAAGGCCGTCAACGTCGGATTCACTCGTCGCCGGGGTCGGCCGCCGGTCCGCGAACGGCCGTGATCATGGTGAGCGGGAGGTCGCCGGCCACGTCGGTGCGCCGGACGCCGGTGAACCCGGCCGCGGTCAGCCACTCGCGATGGTCGTCGTAGGTGTGCAGCTGTCCGGCCGACGTGCGGGCGTAGAGCGTGAGCGCGTAGAGGGCGACTGCTCGCCGGTGCCGGCCGGCGGCGTCGGGCAGGATGTCGATCACCGCGACCGTTCCCCCGGCCCGGGTGAGCCGTGCGGCCGAGCGGAGCAGACGCCGATTGACCGCCGCGGGGAACAGGTGGCACAGGTTCGCCGCGAAGACGAGGTCGTAGGTCTCCCGCGGGAGCGGGTCGGCGAACAGGTCGCCGGCGTGAAAGGCATACCGGCCGGCGAGCCCGGCGGCGGTGACCGCGGCCCGCGTCATCGCCAGGGTGCCCGGCAGGTCCAGTGCGGTGACCCGGCAGGCCGGCAGACGCCGGGCCACGGCGAGGCTCCACGGGGCGGCGCCCGCGCCGAGGTCGAGCACGTCCCGGTACGCGGGCCGGTGCTGGGCGAGAAGGGCCGCGGCCCGGCCGGCCGGGCCGGTCATGGCCTGACCGAGCGGCCCGACCACGGCGGGGTAGTAGCGCTCGGCGTCCTGCCGGCGGTCGACGGACAGGCCCCGCCGGCCGGTGCAGAGCACCTCGGTCAGCGACCGGGACATGTCGAGCAGCACACCGGCCGCCGCGGCGAGCCCAGGTTCGCCGGCCCGGTACCTGCCGTCCCCGTCCTGAGTGGTCAGTCCCAGCCCGTGCAGGGCCGCCAGCAGCAGCGGCGCGCTCCGCTGGTCGAGGCCACCGTCGGCCACGAGGGCCGCCGGATCGACCGGGCTCCGGTCGAGGTGGTCGAGGACCCGCAGCCGGTCCGCGGCCGCGAGGACGGCGGCGATCATGAGGGACTCGCCGACCTCGCCGAGCAGCGAATCCGGCTCGGGTCCGATGGCTGTGCTCATGACGCCACCACCGCCACCGTCCCGGCGTCACCGTCGACGGTGATCAACTGGCCGTCGCGCAGGGTCCGGGTGGCACAGCCGGTGCCGACGACGGCCGGAATCCGGTATTCCCGGGCGATGATCGCCGGGTGGGACAGGGTGCCACCGGTGTCGGTCACCAGGGCGCCGATGCTGGGGAACAGCACCGACCACACCGGCGCGGTCGTCGGGCAGACCAGGACGTCCCCGGGACGGATCAGGTGGAAGTCGTCCTCGCCGGCGATCACCCGGGCCGGCCCGGTGTAGCGGCCGGGGCCGGCCGCCAGCCCGCAGACAAGGCCCGGACGGCCGGGCACCGGCGCCGCACCCAGGATGCGGTCGAGGTACCAGAGCAGGGCCGTGTTCGCGGCGGCGACCTCGCGGGGCCAGCGGTCCATCGACGGCGGTGGACCGGGGTCGGGGCCGTAGGAGGGTGGTCCCGGGTGCGCCAGGACCCAGGCGCGCTCGGCTTTGCGGCGGGCGACCCGCTGGTGCTGGTCGGTCCCCGCACGGACAGCGTCGCCGGCCTCCGGCGGTTCGAGGAAGAACACGTCGCCGGGCGCGGCGATCTGGCCGGCCGCGGCGAGCCGGCGTCCCACCGCCAGGGCGGCCCGCCGGACCACGGCGAGGGGACCGCTGTAGGTGAAGAACTCCTTGTCCTCGCGCGCCGGGTAGGCCCGCCGGGCGCGCGACAGGGCCCGGTCGAACCGCTCCCGGTCGTCCGTGCTCCGGGTGGCCAGCAGATCGCGGGCAGCTTGTTCGGCCGAGGTCCGGACGGCGTCGAGGTCGGCGGCCTCGGCCTGCGGGTCGTACCCCTGGGTGAGCTGGTCGCGGATCAGTTTGAGGGTGAGCCACGGTAGCTCGTCCAGGTTCGGGTCGGCGGCCTCGTACCGCAGCGCGCGGCGACCGAAAGTCCTTTGATAGTCGGCGAATCCGGCCGCGAACTCCTCGTCGACGGCGGCGGTCGGCGCCGGCCCGCCGGGCCCGGCGCCCGCCACGAACGCGCGGACGGCCGGGCGCTCCCGGGCCAGCGCGGCCAGCACGGCGAGGCGGTGCGCCGGTTCGGTGGATCGGGCCGACAGGCCGGACAACAGCCGCAGCGTCTGCCCATCGTCCCAGCCGAGGAGATCTCGGCAGGCCTCGGCGAGCTCGCTGAGCATCAGCGCGATCGCCCCGTGCACCCGGAAGTGCGCCATGATGCCCGCGGCGAACAGGGCCACGGCATCGTCGAGGTGCTGGGCGAGCTGATCGGGGTCGTCGGTGGACGGCTCGGCGGCCAGGAGCAGGCTGGTCCGGTTCTTCAACGCCGGCTGCCACTGGTCGTACCAGGCGGTGATGTGCCGGGCCGGCAGGTCCGTCCGGTACGCGTCGACGCAGGCGCGCACCCGCCGGCGTACCGCCGGAACCAGCCGTGCCAGCAGCCCGACGAGCAGGTCGGGTGGTGGGCGGCGGTCCCGGCCGCCGAGGGGCACCAGTCGTACGTATTCCCAGCCACCGATGTCGCGCAGGTCCACGCGCTCGAGGAGGAAACCGAAGTCCGCGCACATCGCCGCGATCGCGGGCGCACGGGCGGTGAGCAGCTCCCGGGTGAACGGCGTCCACGGCAGCGGCGCATGGCTGGCCTCGCGTGTCCAGTACCCGGGTGGCGGTTCGGCCGGGACCGGGACGGGGACCGGCACGTCCATTGCGGCGGTGACGATGGGCCGGGCCTGCAGCAGGACCAACCGGTCCCCGGCCAGCGCCCATTCGATGTCCTGCGGGCTGCCCTGATGCTCGGCCACCCGGCGGGCCAGCGCCGCGACGCGAAGCGCCGAGTATCGGTCGATCGCCGACCCGTCGCTGGTCAGGCGCTGTGCGGCCGCGTCGCGCACGACCCATTCGTCGGCGGCCACCGCGCCGTCGACCAGCCGGTCGCCGAGGCCTTCGACCGCGTTCACGATCGTCTCGCGCTCGTCGCCGCTCACCGGGTTCTTGGTGAACGCCACACCGGCGGCGTCGGCCGGCACCATCGGCTGGACCAGGACGGCGACGCGTCCGGCGGCCGGCAGCCCGCGGCTGGTCCGGTAGGCGGCGACGTGCTCGGTGTAGCCCGACGCCCAGCAGTGGCGGATCGCGCGCAGCAGCGCCGCGCCGCCCGGTACGCCGAGGAGCGTGCGGTACTGGCCGGCGTGTGACGCCTGGGTGCCGTCCTCGTCCACGCCCGAGGAGCGGACGGCGTACGGGCCGCCGTCCAACCGCTCGGCGGCGGCGAGGATCCGAGCGGCCAGTTCCTCGTCGAGGTCCAGCTCGGCCGCGCCGGCCGCGGTCAGGCCGGTGTCCGGCCCCGCGGCACGGACCACCCGATCCAAAGCGTCGGTGGTGACCACGAATCCATCCGGTACGTCGAACCCGGCCCGGCGCAGCACCGCCAGGGTGGTCGCCTTGCGGCCGGCCGCCCCGGCGTCCGGTGCCTTCAGGCCGGCCAGCATCAGGACGTCGCGGGAGGTGGATGCCGACATCGACGGCTCCTCTGTTCGGGGACACCACCAACCTTCCCGGCCCTTGCCCCGGCGCGGCTATCCGTCGGGCTACGTACCGGGCTGTCGCGGGCTACGTATCCGCGCCGGGGCCACCACCGCGTGATCGAGGGCGTAGCGGACCAGCGCGGCCCGCGAACCGATGCCGAGGCGGGCGTAGACGTGCTGCAGGTGGGTGGTGACGGTGCGCGGGCTGATCACGAGCCGGCGTGCGATCTCCGCGTTGCCCAGCCCGGCCGCGACGAGCAGGACGACCTCCCGTTCGCGTGGGCTCAGCGGGTCGCCGGCCGGCCGGGGCGACCGATCGGCCGGCGCCGGTACGGCGCCCAGCGCTCGTAGCCGGTGCCGGGCCTGGTCGGCGAGGTGCCGGGCGCCCAGCCGGACGAAGACACGCAGGGCCTTCTGGACGGTGTCCACCGCACCGGGAGGATCACCGTCCCCGGCCCACTCCAACCAGCACCGCGCGGCCTCGAACGGCATGTGCAGGCCGGTGAACGTGGCGGCGGCACGCGCCGCCGCCTCCCGCGCCGCGACCACATCACCGCGCGCCCGGTGGATCGATGCGGTGAGCCGGTCGGCCAGGGCCAGCGAGAACGGCGCGCCGGGCCCGACCGCCGTCAGGCGATCGCGGGTCGTCGCCGCCGCCACGACGTCGCCCGCGGCCAGTTGGGCGTGACCATGGACCGCCAGGGTGAGCTCGGCGAGGAACAGCCCGGGCGCGGTCGGCGCATCGGCCGGAACGCCGCCGGGATCGCGATGCAGAGCGACCATCATGTCCAGCGTCTCGATGTGGCTGAAGATGTGGCGGTCCGCCGGCCGCCCACCGCCGAAGGCCGACCGCGCCTCGGCCAGGCACTGGGCGGCGGCGGCCAGTTCACCTCGGTGGCAGAGCACCAGGGCCCGGCCGGACAGCCCCGCCGCCACCGCCCGCGGGCTGGCGATCCGGTGGCCGACCGCGAGCAACTCGGTCGCCGCGCGCAACGAGGCCTCCCAGTCGCCGGCGAAGAAATGCGCGATCCCGATCAACGTACGAGGCCTGACCTCCAGGGCGAGGACGGCCGACGCGCGGGCCCGGGACATCGCCTCGGCGCCGCGCCGCAACGCCGCCGGGGGGCCCGCCAGCGCCAGCTCGATCAGGATGAGCGGACGCAGGGCCATGTTGAGCAGCAGGGGATCGTCGAGCGCCACGATGGCGTCGTACCGATCGAGCAGCACGCGCCGCGCGGCCTCGTATTCACCGCGATCGCGTTGAGCCGCCGCCTCGAAGAGATCGGCCAGCAGGGTGGCCCGGTTCGAGCCGAACCGTCGGCCCTGCGCTCGCAGTTCGGCGGCGTGGGCCTCGCCTTCCGCCATGTCGCCGGTCCGCAGAGCCAGCCAGAGCGCCGTCTCCCGCAGCCGGAGCAGCTCCGAAGCCGGTCCGGCCGGCTGGTCGGCGGCCAGGACGTCCGCGACCAGCTGCCTTGTGCGGTCGAACTCGCCGCTGTCCCACAGCGCGTCGGCGAGGTGGCGAGCGACCCGCGCCACCGCCTCGGTGTCGCCGGCCCGCCGGTGGCCGTCCAACGCCTCGGACCAGGCCTCGACCGCCGCGTCGGTGCGCCGGACGCTGTACCAGGCGTCGCCCAGCCGCTCGGCCAGGGTGATCCCGAGCGCCGCGTCGCCCCGGGCGCGGGCGACACCCCGGGCCGCGGCCAGCAGATCGACCGCCTCGGCGCCGGCGTGGGCGGCCAGCGCGCGGTTCCCGGCCGCGTGGAGCACCGCCAGGGCCCGCTCCGGATCGACCTGGTCATGAGCGCCCAGGTAGTGCGGTGCGAGCAGCCGTACGTCGTCCGCGTACCGCCGCTCGAGCGCGGCCGCGACCACGGCGTGCCGGTGCCGGCGCATGGACTCCGGCTGCCCGGCGTACGCGACCTCGGCGTACACCGGATGGGTGGTGCGGTATCGGACCGTGCCGTCCACAATCTCCTCGGCCAGCAGGCCCACCTCCGCGAGGTCCCGGGCCGCGGCCAGGACGGACGCCGCACCGGCGCCGGGGATCTCGGCGCCGTACGCGTCCGCCAGCACCGGCACGGTGGCGGCGGCGCCCGCGACCGCGACCAGCTCCACGACGGTCCGCTGCGCCGGGTCCAGGCGGCGCAGTCGCGCCCGGGCCAGATCTCCGACGACCGCGGGTACGGTCCGCAGCGCACCCGGGCCGACCACCCACGCACCGCCGCTGCGGAACAGCTCACCGGTCGAGCGCAGCTCCTCGACCAGCGCCGTCACCATGAACGGACTGCCGACGGTGCGCGCCACCAGGCTCGTGACCAGCTCCTCCGGGGGATCGCCGCCCAGCATCGAAGCGGCCAGCGCGCGGGTCGCCTCCACGTCCAGGCCGCTCAGGCGGATCTCGTCCACCAGGTCGTCCCGGCTCAGGTCCCGCAGCATCGTGAACAGTTCCGGCGTGGCCTCGGCCTCATCCGTGCGGTAGGTGCCGATCACCAGGACCGGCCGGTCGGCCAGTCCTCGAGCGGCGTAGTGCAGCAGCTCCATCGACCCGGGGTCGCTCCAGTGCAGATCGTCCAGCGCGACCGTCACCGGCCCGCGATCGGCGATCCGGACCAGAAGCCGGGCCAC
Source organism: Actinoplanes sp. NPDC051470 (assembly GCF_040682035.1). NCBI lineage: Bacteria > Bacillati > Actinomycetota > Actinomycetes > Micromonosporales > Micromonosporaceae > Actinoplanes > Actinoplanes sp. NPDC051470. The sequence goes on from NZ_JBFBAA010000009.1 coordinate 110,223, forward strand.
TGCCTCGAACAGCCGGGTACGCTCCAGCGCCGCGTCGAGCAGCGGCACCGGGGGCGCCAGGTGCAGACCGGCGAGCAGCCGCCCCAGATCCGGCAGCCCGTCGACCAGCCGCGTTCGCTCGGGCTGCGGCAACCCCGCGAGGTACGGCGCCAGCACGTCCAGCCACAGCGCGTATCCCTGCCGGCTGCCCAGAACCCGGGCCCCGCCGGTGAGCACCGTCCAGCCCGCGTCGCGGGCGAGCGCCAGGATCTCCGACGTCAACCGGGTCTTGCCGATGCCCGAGGGACCGGCGACCATCAGCATCCCGCCCTGCCCGCCGGCCGCGCGCTCCAGCCGCACGGTCACCCGGGCGAGCTCCGTCGACCGCCCGACCAGCGGCGGCACCGCTCCAACCGCAGACATGGCGACCGTCCATTGCCGACCGGATCGAACCGTCACAGTATCGCGCGGACCGGCCGGGAGCGCGATAAATCGGTCTTGTCCCCGTCAGCCGGGGGACAGCCAGGCGCTGTCCAAGATCTTCCGGAAGGCCGGAAGGCCGGAAGGCCGGAAGGCCGGAAGGCCGGAAGGGTGGTGGCACCTCGCGCGGCCGCTGCTGCCCGAGCACCCGAGTAAGGCATCAGGGCGGCGGCCGGCGGCGTATCGACGACCGCGTAGCGCTCGCGGCGATCCTGTACGTGCTCGACTCCGGCTGCGCCTGGAACGAGCTGCCGGAGTCGTTCCCGATCTCGTCGGCCAGCACCCACCGCCGCGGAAACGGCCCGCGAAGCTGCACGGCGAAAAAGGCTACGACCCTGGCCCGGCGCGGGATCACCCGGCCGACCGCCAACACAGCCTGCCCACCGCGCAGGCAGGCGACTGCCAGCTCATCCCAACGGCACAGGTGCGACCACAGCATCGCCACCGCCGGCCTCGCGGAAGCGCCGCCGGCGCGGCTGTCCTGGCCGCCCACCGTCAGGACATCGAAGCCGATAACTGGCCCGACCGCGCTCCGCCGCGCCGTCGGACTGAGAGTTTCGTCGGGCGAAGTTGCGGATGGCTCCGCCCGGGGCTGACGCGCCGATCATCCTCGGGCCGGATGAGGCCTACCGATGTGGCACCTCGGAGCGGGGTGCCATAGTGGATCTTCTCTCACAATGGGCCGTTCGTGGAGATCGAGTCGGGGTGGTCAGACCTGGTAGGCGGCGACGGTCGACTGGAGTTCGGCGGCCATTCTGGCCAGGTCCTGGGCGGTGGCCTGGGTTTGGGTGGCGCCGGTGGCGGTGGAGTCGGCGGCCTGGGCGACGCCGTCGATGGTGGAGGCGATGTCGGTGGCGCTGGTGGCGGCGTCGTTGACGCTGCGGGCCATCTCGCTCGTGGTGGCGGTCTGTTCTTCCACGGCCGCGGCGATGGTCGAGGTGTAGTCGTTGATCCGTGAGGTGACCGAGGTGATCTCAGCGATCGCGGTGACGGCCTGGCCGGTCTCGTCCTGGATCGTCGCGATGCGGCGGGAGATGTCCTCGGTGGCCCGGGCGGTTTCCTGGGCCAGGTCCTTGACCTCGGAGGCGACGACGGCGAAGCCTTTGCCGAGTTCGCCGGCGCGGGCGGCCTCGATGGTGGCGTTGAGCGCGAGTAGGTTGGTCTGTTCCGCGATTGCGGTGATCAGCTGGACCACGCTGCTGATCTCGGTGGACGACTGGCCGAGTTTCGCGACGATGGTGTTGGTGCGGTTGGCGGTCTGGGTGGCTGAGGCGGAGACGTTGGCCGCCTCGCTGGCGTTGCCGGCGATCTCCCGGATCGAAGCGCCCATCTGCTCGGCGCCCGCGGCCACAGTCTGCACGTTGCGTGAGACCTCCCCCGCCTGGGTGGCCACGTTGCTGGCCTGCGCGGAGGTCTGTTCGGCGGCTGAGGACATCTCGACCGAGACACTGGACAGCTGTTCGGAGGCGGCCGCGACGTGCTGCGAGCTGGCGCCGACTTGCTTTACCATACCTGCGATCGCGGCGGTGGAAGCGTCCAGCGCCTGGGCCAGTTGGGCGACCTCGTCCCGGCCGGTCAGTCCGGTGCGTCCGGTCAGGTCACCGCCGCGCACCCGGTCCAGAACTTGCACGCAGCGCGCCAGCGGCCGGGTGATCAGCCGGGCGATCCCGATCGACGCGGCCACACCGAGTGCGGCACCCACGATGATCAGCACCACGACCAGGGTCCGGGAGGTGGTGTAGTCACTCTGCGCGGTAGTCTTTTCTTCCTTCGCCTTGACCACGGTCTGCGCGGCCAGGGTGTCCATCGCCTCCCGCATCTCCGCGATCAACGGCAACGTCTCGGTCTTGCGGAGCTTGGCGATCTCGGCCCGCTTCCCGGCGCGGCTCAGCGGCAGCAACCGACCCTTCACGATGCTCAGAAACTCTTGCCAGGCGTCGTCGAACTTTGCCAGCGCTTCGACACGGATGGGGCCGAGGGGGAACTGCTTGTAGGCGTTCTCCGACTCGGCGACACCCTTCTCGTTCTTGGCGAGAGACTGCTCGGCCGCATCTTTACCGGCACCGTCGGCAGCCACCAGATGTTCGAGGACGTCGGTGCGGACACGGTTGAACGCGTTGCGCATCTCGGCGACCTTCTGCAGCTGTAGGCCGCCGTCGTACACCGCGCCGGTGCTGTCGTTGACCGCCGACATCTTGACCAGTGAGAACACCGCGACCCCGGAACCGATCGTCGCGACCAGCAGCACCGCTGTCAGGATCTTCGTGATCACCGACCGGTCCTTGATCAACCCTAGAAGACCGGACGTGCCCACCGGCCGACCGCTATCCGACACCGAACTCACGACGACCCCCGTGGACGTGGATGCTCTACCGAAGCACCAATCGGCATCCCCAGCGCAGTTCTGAGCTTTCTCCCGGTTTTGGCAGAACCGATCACGGCCGACGACGGAAGGCTGTCTCCTGGTGGCGAAGGACGCGATGCTCGGCTCAAGCGGCGCCTGCTCGCCGCTGATGGTGTTCGTTGTGGTAAAAGGGCTTCTTGGGGTTGATCTTCGAGGATGATGATCCGGCGGGCCGCTTCCAGAGCGGTCCCCTGGCACACCGTGTCCTATGCCTGCGGGTCTGGATCGAACTTCCGTCATCTCCCGAGGCCGCCACCACCGAGACCCGGATGGTTCCAGTGGCCCGGGTGGCCAGCAGTTTCGAGTCAGCTCCCGGGCTCTATCTGGCGCTGGACCCGGATCTGCGGATCGTCGCGGCAAGCGACGCTTATCTGAGCGCCACCATGACGGCGCGCGGCGAGCGCCGGACACGATGGCGGTGCAGAAACACGACGAGGCGCGGAGGTCGACGCCCTGAGCCGGATGGCGCCGGCCGGCACCGGCGGCCCGCCGGTCGATCCTCCGCAGGATCTGCGCGAGTACGACCCCGAATGGGGCGACGCGTTTAGGAGCACCTGGTGACACCGGCCTCCGTCGAGGCGGGCGGGCTCGAGGCGGCCGGCCGCGGGTTGCTGTTCGGCGACGCGCACACCGTCAAACGGTTCGCGCCCGCACCGGTCGGCGACGATCTGCCGGCCGAGATCTGGGACCTCGCGAAATGGCCACCGACGATGTTCAACATCCAGCCGTTGCGCGTGCTGTTCGTGCGTACCCCGGAAGGTTTTGACCGGCTCTTACCGCACCTCAACGAACGTAACCGGGCGCAGTCGCGTGGCGCGCCGGTGACCGCCGTGCTGGCCCTGGATCGTGACTCCACGAGTTCGCCGGCCGGGTGGCGCCGTACATGCCGCAGCTCGGCGACCACCTGGCCGCGGCCGACGGCGAGCGTGCTGAGCTGGGCCGGTTCAACGCCGGCGGGGACGTGTTGCGCTGGGCGTGAGGGTTACGGCGCTTGTGCCGTCAGTCCGTCCACGAATACCCGGGCCATCCGCCGGTTGAAGTCCGCCGGGGCGCCGGGAACCGGCTGGCAGATCAGAGCGACGGTCGTGAGCACGTCACGGGCGGTGACGTCACCACGCGCCTGCCCGGCGGCCACCGCGTCGGCGAGGAGCACCTCGAGCGCCGGTTCGAGCCGGTCGAGGAGATGCAGCGGGAGGTCGTTGTAGGCCGGGTCGCCCGAGTGCAGCGCGGTGGCCAGCCCGCCCTTGGTGCCGACGAACTCGGTGTACTGCTCGATCCAGGTCGTGAACGCCGGCCAGGGAGCGACGGTGGTCCTGAGCTGCCCGGCGGCTTCCACGCACTCGTCCACCTCATGTTGCAGCACCGCGACGATGAGGTCGGACCGGCGGGGGAAATGCCGGTAGAGAGTTCCCACGCCCAGTCCCGCCAGGTCGGTGATCTCCTTGGCCGGCGCGTCCACGCCGCTGCTCATGAACACCGACTTGGCGGCCTGCAGCAAGGCGGTGACGTTACGCGTGGCGTCGGCCCGTTGACGCCTGGGCGCGTCACCGTCGCGTCTGCCGCTCGCGGGCATGATTCCCTCCTGTTGCTAACCGGAAAGCTTTTCCGCTACAGTTCCGGAAGGGCTTTCCGGTTATCGCAGAGTACAACAGGAGACCGCCATGCAGTACCGAACCCTCGGCCGAACCGGCATCAAGGTCAGTCCCTACGGGCTGGGCGCGTTGATGTTCGCCACCTCGATGGGCAACGAGCCGGCCGAATCGATCCGCATCGTCCACAAGGCGCTCGACGCCGGCATCAACCTGGTGGACACCGCGGACGCCTACCAGGACTCGGAGGAGATCGTCGGGCGGGCGCTCAAGGGCCGCCGTGACGACGTGGTGCTGGCCACCAAGGTGGGCCGTCCGGTCGACGCGGACCCCAACCATCAGGGGGCCTCCCGGCGCTGGATCACCACCGCCGTGGAGAACTCGCTGCGCCGGCTGCAGACCGATCACATCGACGTCTACCAGATCCACCGGCCCGATCCGGGCACTGACATCGAAGAGACGTTGTCCGTGCTGACCGACCTCGTCCGCAGCGGCAAGATCCGTGCGTTCGGGACGTCCGGGCTGCCGGCCTCCACCATGGTCGAGGCGCAGTGGACGGCCGAACGGCGCGGGCTCGAGCGCCCACGCACCGAGCAGCCGCCCTACTCGATCCTCAACCGCGGCATCGAACGTGAGGTGCTTCCGATCGCGCAGCAGTACGGCGTGGGCACCCTGGTCTGGGGTCCGCTGGGTCAGGGCATGCTCACCGGCCGGGTCCGCCGCGGGCAGGACAGCGACGTCCGCCGCTCGACGATGATGAGGTCGTTCAGCGATGAGCGCCGCGTCGACGCGGTCGAGAAACTGATCCCGCTCGCCGCGGAGGCGGGGCTCACCATGCCGCACCTCGCGATGGCGTTCGCGATCGCACACCCCGGGGTCACGACCGCGCTGCTCGGCGCCCGTTCCATGGAGCAGCTCGACAACCTGCTCGCCGGGGTTGACCTCGCCCTGTCCGACGCGGTGCTCGACCGGATCGACGAGATCGTCCCGCCCGGCACCGACGCCGGTCCGCTCGACCAGGCGTACGTGCCGCCGGCCATCGCGCGCACCGAGCTGCGCCGGCGTCCGCTCGGCGAGCGCTCCGCCGCCTGAGGGGCGAGGCGCCTTACCCGGCGGCCCGTCCCCAGAAGTCGCGGAGCAGCTCGACGGCGCCGTCCGGGTCCTGGTGCATCCAGTAGTGCGACTTGCCGGGCAGGTCGATGAACTCGGTGCGGAGCCGCTCGGCCGTCTGCCGGCTCAGCTCGACGTCGCCGTACGGGTCCTCGTTCCCGTGCACGATCAAGCCCGGTGCACGTACCGCCTCCATCCGCGGGCCCCACGAGCGGTAGTGGTAGAAGTTCGGGACGGCATCGCGGTAGAACATGAGCATCGTGTCGGCCAGCACCTGGTCCGAGGTCCGGTCGACGTCCGCCAGCGACGCCTCGTTCATGCCGCGTGGGCGCAGGAACTCGGCGAACGTGCCGCCGGGTCCGGTCAGGCCGGCCAGGAACTCCGGGCCCTGTGGCGATTGGATCACCTGGGCGCCCTCGGCCCAGACGAAGTCGGGGTGCCAGGCTTCGGCCGCGTCGGCCACCCAGGACCGGCAGTCGACGTCGTAGGCCGACAACGCGCGGATCAAGAGGTGGGCTCCCCAGTCGTGGGCGACGAGATCCAGCGGTCCCGGAATCTCGCGCAGCCGCTCGGCCAGCCAGGAGGCGTAGGCCTCGTTGTCGCCCAGTTCGGCGGGGCGGGGGATGCCGAATCCGGGCAGGCGCACGACCTCGCTCCCGGCATCGAGGCGCTGGCGGATGACGTCCCACATGGCGGGTGTCTCGGGCACTCCATGAATGAAGACCACGGTCATGACGACTTCCTTGTCGGTCGGAGGGGTGCGCTCACGGGATCAGGACGACTTTGCCCTCGACCTGGCGGTTCTCGAGCCGGCGGTGCGCCTCGGCGGCCTGGTCGAGCGGCACGGTGCTGACCTCGGGCTTGAGCGCTCCGGTGGTCAGCTGATCGACCAGCGCGGCCATGTCGGCCCGGAAGCCGGCCGGGTCCCGGTCGACCGCCCGCGCCACGGTGTGCACGGCCACCCGGGCGCCCGGCGTGAGTTTGGCCCGCAGCAGGGCGCCGACGGTGCGGGTCATCGCCCCGGCCTTGGAGTAACCGGCGCCGGTGGCGAAGCTGAATCCGTAGGACACGACCACCCCGGACGGTTGCGTGGCACGGCGGGAGCGTGCCAGCGACGGGCCGCCCACCGGGTCGAAGGTGGCCGCGACCGGGGCGGGCGCCGCGGCCGCGTCCCGCACCCAGATGGCCCCGCCGGCCTCGACCCGGGCCCGCCGGGCCGGACCGGAGGTGCCGTAGACCTTGACGCCGGCCGCCTGGGCGATCTGGCTCAACGCCGACCCGACACCGCCGGCCGCGCCGAGCACCAGCACCGCCTGGCCGGGCGAGGGCCTGGCCACCCGGTGGAACATCTGCCAGGCCGTGAGGTAGTTGAGCACCAGGGCGTCGAGTTCCTCGGCGGGATGACCCTCGGGCAACGGGGCGACCCGCTTGGCCGGCGCCAGCACATGGGTCGCGTACCCGCCGGCGCCGATCAGGGCGCCGACCCGCTGGCCGACGGCGAATTCCGTGACGTCGGCGCCCACCCCGGCGACGTGGCCCACGACGTCGAAGCCGAGCACCTCGGGAAGGGCGCCGGGGGTGAGGCCCTGCCGCGTGGTGACGTCGTGGAAGGCCACCCCCGCGGCCTCCGTGGCGATGAGGACATGCCCTGGTCCGGGCGCTGGTATCGACATGGGTTCCACGCGAAGCACCTCGGGGCCTCCGGTGGAGGTCAGCCGGATCCGGCGCGCACCTGCTTCAACAGCCATGTTGAAAACATACATGAGTTTCTCAAGGAATTGGGTACGTGTGTTCCGCTCCACTCACCGGCCGGCGAGCGCCTTGCCCAGCAGGGACTGCAGGTGCCGCTGCTCCTCGGCGTCGAGATCGGCGAACGGGGAACGCTTGGCGACGATGCCGAGCAGTTGCTCGCGCGTCTTCCGGCCCTCGGGGGTCAGCACCAGCGTCCGGACGCGTCCGTCCCTGGGGTGAGGGCGTCGCTCGGCGAGCCCGCGTTCCTCCAGCTTGGCGCTGAGAAGGGTGACGTTGGAAGGATCGCAGTGCAGAAGGGCGGCCAGCTTGCGCAACGGCGGCGGTTCGGCGTCGGGGTTCAGGATCCAGAGCAGGTTCGCCGTCGGGCCGGTCAGGTCAAGCCGCTCCAGGCCCTCCTGCATCCGGCCGATGACCTGACCGGCAACGGCCATCACCTGATAGAGCAACGACGCCGCCACCTCGTTCACCGCCATGGGCCGAGCTTAGCCCGGCATACTCCTGGAGTATCTCCATGAGTTGTCGCACGTCCGCTCGGGCGCCGACAAAGTGCTGGCGGCCACCGAGGCGTGGGCGGTACGTTGCGCGGATGCCGCCACTGGTGTCGAAGCGTGCACAGGTCGCACGCCTCCGCCGCACGGCCGTGCGGGCGCTCGCGGACTATCCGATCGACGAGCCACGCCTGTCGTTCATCGCGCACGGCGAGAACACCACGTTCCGGGTCGACTCCCGCGATGCGCGATTCCTGATGCGCGTACACCGGCCGAACCGGCACGGCCGTGGAGTCGACTCGCGGGTCGCGGTCGGATCGGAGCTGACCTGGCTGGCCGCATTGCAGGCAGACACCGACCTGAGCGTGCCCACGCCGATCCGGGCCCACAGTGGACAGCCGACCACCGTCGCCGACGGACGGGTGTGCTCGGTCCTCGGCTGGCAGAACGGACGGATGCGGGCCGCCCATCCGAGATCCGTGCACTTCCGGCGGTTGGGTGGCGTCCTCGCCCGCCTGCACGAGCACGCTTCGGTGTGGGCTCCGCCATCCGGGTTCGTACGCATGCGGTGGGATTGGGAGACGTTCTTCGGCAACACCATGGAGTACGGCGGTGTTTCCGCCGCCGGGTGCTGGGACCTGGTGCCGGCGCCGGTGCGTACGCGATTCGATGAAGTCGCGCGCCGGATGCGTACGGTCATGGAGGGTCTGGGATCCGAGCCGGACGTCTTCGGGCTGATCCATGCCGACCTCCACCTGGAGAACGCTCTGTTCGACGGTGATGTGGTGCGGCTGATCGACTTCGACGACTGCGGATTCGGTTACTGGCTCTACGACATCGCGGTTCCACTGTGGGAATACCATGGCCGGGCCGACTACGCCGCGATCCGTGCGGCGCTTCTCGATGGCTACGGTGAACGCCGCGAGCTGCCCGATCTCACTCATCTGGACGACTTCATCGCCACCCGGGACGTGGCCTTCGGCCTGTGGTTCGCCGGGATGGCCCAGGTCAATCCGGCGTTCGCGGCCGACCTGGACGAGGTGATGGTCTCCCTGCAACGGTCACTTGATCGAGTGCTGTGACCGCACCCTTGGCGCAGGCCGCTGTCCGGCGCCTGCTCGCGTGCCGGACAGCGGCCCACCGTGTTGAGCCGGTTACGGGCGCTGCGCGGCGACGGTTTCCCCGGGCGCGGAGCCGAGCCCGGGCTGATCAGCCGCCGGCGACCTTCGGCCGGCGAGCCGCTGGGACAGCCGCTCGCCTTCGACGTCGACGTTCGGCAGGATCCGGTCGAGCCACCTCGGCAGCCACCACGCCGACCGGCCGAGCAGTGACAGCACGGCCGGGACGATGGTCATGCGGACCAGGAAGGCGTCGACCGCGACGCCGAACGCGAGGGCGAACCCGAGCGACTTGATGATGATGTCGTCGGCCAGGACGAAGCCGGCGAAGACGCTCATCATGATCAGCGCCGCGGCGGTGACGACTCGCGCGCCGTGCCTCATGCTGGACACCACGGCGTCGTTCGGGTCGGCCCCGTGCACGAACTCCTCCCGGGCCCGGATGATCAGGAAGACCTCGTAGTCCATGGCGAGGCCGAACAGGATGCCGATCAGGAAGATCGGGATGAAGCTGACGATCGGGCCGGTCGACTCGATGCCGACCAGATCGGTGAGGTGGCCCTGCTGGAAGATGAAGACCAGGGCGCCGAACGACGCGATCACCGACAGCAGAAATCCCAGGGTTGCCTTGATCGGCACCAGGATGCTGCGGAACACCACCAGCAGCAGGACGAAGGCGAGGCCGACGACGACGGCCAGATAGGGCAGCAGCGCGTCGTTGATCTTCTCCGACACGTCGATGTCGACCGCGGTCCGGCCGGTGACGGCCAGGGTCGCGCCGCCGGTGGCCGCGGTGAAGTTCACCTGCTGGGCGCGGATGTCGTGCACGAGCTTCTTGGTCTCCTCGCTGAGGGGACCGCTCCGCGGAATGACGTTGAGGGTGGCGGTGTCTCCGGCCCGGTTCGGTTCCGGCGGGGTGGCGACCACCACGCCCCCGAGACCGGAGATGAGCTTCTGCGCCTGTTCGCCCGCGGCCGCTGACCGGCCGGCGGCGGCCTCGACCACCACGAGCAGGGGACCGTTGATACCGGCTCCGAAGCCTCCGGCCAGCTGGTCGTACGCCTTGCGCTGGGTGGACCCGGCGGCCGCGGTGCTGTCGTCGGGCAACGCGAGGTTCAGGCCGAGTCCGGGGATCGCGACCACGCCGACCACGACCACCGACAGGATCAGTGCGGGTACGCGATGCCTGACCACGCCGCGGGCCCAGCGCTCGCCCAGCGGAGTCCGGGCGGGCCGGTCGGTGCCGCGGCGCTGGGCCCGGGGGAGGACCTTGCGACCGGCGAAGCCCAGCAGCGCGGGCACCAGGGACAGGCTGATCACCACGGCCACGGCGACGGTGCCGGCCGCGGCGGCGCCCATGGCGGCCAGGAACGGGATGCCGACCACGGCGAGCGCGGCCAGGGCGATGATGACGGTCAGGCCGGCGAAGACGACGGCCGAACCGGCGGAACCCGCGGCCCGGCCGGCGGCTTCCTCACCACTACGGCCGAGCGCGAGTTCGTGTCGATAGCGCGACAGGATGAACAGCGCGTAGTCGATCCCCACGGCCAGGCCCAGCATGACGGCCAGGTCGGCGGTGTTCGAGGTCAGGTCGAGGAAGCCGGTGGTGATCTGGATGCCGAGCAGGCCGATCCCGACACCGATGAGCGCGGTCAGCACCGGCAGGCCCGCGGCGACGAGCGAGCCGAAGGTGATCAGCAGGACGATGGCGGCCACGACGAGGCCGAGAGCCTCGGTGCCGCTGCCGGCTTCCTCCTGCTCGGTGACCTCTCCGGAGTACTCGACACCGATGCCGGCCTGTCGCGCGGTGTCGCCGGCGGCGACCAGCGCCTCGCGCGCTGCGGCGTTCACGTCGGTCGCCACCACCGCGTAGTCGACACTGGCGTAGGCCGTCTTCCCGCCCGGCGCGATCGTCTTGGCCTCGTAAGGGTCGGCGACCGCCGTCACCTGGGGCGCCTTGCGCAGGGCACGGATCGTGGCCCGTACGGCGGCCTGCTGATCCGGGCCGGCCAGCGTGGCACCGCCGGACACGGTGAACACCACCCTCGCCGAGGCGGTGTCCGTGCCCGCGTGGAACTTGTCCGTCACCACCTCCAGCGCCCGCAGCGACTCGGTGCCGGGAATGGCCAGCTCGTCACTGGTCGGCCCGGACAGTTGGGCCGCCCCCACGCCGAACAGGCCCAGGAGCGTCACCCACACGACGAGCGTCAGCCGCCGGCGCCGGAACGAGAACCGTCCCAGTCGGTACAGAAGGGTTGCCACGATCGTCTCCTCTTGTCGTCAGGCCCGAGTTCCGGGGCCGTCTCACGATCGCGGCCGGCGCCGGGGTGTGTCGTCCGGCCGGCGCAGGCGTCCGGCTACCGCGAACGCGGTACCTTCGTGGCGCTCGGTACCGCGGGAAGAGGTCGATGGGAACGGCTCGCCGCACTACCGTCGTGATGATGTACGCGGCGATGAGTCAATGGAGGCTCCCGAACCTCGACCGTTACCGTGGCCCGCTCGGCGATGTGCTGCTGGCGGTGAGCGGCGTGGCACTGCTGCTGTACCTGGGCCCGACGCCGGTGCACGGTGGCACGGCGCTGCTGGCGGTGGCGTCCGCCGCGCTGATCCTGATCCGCCGCCGGTATCCCGTGCCGGTTCTGCTGGCCGGCGCCGGCGTCTTCATGCTCACCACCGCACTGACCCGGCCCCCGGACGGGATGTTCATCCTCGCCGGCGTGCTGACCTACTCCGCCGCCGCGTCGAGCCCGCGTCGGCGGCCCTGGTTCTACGCCGCGCTCATGTGGGGTTCGCTCATGGTCGCCGGCTCGGTCGTATACGTCGCCGACTGGTGGACCGCCGACCAGTTCACCACCTTCGCGCTCGTCTTCGGCGGCGCCGCGGCGGGGGACTCGACCCGGATGCGCCGGGCGTACGTCGCCGAGGTGACCGAGCGGGCCAGGCAGGCGGAGATGAGCCGGGACGAGGAGGCCCGCCGCCGGGTGATGGACGAGCGTCTGCGCATCGCCCGGGAACTGCACGACGTCGTGGCCCACCACATCGCGGTGATCAGCGTCCACGCCGGCGCCGCCGGATACGCGCTGCGCGACGAGCCGGAGAAGGTGTGGCCGGTGCTCGGGCACATCCGCACCGCCGCGGACACCGTCCTGGACGAGATCAAGTCGGTGGTCAGCGTGCTGCGTGACCCGGACGAGATCCGGAGCACCGAACCGGCGCCCGGCGTGGAACGCCTGCATGAGCTGCTGACCGTGCTGAGCGCCGTGGGCTTCGCCGTACGCCATCAGCAGCGCGGCGAGCCCCGGCCGTTGCCGGCGGTGGTGAACCTGGCGGCGTACCGCATCGCGCAGGAGGCACTGACCAACGCCCACCGTTACGGCGACGGCGGCGCCACCCTCGAGATCGAGTACACCGTCGACACCGTCAAGATCGGCATCACCAACCGCATGGCCGGGTACGGCCACGGCCGGCCCGGATCCGGGTTCGGGCTGCTCGGCATGCGAGAGCGAGCCGCGGCCGCGCGCGGCACGATCGAGGCCGGGCCGGTCGCGGGCGGCCTCTTCCGGGTTCAGGCCGAGTTACCCACCGACGATCGGGCGATCAACCGCCTCAACGCATCCACCCCGGCCGAGAGGGCGTGACGTGAGCATCCGGGTTCTCCTCGCCGACGACCAGGCTCTCATCCGCGCCGGCTTCAAAATGATCATCGATGCCGACCCCGGTCTGGAGGTCGTCGGTGAGGCCGCCGATGGCGCCGAGGCCGTCGAGCTGTGCCACAGCGGCCGGGTCGATGTCGTCCTGATGGACATCCGCATGCCGCACGTGGACGGCATCGAGGCGACCCGCCGCATCGGCGCCGACGAGCGCCTCGCCGGCGTGCGGGTGCTGGTGCTCACCACGTTCGACGACGACGACAACGTGATCTACGCCTTGCAGGCCGGGGCCAGCGGCTTCCTGGGCAAGAACGTGGCGCCCGGCGATCTCGTCAACGCCATCCGGGTGGTCGCCGACGGCGAGGCGCTGCTGTCACCGCGGGCCACCAGTGGTCTGGTGAGCCGGTTGATCCCCCACATCCGGCCGCCCGTCACGGATGTGCCGCAGCTGGCGCTGGTCACCGATCGGGAGAGGCAGATCCTGTTGCTGGTCGCACACGGGCTGTCGAACGACGACATCGCCGAGCGGCTGTACCTGTCGCCACTGACGGTCAAGACCCACATCAACCGTACGATGATCAAGCTGAACGCCCGCGACCGGGCCCAACTGGTGGTCTTCGCCTACCAGCATCACCTGGTCAAGCCGGGCGACCCGCTGCCCGACGGCCCGTGACGACCGCCTTCCTCGGCACCATTGGCACGGTGGCCCAGGTTGCCGGCCCCGTGTGGCGGGAACGGCCCGGTCTCACGGAGTTGCCGATTCCGACTCGAGGAGCACGGCGCTGCGGTGCTGGGCGGCCTCGGTCGAGACCACCCGCAGCCCGGCGGCGGCCCCGAGGGCGCAGATCTCCTCGACGGTACGGGCGGGCCGGGCCATCTCGATGTCGAGGCGGACGCGGCCGGCCGTCGGGTCGAACAGGTCTCCGGCGCCGCCGGGGAGGATCAACTGGGTGACGAGCACGGCGGGCCGTACGCCGGCCGCCTTCCGGACGACGCCCAGCAGGTGGATCGCATCGTCGTCGGGCCAGTCGGCGAGGATGTCACAGAGGACGTAGAGGTCGGCCGCCGGCAGCGGGTCGGTCATGAAGTCGGCCTCATGGAGGCTGTAGCTCCGGTGGTCGATGTCGTCGAGCATCTCGTCGGCCAGCGAGATCATCGGCTCCAGATCGACCACGTGGCAGTGGGAGCAGAGCCGCCGGGTCAGCAGTTCCCGGGCGAGTCTCCCGGTGCCGGCGCCCAGGTCGCACACCGTGCGCGGCGCGTAGGCCCGGACCAGCTTCTCGATCGGGCCGAACTCGACGACGGGGGTCCGGTGCCCGAACAGGGTCCGCGTCTGATCGAGGTCCATGCGGGCCACCCGGGACCAGACCGGCTCGCCGTGGTGTTCCTCCAGGCCGGTCCGCCCGGAGCGCACCACGTCGAGCAACGCGACGACGCTGTGGTTGACATCGCCGGTCAGCGTGCCCAGGCGTAGCGAGTCGACCAGCCACGATTGTGGTGAAGGGGCGGGCGTGCTGCAGGCGGCCCGTCCGAGTGCGGTCAGGGTGTAGCGGCCGCCCGGTCCGGCGCGGACGACCTCTCGCGAGGCGAGGTGCTCGAGGATGCCGGTGAGGATGCGGGCGTTGCATGACGTCAGCTGGGCCAGCTCGGCGGCCGTGCCCGGCCGGTCTCGCAGGTGGTCCGGTAGCCCGAGCGAGACGAAGGTCCGCAGCGCCATCGGTGTGACCAGGTCGGTCAAGGCGTGCAGTCGGCGGACCACGTCGAGCTCGGCGGGTTCGCCATCACTCATTGCACGATCCGGCGCAGGACAGGACCGGGCTGCACGTCATGAACGTGAGGATCATGACGGACACCGTTCCGTAGCGGGGGTTGAGCTGTTTGGCCAGCTCCACCAGGCGCTGACGCTCGTCCGAGCCGCCGATCAGGTCACCGTCGAAGAACTCCATCATCTGCCGGCTCGCGTCGTCGAGGGAGACCTCGCCGTTGACGAAACCGCGGGCCGAGCTGGCGAACCGGTCGATTCCGGGGATGCTCGCCGTCTCCTCCTTCAAGCGGGCGAGCATTGTCGCTTCGAACCGATGTCCGTCCGCCGCGTTCATGATTTGTCCTCTCGTCGGCGTGGCAACAGGGGATACAGGGGAGACGGGACGTCTCGTGGAGCGCATGCGCGCAGAGCGGTCAGACCCGCACCGGCGGCCCCGGTCATCAGGCCCGGAGCCGTTCGCGTCACGCTGCCGGTGTGGTAGTGCTCGAATGCTTCGGTGAGCAGCTGGGCCTGCCGCCCGGCGTTCATCGGCAGATCGGTGAGGTGGGTGATCAGCTCGGCGGCGCCCGCGACCGCGAGTTTGCCGTGGCATGCGCAGGAGTCGGCGGACCGGCCGAGGAAGCGGGCGCCGGCCGCGTCCACGGCGCGCGCCGCGAGCGTCAGGTCCTCGGTCGCCACCGCACCCTCGGCCAAGACCAGCCGTGCCAGCGCGATCCCCGGCGCGCCGTAGCACCAGTTGAACCGGGACTCCTCGGCGCCCGAAGGGCCGCCGGGCCAGTTCTGTGTCGTGTGGTCGAAGTGGCGGCGCTCGTGCTCGACGGCCAGTGCCGCTGCCCGGTCCAGGTCCGCCACCCCGCCGGCCAGGCGGCTCAGCTCGGTCAGGGCGAGCACGGTGGAGGAGGGCCCGTGCGCCAGGCCGGGGACCGGTCCTGCGTCTGGCGCCGCGCCGAGTTCGGCGTGGGTATGTGCGGCCAGTTGCTGACCGAACGCACTTGCCCGGTCCAGCAGCTGTTGCCGGGCCCGGCCCGGTCCAGCCGACTGTGCCGCCCAGCAGTAGGCCAGGACGGTCCCGGAGATGCCGTAGATCAGGTCGTGATGGCGCACGTCCTCGGCCGGTTCGGCCGCGTCGGGATCATCAACGGCGTCGGCGGCGAGCAGGTATGCGATCGCGTCGTCGCGCAGGCCCCGGTGGGTGAGCGTCCGCCCGACCTCCGCCACCGTAGCCGCTGCGCCGACCCGGCCGCCGTAGAGGCCGTGATGGTGCTGGACGGCGTGAAGGCGGTCCAGGGCGCTGGCCGCGGCCATCTCCGCCAGCTCCGCGTAGCGGGGCTTGCCGAGGACAGCGTGCGCGTGGGCCAGGAACATCGCGATCCCGGACAGGCCATCGTAGAGTTCGGCTTCGACCGTCCGCAGGTCCGTCGCGTCATCCGGGTCGGCACCCCGGGTGAACCAGGTGCAGCCGTGACCGGCGGTGACGGCGAGGCCGGCGACCAGGTCGGCGAGCTGCTCAGCCTGGTGCGCGGCCGCGAGGGTGCTGCGGCGTGCCGCGAGGGTGGCGGGCCGGCTCGGCCTGGCGGCAAGCGGTCCGGGCTCGGCGGGCAGTTGCAGGTCCAGTTCTCGGTTGCCCGGGTTGAGATGGGTGGAGCCGGCCGGGCGACCGCTTCCGGCCAAGGCCAGGCGGATGCTGACGGCCCTCGTCGCGGGCGTGGACCGCGAACCGTGGCGGATGTGGTCGTCGACGATGCCGGCGGCGAGAATGCGGGAGATGGTCTGGCCGAAGCTCAGTCCGCCCGCCGGGTCGTCGGCGAGGGCGAGACCGGGTGCGATCGTGCGCGTGTACGCCGGGGTCCACGGACGCAGGTCGGCGCGGACCTCGTCGTACACGGCGAGGATCGTCTTCCAGCGCGCCACCAGTCGGCTGGCCGGCAGGTACAGCACCGCGACGTCGGCACGTTCCGGCCAGGTCGGGCCGCTGTGCGCGATCTTGAACTGGAACGGCTCCGACCGGTCGTTCAGGGCCGCGGAGAGGCCGGCGACCAACTCCGGCGCTCCCCGCCGGGAGACGTTCCAGTAGAGGCGGGTTGTGCACTCGCCGGTCGAGGCGATGTCATGCGGCCCCTGGTCGCCGACGAAGTACACGAAGCCCGGTGAGCGCATCGGCAACGCGGTGGGCAGCCGTCGACTGTGGTCGTCGGAGGTGAGTTCCGGGCGCAGGAAGCGGACTCCCCAGAGGGTGATATCGGTCTCCGTCTCCTGCTCGAAGGTGGGCTGCCAGGACCGCCCGCCGCGGTAGGCCGACAGCAGCTCGCGGACCATGCCGGCGTTGCTGCTGAGAGCAGGTGAGAGGTTCTCGACGGCGGAGATCGGCCGAGGGGCGCCGAAGACGTAGTGCGCGGAATAGATGATGTCGGCCAGGTGCGATCGGAGCGCGTCCGGCACCAGTTCGTCGGCGACCTGCAGCGGGGGCACGGCGGTCTCGCCGAACCAGGAGATGCCGGTGTCGGGGTGGATGCGTACGCGGGCGGCCAGGTCGTCAATCCCGTCCGCGTCCGGTCGGAGCGCATCCAGCCGGACCGCGTCCGGCTCGATTGTGGCCGACCGGTGAAGTGGTGTCACGGCTGCCTCACCCCGAGGAAGATGTGGGCGCCCGCCTCGGGACGCCGGAAGATGTTCGCCGCGACCTGCAGCAGATGCCGGCAGGCGGCCGAGACCGCGGGGGCCGTCGAACAGCGTTCCATCGTGGTCAGGATCATCCGTCCCGCCACCCATTGCACGAGTTCGGCGGGCTGCAAAAGGGTCTTGGTGCCGTCCTGGTAGGCGTCGAAGACGTGCCGCACGACGGTGTGCAGTTTGCCGAGCCGGTCCGCTGAGGCCGCGGTTCGCTGGTCCGGTGGCCGGGTCCAGGTGTCCGCGTCCTCGAGGAACGCGATCACGTGCTCGGCCACGAGTGCACCGAGGTCCCACAACGGGTCACCGCGGCCGGCCAGTTCCCAGTCGATGACGACGAGGTCCCCGTCGGGGGTCACGATGATGTTCTCAGGTCGCAGGTCGTTGTGGATCTGGTGGCCGGCCCGCCACCGCGAGTACAGCAGCAGCAGCCCCGCCACGAGCGCTTTGTCGGCCTGGACCAGCCGGGTCAGCTGGTGCGTGCCGTGGCTGTGGAACTGAAAGGCGGTCAGTGGCGGGCTGACCAGCAGGAAGACCGGCGAGGGGCGGGCCGGTGGGATGGTCGGCAGGTCACCGGCGCTGCGGTGCAGTCGGGCCAGCACGCCCGCCACGTCCGCCGCGCGCCCGGCATGCACGCCGGGGTCACGGTTGATGCTGTCGGCCAGCGTGGTGCCGGGCACGCACTCGGTCACCAGACAGCCGTCGTGGAACGAGTACAGGCGCGGGATGGGCACGGATTCCCGGAGCCCGTCCAGCCGGGAGTAGGCCTCGGCCTCGTTGTGCACCGATTGCACTGTCTCGCTGTTGGTGCCCTGCTTGACCACGTATCCGGATGTTCCCGAACGGACGACGAACGTCCGGCACCGGCTGGACTTGTCGGTCACGGTCACCCCCTCGCGGACCAGGCGCTCCGTCGACATCAGCCCGGCCGCGATCAGGTGGTCGATCGTTCCCCTCGCGTCAAGCAGCTGTGCGCCCTCCGGTGCGAAGTTGATCAGCGCTCTCGGCGGTCCGGCCGCCCGTTCGTCGTCGTGATCGCGGGAAAGTCGCACAGCTGCTCGATTCAGTTCGCGGTGGGACTCAGCAGGTCCCGCAGCTGAGCACGAGAGTGCAGGACGTGATCGTCAGCAGGATCGACGGCGTGCCGCACATCGTCTCCATCCGCTTGGTGAGCTCGACGATGCGGTAGCGCTCGACGCGCCCGTCGATCATCGCCCCGTGGAAGAAGCTCTCCATCTCGTCGAGTGTGGCGTCGATGTCGAGGTCCCCTCGCAGGTACGACTGCGAGGCGACGTCGAAGGAATCCGCGTCCTCCAGGGTGCGGAACGAGGCGGCGATCGCATCCATCGCGCTGTCGTAGGTCTTCTCGGACTCGGGCATGGTGACGGTGGCCATTTTCCGAACCTTTCGCAGGCAACTAGTACGGGTACGGATCGAGGTGGTGGATCGGGCGCCAGTCTCCCCACTGGGTCTCGTGACCGATCGGCGACAACCGCTGCGGTGTGCCGCTTCGCCCGAAGGTCTATCGAGGCCGAGCTTCAAAGATGCTTCACGGCCGCTGTCACGCCGGCCAGGTGGCGGGATCGCGTTGGAGATTGGCTATTTTGCGCATATCGCGCCGGAGGTTCGATGCCTACCGTCAAACTCACCGTCGCCCCTGGAGGAACTGTGCCGAGCTTCAACATCGAACCAGATCGTCAAGCCGTGGATCGGCGAACATTGCTGCGCGGAAGCATGGCCGCCGCCGCCGTCCCAGCGTTACCCGTGGCCGGCGAGACAGGGAAACGACCGGCGGGGCTGCCGCCGGTGGTAGCGGGAATCCCGATACCCCAGACCAAGCTCGCCCGCGATTCCGCGGCATTCGCCCGGGAGGCATTTCCCGAGGTCTTCTTCAACCATTGCATGCGTACGTACGTCTTCGGCTGCCTGCTGGCCGATCGCCAAGGCGTCCGGTACGACCGTGAGCTCGCGTTCGTCGCTTCGGCCCTGCACGACCTCGGCATGCTGCAGAAATACGCCACCCCGGCGCAACCTTTCGAGGTGGACGGTGCTGACGCCGCCCAGCGCTTCCTGAGCGGCAAGGGCGTCTCGGCGAGTCGGATCGACGTCGTCTGGGACGCGATCGCCCTGCATACGAACGGCGGAGTCGCCCGGCGGAAGCGGCCGGAGATCGCCCTCGTCTCGGCCGGGTCCGGACTGGACTTCGCCGGCTTCAATTACGAGCTCATACCGCCCAGCACGATGCGTGACGTGCTTTCTCATTTCCCGCGGTCGGGCTTCAAACAGATGGCGCTCGGTGATCTGTTGCGGCACCTCAACGAGAAACCGGCGGCTTATGTCCTGCATCCCTTTTCCGAGGTGGGACGGCGCCGCATCCCGAACTTCCCGATTCCCGCCCCGGACGACATTTTGATGAACGCTCCGTTCGCCGAGTAGGAGAAGCAGCCCGCAGCCCTGGCTTTGGTTCAGGTCGAGGCGTTCAACGGCCCCTCGACCGGCGCCTCCAGCGCCTCCCCGGGCCCAGCGGTAGATGCCGCGGAATCGAGGGGCGGCGATCCACGCCCGCAAATTTTAGTATGGTGCCGGGTGGAGGCCGATGCAGAGGGTGGTGACCACGGACTGTGAGCGGTTTCGAGCTTCAGATCGGCCAGCTGCGGAGCGCGGCCAAGGCGGCCGGATCCGCCGCGGACCAGGCCAGGGCGGTGAGTCCGGGTACCGGCCTGGACGCGATCGCGACAGCGTTGCCCGGTGGGGCCGCGGCGGCCGGCGCGCCCGCTCTGGCGTCGGCGCTCAATGAACGCGCGAAGGGGTGGGCGGGCGAGATCGATCGGTGGAGCAGGTCGGTCACGTCGGCCGCGAAGGAATACGCCGCGAGTGACGAGTCGGCGAAACGAGCTTTCGGGGGATGACGGTCAGCTACGACGACGTCCGGAACTGGGACGCTGACGGGCTCGAGACGTCGGCCACCGAGCTGCGTGGCCGGCAGAACACGCTCGTCGGGCTGCAGGACGAGCTCGACGACGCCAAGAGACTGCCCGACTGGCACGGCCCCGCGGGGGAGGGCGCCCGCAGCTCGCTGGGAAAGACCCGGAACAACGCCGAGATCCTGGTCGCGGAGCTGTCCGCCGTCGTACGAGCCCTGCAGAACGCGTCGGACGATGTGACCGCGTTGAGGAGCCGGATCGCCAACAACGACGCTCTCGCCGACACCTACCAGTTCCGCATCAACCCCGACGGCGCGATCGTGGACGTCAGACCGGCCGACCCTCCGCCGCGGTCGCGGTTCGAGGCCGAGGACCGCGCCGGGGCCCAGCGGTACCGCGCCACCATCCAGCAGCAGCTGGTGCGCGAGACCGCGGCGATCCTCACCACGGCGACCGCCATCGACGCCGCGCTGGCCCGGGTGATGCAACTCGTCCAGGACCGCAGGATCAGCGACCACGAGGCGACCACCCTGTCCGACGCGGGCAAGGGCGGCGACCTCGACGCCCGGGTGGCCGAGATGGAGCAGTCGCTGCGCGACGCCGGGCTGCTGACCGGGCCACCCGTGGACGGCCAGTACCGGCACTGGCTGGAGAACGCCGTACGCCGCGGCGTTTCGATCGACACGATCAAGCAGATCGCCGCCGACCACCACATCACGCCGGAGTCCTTCAAGGTCCTCGACGGGATGGAGGAGATCCGCGAGGACGAGGACGGCGACGGGATCTACAAGTCGTACTTCCTGATGCCGACCGACATCAGCGGGGACGACGCGGCCGCCGCGGTGCGGATGACCTACGTCCTGAACGCGGGCACCGACTACGGCACCGAAGGCGAGACGACCGACTTCACACCGACCCCGTACAGCTCCGAGGAACTGCGCCGGATCACCGACCGGCAGAAGGAGAACTCCTTCAGCTACGACGACGATGTGGGATTCGTGCACGCCAACGGCGGGCGGTTGGTGACCACCCCGAACGGCATGATGATGGGCCTGGGCGGGAACCTCGTCCAGGACCAGTTCAGCCAACGCGGCGGAACGACGTGGGGCGACACGTTCATGATGAACATCGACGACCCGGACGATCCGGCGCAACAGCTGCGGGAGGCGGCGAAGTCGGGCCAGGCATGGTACGAAGGCGAGGCGGGCCCAGAACCTGGTCAACTCGACATGGACCGGCTGCTGCACCACGAGGAGCGCCACTCCCAGCAGTGGGCGCGCGAAGGCTACACCGGCTTCCTCGCCTCGTACGTGTGGGAGCAGGTCACCGGCGGCAACGAGACCGAGGAAGACGCGGGACTGTCCGATGGCGGATATCACTGAGCGGCTGCGCGCCGCGTGCGCTGCCCTGCTCGTGGTGGCGGCGGCCGCGGCGTGTGACACCGAGGCGCAGTTCGCGCCGTCCCTGCCGCCGGCGGCCGGGTTCCGCGTCGACGACGGCGTCCTGAAACTGTGGACGGGCACCCCCTGCCAGGGTGTCATCGGCATGAGGCTGATCTTCGACTCCGGCACCAAGCAGAGCACGCAGCAGGAGTGGACCGCGCCCAAGCCGGGAGTGCAGGTCGAGCGCATGGACCTGCTGCGTAGCGGCGAGGGCTCCCCGCCGGACTCCGGTGGGCCCCTACAGGTCAGGACGCCGCTGCCCGCGGGCTACGACTGGACCAAGGCCAGTTCGATCGTCTTCTCCGTCGACGGCCCGAAGGCGAACGGCGCCCGGGCCGACGTCGCCCAGGTGCTGCGCGAATCGGCCCAGCACCCGGCCGACAGCTACCTGTTCGGCCGGCAGGGTTGGATGACCGCGTCGGACGTCCAACGCGAGAACCAGAAAACCTTTCTGACCATCTGTACGCCCGACCCGGACTGACGGCGGCCCGGTGGACGCTTATGTCGCTTGCTCGGCGAGCCAGCGCCAGTCGTTCCACGTGGCCAGCCGCTCCTTGTAGAGCTTATCGACGACGGTGTACGGGAATGGGCCGAGAAACAGACGCAGCGGCGGATGCTCGGCGTCGACAAGCCGCAGGATGGCCGCGGCGGTCACCGCGGGATCGGCGGGGGTGCGGGCGGATGCTCCGGCGCGGCGCGCCTGCCGTACCGGCTCGTAGGCGTCGATGGGCTCGGTGTGCACCGCCGATGCCCCCGACCAGTCGGTTCCGTACGGTCCGGGCTCGACGATCGTCAGCTTGGGGCCAAGCGGTGCGAGCTCCGCGGCGAGCGCCTCGCTGAGCCCCTCGAGAGCCCATTTCGAGGCGTTGTAGAGGCCGAGCGTCGGGAACGCGCCGACGCCGCCGATGCTGGACACCTGCAGGAGGTGGCCGCTGCCCTGCGTACGCAGGACCGGCAGGACCGCCTGCGTCACCCAGAGCGCGCCGAAAAAGTTCGTCTCCATCTGCGCGCGGGCTTGTTCCTCCGTCGTCTCCTCGACCATGCCGAACAGTCCGTATCCGGCGTTGTTGACCACGACGTCCAACCGGCCGGTCACCTCAACCGCGCGGGATACCGCGGCGAAGACCGCTGACCGGTCGGTCACGTCCAGCGCCAAGGGGAGGACGCGGTCCCCGTACGTATCGACCAGATCGTTGAGCCGGCGAGGATCGCGTGCGGTCGCGACCACCCGGTCCCCGCGTTCGAGAGCGGCGTCCGCCCAGACGTGGCCGAAGCCGCGGGACGCGCCGGTGATGAACCATGTCTTCATCGCTCCACCGTCCGTCGGCCGCCGGACGGTAACCAGACCCCTGCCAGGGGTACCCTCGGAGCGATGCGCGAGGACAACGAGCTCGGCGCCTTCCTCAAGGCGCGGCGCGGGCGGGTCCGGCCGGAGGACGTGGGCCTGACCACGTCGGGCCGCCGTCGCGTCCCCGGTCTGCGCCGGGAAGAGCTCGCGCGCCTCGCCGGGATGAGCCCACGCTACCTGACCCGGCTGGAACAGGGGGAGGACCACAATCCCTCGGCGCAGGTGCTGAGCGCCCTGTCCAGCGCGCTGAGACTCGATGCCGACGAGGCCGCGCATCTGTACGCGCTGGCCGCCCCGCGACCACGACCGGCCGGCGAGGAGAACGCCTCCGACGCGGTGCAGCGGTTGCTCAACACGTGGGAGCACGTCCCGGCCTACGTACGCGATCGTCGCTTCGACGTGCTGGCGGCGAACAAGACGGCCATGGCGCTGTCCGGCCTCTACACGCCCGGACAGAACCTGGTCCGCGGTATTTTCCGCGATCCCGCCGTACGCGCGCTCTTCCCGGATTGGACGCAGGTCGCCGCGCAGACCGCTGCCGCGTTGCGCGCGGAGGGCGACGTCCGCGATCCCCGCACGACCGAGTTGATCGAGTCCATGCTGACGAATGACGAGTTCCGCGGCATGTGGAAGACCTACGACGTGCAGCCCGTACGCGATGAGATCAAGCGGTTCGTCCACCCGGTCGTCGGGCCTCTGACGCTGCGGCGGCAGGCCCTGACGATCGCGGCCGCGCCGGATCAGACGATCATCGTTTACCAGGCCGACCCCGGCACCCCTTCCGAGGATGCCCTGGCCCGCCTGCTCTAGCCGGGGGTCCGCAGCTTGCCGCCGGGCCGGTTCGCAGATCTTCCGGCTGGTCGTGGCCCTCGTGCTGCTCCCGCTCGGACTCTGGCTCCTCGCCCGCGCCGTACGAGGCAGAACCGCTGACCGGCCGCCCCTGCCCCGGCGCGCCGTCCTGGCCCTCGGGGCCGCCGTCGGCGCGATCGGCGGCTACCTCGGCGCCCACCTTCAGCCGCAGATACCCGAACGAGCCCTGCGGATCCTGCTCGGCGGCCTCGCCACCGCCCTGGCCGGCCTCTATCTCGTCCAAGCGACGTTCCTGCCGTAGCCGGGGGCTTGCATTCGGTACCCGGGTACAGCCTTACCGTCGAGGGGCGTCCGAAGACCTCACACCAGGAGACCGGCATGTCGTACGCCGTACCCGATGCCTGCACGTTGCCGACGGCCGAGCAGCCCGTGCGGCTGGCCGAGTTCGACACCCTGTTCAGCACCGCCGTCCGGACCGTCGAGCACCTCACCGCGACGCACGCCCGGATGCGCCTGACCGGCCCGGCCGACCTGGCCGCCACGGTCCGCGACCTGACCACGCGCGAGTCGCAGTGCTGCTCGTTCTTCAGGTTCACCGTCACTCCCGTACCGGACGAGGTGGTCCTCGACATCGAGGTGCCCTCCCGGTACGCGGACGTCCTCGCGTCCCTCGCGGACCGCGCCCGCACCGCGACGAACGGCCGGGCGTCATGACTGGCGCGACGCACGGCCGGCCGTCATGAGCGGCGCCGCGAACGGGCTGCGTACCGGCGAGGTCGCCGAACGCGCCGGCGTCAACGTCCAGACGCTGCGTTACTACGAACGCCGTGGCCTGCTCGCCGAGCCGGTCCGGTCGAACGGCGGGCACCGCCTCTACCCGCCCGACACGGTCGCCCTGCTCGGCGTCATCAAGGCCGCCCAGCGCCTCGGCTTCACCCTGGACGAGGTCGCCGACCTGATCGCCGCCGGACGAGGCCGGCATCCCGCTCCTGACCTGCGGCAGCGGGCCACCGACAAGATCGCCGAGATCGACGCCCGGATCGCCGATCTCACCGTCATCCGAGCCGCCCTGACCGACGTCGTCGACGCCCGCTGCGACAGCCTCACCAACTGCACCTGCGAAGACTGCCCCATCCCGTTCCTGACCATCACGCCGGTTCGCCCGCCTGACAGACCTTGTCAGGACCCCCTCGCAGTACCACCGACAGCAGGAACACCCCGGCCCGCGGGGCCTGCGGTTGTCTTGACGGTGTCACCTCGGGGTGCGCCGACCAGGTGCCTCTCGTGGGCGGCCGGGTTACGCGGGCGAACTGGGATCCGGCGTTCGCCTGCGGGCCAGAACGGTCAGCAGGATGAGCATTGCGGCGGCCTGCGTGGCCGCGACCACGACGAGAAGCCAGGTCAGGGATGCCTCGTAGAGGGTGCCCGCCGTGGCGCCGCCGATCAGCGCGCCGGCTCCCTGCACGGCGGCGAAGATCCCGTACGCGGTGGCCCGGCGCTGCCGTGACACCAGGTCGGCGACGAATGCCTTGACGGTGGAGTCCTGCACCCCCGTCGCGGTACCCCACACCAGAACCCCGCCGGCCGCCACGGCCAGGCTGGTGGAGAAGGCCAGCGCCGGGACCACCGCGACCAGCACCGGCAGAACCAGCAGCACGCGTGGACCGACACGGTCGTAGAGGGCGCCGGTGGCGAGCGCCGCGACCGCGGCCGCGGCCATCGCGGCGGCGTACAGCAGCGGCACCCCGGCGGTCGGCACCACGCCGGCTCGCGCGAGATGGAACCCGATCAGCCCGAACGTCATCAGTCCGCCGGTGCACACCGCGCACGCCACCGCGAACCACCAGAAGAGCCGGGGCAGCCTGGTACGCGCCTCCTCGGCCGGTTCGCCGACCGCAGCGGCGCCGGCGCGGGGGCGCGGATGGACGGCTACGGCACGGCGCCGGACGACAACGAGCACGACCATCGCCAGCAACCCCGGCACGGCCAAGACGGCCAGACCCGGCCACAGCCGCCCACCTGCCGCGACGATGAGCCCCGCCAGCAGCAGCGGCCCGGCGAACGCCCCGACCTGATCGAGGGCCTGGTGCACGCCCATTCCGCGGCCCATCCCGACCGCGCCGGCAGCGTCGGCCAGCAGCGCCGACTTCGCCGGTGAGCGCACCGCCTTGCCCAGCCGCTCAACCACGATCAGCACTACGGCCACCGCCAGCCCCGCCGCACCCAACGCCGGAGTCACCGCCAGCAGCGGCACGCACACCGCCGTCAGCGCATACCCGGCGATCGTCAACGTCCAGTACCGGCGGGTCCGGTCGGCCAGCGGCCCCGACACCAGCCGCAGCACCAGCGCGGCCGCCTCGCCGGCGCCGGTGATCAGACCAACCGCCAGCGCGGACGCGCCGAGGGAGGCCAGCAGCGGCCCGTACACCGACCGGGCACCCTCATAGACCATGTCCGCGGCCAGGCTCACCACACCGAAGCCGATCACCACCCGCCACGGCGACCACCCCGGCCCAGCCGACAACCGATCACCGGAATCCACGCGGCCGGCCGGCCCTGACGTTGTATCGCTACCTGGCACCTCATGACCTCACACGACTCTTGTCACGGGGTCAAACAAACCGGCGTTCAGCGCGGCCTGCGCGACACCGGCATCGTGGCGCGGATCGGCGGCGACGAGTTCGGCCTGCTGCTGAACCGACGCACGACGGACGACGCACCACCGTGGTCGCGCGCATCGACGCCGAGCTCGAGGCCGCCGGCATCTCCGGATCCATCGGCTGGACGGCCGTCACCGCGCGGAAGACTTCGCCGCAGCCGCAGCCGCAGCCGCAGATCGATGTAGGCGTCCTTGGCCGGGGTGCCGGTGTGGCCCGTGATGATCCCCAGGGCAGGTCGAATGGTGGACCGCGCGGCGAGGGCCTCCGCGAAGCCGGTGAGTAGCTCTTCGCCACCCCATCGTGCGGCTACCCCGGCGTGCGGCGTGTACCCCAAGAGAGGGCGCTCACACCGCCCCGCCTCGATCTGGAGTTCAGCGGTTCGACCGGTTGCGGTCCTCGGGACCATCGAGGTCGATCTGCTCCTTGCGGACCTCGCCGCTGACGGTCTCCTCGTCGGTGACGGTCTGCTTGCCGAGTCGCACGCGCTCGACCGGGACGGCCTCGGTGTCCACGACGGGGCGTTCCGCGTGCAGGGTCACCTCGTGCTCGGACTCGGTGATGGCCGGGCCGTCCAGCGCGTTGCCGGCGTTGGCGTCGGTGATCGGCTCGCGGTCCAGCGTCACCTCTTCGCGGGTGACTGGCACGGTGACCTGTTGCTCCTCGGTGACGACATACTTACGCAGCCGCGCCGTGCCGGCCCGCTCGGTGCGGGTGTCGGCGACCAGGCGCTCCTCGGAACGGGTCATCGCGTTGTCGCCCGAGCGGTCCCGGGTGTCGTCGCGGCCGGCGTCGGTCACGGTGTCGCTGGTCGTATCGGTGTTCCGGTCGGTGTCGCCGGCTGGGCGGTCGTTGCCGGCGGCCCGGCCGTAGTAGCGGTACAGCTCTTCCTCCTGGCCGGGGCTCAGGTCGTCGTCGACGTCGACGTGAGGCGCCTTTCTGACCTGGGACTTGGCGTACGGCACCTCAAGGCGGTCACCGGACAGTCTGGCCCCGTCGAGCGGCACGAAGGACTCCTTGGTGCCGAAGAGGCCGGTCTTGACCGATACCCATTCCCGGGTTGCCGGTTTTGTTGTCGAGGTAGACCTGGCCGGCGGAGCCGATCTTGTCGCCGTCGTCGGCGTAGACGTCGGTACCGATGAGTCGTTGAATGTCGTTGCGGGTGATCACGACGATCCCTTCCTTCCGGGGGAATGCCCGGCATGTTCGTGAGCAGGGCAGGGTGAGGTAAGGGCGCACGAGAACGTACGCCCGCCTGAGATCGGTTTTGGGTGTTGCCTTGAGTCAGTGGCCGAGGCCGGCCCGGTCGACCTTGCGGTGGAACCGCATGCCGGCGAGCCCGCCGAGGATCGCGCCGGCGAGGGCGGCGATGACGGCGATCACCAGGGCGATGATCGCGCCGGTGGTGACCTCGTCGCCGCCGACCGGCAGCCGGGGGAACCCGCCGACCTTGTCGAGGATGTCGAACTTGCTGCCGGCGACGGCGCCGGCGACGGCGACGAGCGCGGCGATGACGATCGCCCACACCCACACGGCGATGCCCTGCTTGGCGCCGTTGAAACGGGCCATCCGCCCGGCGACGTAGCCCCCGCAGAAGTAGGCGATCAACAGCACCAGCAGCAGCAGGAGACCGCCGGCGACACCGATCGTGCCGGCCTGGTCCGACGCCTGTGCCTGCGCCTCGGAGGTGTCGGTGCCGGTCGAGACGCCGACCGCGGCGCCGGTGGCCACGAGCAGGGCGGTGAGGATGACCGCGGTGCCGGTGGCGGTGAGCCAGCCGAAGAAGGCGGAGCCCCACTTGATGCCGCCGTATCGGTTCTTCTCCCGCGCGATGACCGAGTCCCGGTCGGTGCGGGCGGGGGTGGAGCCGTGCCTGCGGTCGCCGGACGAATCCTTGGTGTGCGACGGCGTCTCGTGCTCGCGGTCGTCGTTGCCGGGTGTGAAGGCGTGCGACCCGGAGTTGGTGGAATCGGTGGACGAACTCATGATTCTGCTCCGATGAACATCGGCGATGAGGGGTGGGCGAGACTGGATCTTCGGCTCGTCCCGGTTGACGTGGCGCCACTGACCGCATGCCCGAGCGTTCCGTCCATAAACGCGTGAGCTGCGACTTCGGTCGATGTCCCATGGTGCTTGCCGGCACACCAGCGGCCGAGCCGATCACCATCCGCACCGGTCGATGTCGTCCGGCATGAGTTCATCGACCGCACGAGGTGTTGACCCCGTACGCGGCAGAAGAGGACGGAGGCGGCGGGCTGGACTGTCTCCAGCCCCTTCCTCACCAGTGGGCCCCACCGGGCCGAGGCTTCGCTCAGGTCATGGCCACGGCAGCCGATGGGTGGAATGGTGTGGCGGGCGTTCCGTCGCCGGTTGCGGGCCGCGGAGGGGAACGTAGTGCGCCAGGAACGCACGGAAACTGCTCAGAATGTGGCTGAGCTACTCCGCGCCGCGGGATTCACGGCCGACAAGAACCTCGGCAAGCGCGACAAGGCGCTGATGGAGGTGTTGTCGCGGGCCGCGTCGTTGCTCATCGAGCCCGACATGCGCCGACGTGTTCAGCACGCGGAGATCGCCGCGCGGATCGCGCCGATCGTTGCCGCGGGTGGGCCGGTGGTGCTGCTCCAGCCGATCGTCGACCTCGACAGCGGTGATCGGATCGGCGCCGAGGCGCTCAGTCGTTTCCCGCGGCAGTGGGGCCTCCCACCGGACCGGTGTTTCGCCGACGCCCACATGATCGGTGAAGGACACCGCCTGGAGCTCCTCGCCTTGCGCCGGGCGGCCGAACACCTCGCTCACGTCCGCGGGTACGTGGCCATGAACGTGTCTCCGTCGACGCTGCTGATCCCGGAGTGCACCGATCTGCTCTCGCGTCTCCCCACCGACCGGGTCGTACTCGAGCTCTCCGAACACGACCCGGTGGACGACTACGATCAGCTGCGCGCGGTTCTCGCACCGCTGCGGGCCGCCGGCATGAGGCTGGCCATCGACGACGTCGGCGCGGGATTCTCGTCGCTGCGCCACATCGTCGTCACCGCTCCTGACGTCATCAAGCTGGACCGCAGCATTGTCACCGGTCTCGGCGACGACCCTGTGCTGCAGGTGCTGACGCGTTCACTGGTCGATGTCGCCCGGGTCATCGGTGCGAAGGTCGTCGCCGAGGGGGTGGAGACCGGCGCGGACGCCGCCGCCCTGCGGGCCGTGGGAGTCGACCTGGGGCAGGGCTGGCACTTCGACCCGGCGGTCAGCCGCGACAAGCTGCGCGACAACTACGCGGTCAGCTACGCCTGACCTCCCCATGGGCCGAGGGTCGCTACGAGGTCATCCGAGCACGGAACCGGCCCGGTGCGACGCCGAACTTGCGCGGGACGCGTTGGCGAAGGCGTACTCGCTGGAGTAGCCCACCTGGCGGGCGATCGTCGCCAGCGGCGCTCTCGTCTCGCGCAGCAACCGCGCACCGTGGTCGAGACGCCAGTCGATCAGGTACGTCATCGGGGGCTTGCCGACAACGCATGCTCGACCTACACGGCGCGAGCGGTTTCCGGCCGGCCAACGCGCTGCGTCGCTTCTGGCTGGACGTGTCGGTCGCGAGCCGCCACCCGGGGCTCAACCCGTACCTGGCGGTCGAAGACTACGGACGCGCCCTGACCACACCGGCGGAGTGAGCCGGCGCGGCCACAGCGGAGGTGGATGTTCAGACGCGCACCGCTCCGATCTGGACATAACACATCAGCGCCGGTTGGTCGCTCTTGTTGTGCCACGCGTGTCTGGTGCCCAGCTGGATCACGCAGGTGCCGGGGGTCAGCGTCTTCTCCGCGCCGTTGTCGAGCGTGAGACACAGCTCGCCTTCCAGGCAGATCGCGTAGTCGATGGTGTCCGTCGTGTGCATGCCGTCGCCGTCGTCCTCGAACGGGTCCAGCAGCCCGGGGAGTTTCGCCGCGACCTCGCTCGCGATGTCGGCCGGGTCGACGACCGGCTCGGGCTCCGAGGAGTGGGCGGCCCAGCGCAGGAAGAGGGCCCGGCTGCCCCCGACGCCGGGGAAGTAGGGCCGCAGTACCGGTTCCGCGTCCTTCTCGCCGACCCGGGGCTCGCCGTCGGCGGTGCCCCACAACAGGTAGAAGTCGGCGCCGGGCAGAGCCTGGACGGTCACCGATTCGGGCCGGCGATCCTCGACGAAGACCGCGTCGCCCTGAGGGCTGTGGCCGGTGACGATCAGGCGTGGTTCGATGGGCATGGCGGCTCCTTCGTTCGCTGGCGGTTTACTGTGACCCGGTCGGTTCACGGTGACCCGGTCGCCGGGTCGGCGAATCGTCGACGCAATGCTTGTTTCGACCATTTCCCGGTCGCGGTCTTCGGGATCTCGCCCATGATTTCGATCCGTTCCGGAATCCACCACGAGGCGACTCGGCCGCGGAGGTGCGCACGGACTTCTTCCGCCGTGAGGTTAACTCCCGCGGCAGGGACCACGCAGGCCATCGGGCGTTCTCCCCAGCGCGGGTCGCTGATGCCGATCACGGCCGCTTCCCGGACCCGCGGGTCGGCCATCACCGCGTTCTCGAGGAGCACCGACGAAATCCATTCGCCTCCGGATTTCACCAGGTCTTTCGTACGGTCGACAATGCGCAGATAACCCCATTCGTCGATCGTGGCCACATCGCCGGTGCGGAGCCAGCCGTCGGAGGTGAAGCCGTCCCGGCCGATGTCCGTGCCGAAGTAGGCGCGGGCGATCGTGGCTCCGGCGACCTGGAGTTCGCCGGGGGTCTTTCCATCGTGCGGCTGCACCGTGCCGTCGTCGCCGACGACCCGTATCTCGGTCAGCGGCACGGCCGGCCCCGGGGTGCCGATCAGGAGTCGTCGCGCCTCGCCGCGGAGGTTGTCGTGGTGCGTCGCCAGCCGGGAGGTGGTGACGACCGGACTGGTCTCGGTCATGCCCCACGCGTTGGTCAGCGGGATCCCGACGATCTGCTCGTACGCCCGGGACAGCGCGTCGTCGACCGCGCCACCGCCGCAGGCGATGTGGCGCAGGCTGCTGAGATCGTGACTCGCCAGGGCGGGGATGAGGTCGCGCCAGACCGTTGCCACGGCGGCGCTGAAGGTGACCCGGTGCCGGGACAGCAGGGAGACGATCTGCTCCGGGTCGCGAATGGATCCGGGGAGGACCAGATCGGAACCACACTGCATGACGGCGTACGGGAGCCCCCACGCGTTGACGTGGAACATGGGCACGATCGGCGCCACCACGTCCCGCTCGCTCAACGCGAAGACGTCCGCGCCGAGCAGGAGGAGGCTGTGCAGGATCACCGACCGGTGGCTGTAGAGGACGCCCTTGGGGTTGCCGGTGGTTCCGGACGTGTAGCAGAGGGCGGCGGCCGTGTTCTCGTCCTCGACCACCGTCTCGAAGGGCCGGTCGGCCTGCCGGCTCAGGAGCTCCTCGTAGTCGAGAACGCGGGGGTCGTCCGGCAGCGGCATGTCGCCGCCGTCCTCCATCACGACGACGTGCCGGACCGTGCCGAACGACGACACCAACGGCCAGATGACGGGCAGGATCGTCCGGTCGATGAACAGGACGTCGTCGGCGGCGTCGTTGACGATGAAGCTGATCTGCTCGTGGTGGAGCCGGTGGTTGATGGTGTGCAGGATCCGCCCGGAGCTGGGAATCGCGAGGTAGAGCTCGACGTGGCGCTGGCTGTTCCAGGCGAACGTGCCGACGCACGCGCCCGCGGGCACGCCCAGGCTCTCCAGGGCCCGGGCCAGTTTGCGGACCCGGGGTGCCACCTCGCGCCACGTGCTCACGGTCTCGGTGGCGCCGCCGGTGACGATGCGCTTGTGACCGAAGTTGGTCTCGGCTCGCGACAGCAGGGGCGGAATGGTCAGCTGGCGGTCCTGCATCAAGCCGCGCATCAAGACAGCTCCCTTGTGGTGATCGGCATCGAGGCGGGGTTTCGCTCCGGGCGCAGGCGCGTCCGTTGCCGCAGGAGCGCCCGGTGCAGGTCGGGGGCGTCGATCACGACGATCACGCCGAGGAGACCCGCGAAGAAGAGCTGCGTGACGTAACCCGGCAGGGCGGCGACCGTGACGATCTCGGCGAGCAGCGCGACCGCCATGATGCCGCCGAGCAGCCCGAGCGCGTTGCCGCGGCCACCGGCGAGGGAGAGCCCGCCGAGCAGCGCGGCCGCCGCGGCCACGATCAGCGGCTGGACCCCGGGGTCGGGGTTGGCCGATCCCAGACTGAAGCTCAGGAGGGAGCCGCCCAGGGCGGACAGCATGCCGGAGAGCATGAACGTGCCGACGATGAGGCGGCCGACCCGGACGCCGGCCACCTGGCTCGCGCGCCGGTCGCCGCCGATGGCACGCAGCTCACGGCCCCATCGGGTGACGGCCAGCACGACCGCCGCGAGGAGGAAGAGCCCCAGCGTGAGCAGGCTGCGCGGGGAGAAGAACGTCAGCACCGTCTGATCGACCCACAGGGTCACGGACGGGTTCGAGTACGTCTTGGTGAGACCGCCGGACAGCGCGCTGGTGAGGCCCAGGAGCGTGATGTACGTCGCCAGGGTGACCGGCATCGACGGGAGCTTGAGGCCGGCGATGACGCCGCCCTGCACCAGGCCGATGACCCCGCCGGCGGCCACCGCGGCGAGCAGGCCGTAGACCCAGTGCTCCTGGCCGGCCTGAACGGCCAGCATCCCGCCGAGCGCGTACGTTCCCACCACCGACAGGTCGAATTCTCCCGCGATCATCGTCAGGCCCAGCGCGAGCGCGAGAAGACCGAGGCGGGCGAAGATCTGGAAGGTGTTGTAGACGTCGAAGGGCGCGATCGCCGCATCCGTGTACGCCGGGATCATCGCGAACGCGACGATCATGATGGTGACCGACGCCAGCGGCACCAGCGTCTCGGGCCGGCGGAGCGAGCGGGACCTCATGCGTTCCTCCCCTTCGCGTGCAGGTGCACGAGAATGACGACGATCAGGACGATGAGTCCCTTCACCATGATCTGGACCCCGGTGGAGTAGCCGCGCAGCAGCAGGATGTCGGACACGGCGGCGATCAGGACGGCGCCGGCCAGGGTGCGCAGCGCGGAACCGCGACCGCCGGAGATCGGGGTGCCGCCGGCCAGGACGGCGGCGATGGCGTCGAAGGTGAGCGTGCCGCCGAGGTTGACGTTGGCCGACGTGTTGAAGGCCGCGGTGAACGCCGCCGTCACGGCGAACAGGGCGCCCGCCGCGAGCCAGGCCACCGTGGTCGTCCGGCCGACCGGCAGGCCCGCGGTCCAGGCGGCGCGACGGTTCTCGCCGATCAGGTAGAGGGTCCGTCCGAAGGCCGTCCGCCGCAGCAGCCACTCCAGGATCAGCGTCAGGCCGACCAGCGCGTACACGCTGAGCGCCACGCCACCCGGTGTCGCGTTCAGGCGGTCGTACCCGGTCCCGGTGGGGGAGACCGTCTCACCTCCGCTGATCCCGGTGGCCAGCCCCGCGATGGCGAAGCTGGTGGCGATGGTGAGGAGCACCGGGTTGGCCGCGGCATAGCCGATGACGGCGCCCTGCAGGCCGGTGATGAGGGTCCCGCCAGCGATGGCGAGGACCAGCGCCGGCGCCAGGCCGAGCGACTGGGCCGACAGGAAGATCATGCCGACCGCCGCGACGCTCGGCGAGATCGCGAGCGAGACCGCCGACCCGCCGATCGTGATCAACGTCAGGCCGAGCGCCGCGATGCCGACGAGGCTCGCCGACGTGATGATCGCCTTGGCGTTGGCCACCGTCGCGAAGCGAGGGGTCGACAGGCCGGCGACGATGGCCGCCAGCACGGCGAGGACCACGACCACGACGATGATGATCTCGGTACGCGAGCGCCGGCCCGCTCGCTCGGTGGCCGGGGCCTCGGGGCGCGCCGGCGCGGACAGCAGGTTGTTCATGGCCGTTCCTCCACCAGAGCCGGGCCCGCGCCGTGGGTCATCTCCCGCAGCAGGACCGTGTCGGCCGGGTCGCCGTCGTGGCGCCGTACCGCCTCGCCCTGGTGCATGGTGACCACGACATCGGCCAGGTCGCGCAGTTCCTCGAGCTCGGTCGAGCTGAACAGCACCGCGATGCCACGGTCGGTGGCGTCCCGGAGGAGCGCGTGGATCGCCGCCCGCCCGCCGACGTCGACGCCACGCGTCGGATCGTCGAGCAGCAGCACGCGGACGTCGTCCCGGCCGAGGCAGCGCCCGACGAAGACCTTCTGCTGGTTGCCGCCGCTGAGCGAGCCGACCGCGTGGCCGGCCCGCGCGGGGTCGAGACCACACAGGTCGAGGAGTACGGCCAGCGCCTTCGACCAGCGGCGCGGGTCGAGAACCCCGAGCCGGGTCACCTGGGACAGCCGCGTGGCGAGCAGGTTCCAGCTGACCGGCCGGCGCAGGAACAGCCCGTCGGCCTTGCGGTCGTTCGAGACGAACGCGATGCCGGCCCTGATCGCGCCGGCCGGGTGGCCGAGGCCGACCGCCGTACCGTCGACGGTCAGCTCCGCGGTGGCCGCGGGCATCAGACCCGCGATCGCGCGCAGCACGTCGGAGGCGCCCGACCCGAGCTGGCCGGCCAGGGCGTACACCCGGCCGGCTCGGAGGGTGAGGCTGAAGTCGCGGACACGGCCGGGCACGGACAAGCCGGAGACGGTGAGCACCTCGACGCCTTCGACGTCGCCGGTGGTGCGCCGGCCCAGCCGTTGTGGCGCCTCGCCGAGCATCTGGACGATGAGCGAGTCGAGCGTCAGCTCCGCCACCGGGGTGGTCGCCACCACCGCTCCGTCGCGCATCACGGTCACCTTGTCGCAGAGGCCGAGGACCTCACCGAGCCGGTGCGAGACGAAGAGGACGGCGCAACCGGCGGCCGCGACGTTGCGGACGGCCTCGTACACGTAGGCGCTCTCGACGTCGCTGAGCGTGGCCGTCGGCTCGTCGAGGATGACCAGCCGCGCGTCCTGGCCCAGGGCGCGCGCGATCTCGACCAGCTGCCGCTCCCCGATGCCCAGGTCACCGAGCGGCTGATCGAGGCCGACGTGGGCGAGGCCGACGCTGTCGAGCAGGACCCGCAGCCGTCGCCCGGTGGCGCGTGGCCGGTTGATCCAGCGGGCCCGGAGGTCGCCGAGAATGAGGTTCTCGGCCACCGTGAGCGAGGTGACGACGCTGAGCTCCTGGTCGACCAGGGCCACCCCGTTGCGCTGAGCGACCTGCCGGCTCCGCAGGTCGACCACCTCGCCGCCGATGAGCACCGCGCCGTCGTCCGGCGCCACCTGCCCGGACAGCATCTTGACGACCGTGCTCTTCCCGGCGCCGTTGTGCCCGCACAGGGCGTGGATCTCGCCGGCCGCGAGGCCGAACGAGGCGCCGCGTACCGCCCGCGTGTTGCCGAAGCTCTTGACCAGCCGGTCCACCCGGACCAGGTCGTCATCCGGACTCATGCTTTGCTGCACTGTTCCGCGTACTGGTCGACGTTCCCCTTGGTGACCCGCTCCTCCTTGACCAGCTCCTTCGCCGGCGGCTTGGGCCCGCCGAAATACCTGATCACGTAGTCGGCGGTCTGCTCGGCGATGGTGCCCGGGTCCTCGGTGGCGGTTCCGTAGAGGGCGCCGGACCTGATCGCGTCGATGCCGACCTTGAAGCAGTTGCTGCCGGTGACGATGACGCCGGTCTTGCCGCCCACCTCGCAGCCCGCCTGCTTGGCCGCGGCGATGATCGGGAGCGCCTGGTAGTCGGCCATGCCGTACGCGCCCTGGATGCCCGAGCAGCCGTACTTGGCGAAGAGCTGGGTGGCGATCCGGCCGGAGAGGGTCGGATCCCAGTTGCCGTCCTGGACGTCGACCACCTTGTACTCCGGCGTCCTGGCCAGCTCGGCGTCGAAGCCCTTCATCCGGTCCTGGGAGGCGAAGCCGGACTTGGTCCCGGTGATCGCGATGATGTTGCCGGAGGACTTCCCCTGCGCCTTCATCCCTTCGACCAGGTTCTGGGCCGCCGCGGTGCCCAGCGCTTCGCTGTCGGACAGGACCTGCATGACATCGCCGTCGGTGGACGGGTCGGGCCGGCCGTCGAAGACGAGCACCGGGATGCTCGCCTGCTTCGCCTTCTTGATCGGCACGACCATCGACGAGGTGTCCAGCAGGGCGGCGACGATCAGGTCGGGACGGTTGGCGATCGCCTGGTTGAAGTTCGACACCGCGGTGCCGGGATCCATCGTGGTGAGGTCCCGGATCTTGGCGCCTTCGGCTTCGAGCTTCTTGACGAACACGCCGTTGAAGTAGGCCCCCCACGGGTTGTCCTTGCCGTACCCGACGAAGTCGATCGTCTTGCCCTCGAGCCCGCCGGCGCCGCCGGACGACGTGGCGCTGCCGCCGCCGGACGAGCCGCCTCCGCACCCGGCGGCTAGCAGGCCGACAGCCGCCGCGGCTACGGCGAGCCTCAGGTGCGTGACATGGGCACTGATCATGAGACAACTCCCGGTTTGCGCATTTCTGTGACCCGTGTCACATGGTCGTGCGACGAACTCTAGGAGCGTCTGGATCACTCGGTGAGGGATGATCAGCACACTGTCCGGCGCAACGAGGTGGGGAGATAGTCCACTGAGTGACCCCTCCACACCTGAGACGTCCAGCGCGGATCTGGCGTCCTATCGCCTGCGGCGAGAGCGAGAGCTCAGTTCGCTGTACGCCACCGCCCGCTCGCTGACCGCCCTCGGCGAGATCGACGAGGTGCTCGATTCGATCGTCCGCGCCGCGCATGAGCTGATCGGCACCGACATCACGTACCTCTCGCTCCTCACGCCCGAGGGCAAACTGACGCTGAAGGCCTCGCAGGGCACCATCTCGCCGACCTTCAACCAGGCCAGCGTGCCGTGGGGGACCGGCGTCGGCGGCCGCGTCATCGCCACCGGCGCCCCCGCCTGGGTGAGCAACTACCTGAACACGCGTGACGTGCCGCACGACCAGAAATTCGACGACCTCGTCGCCCCCGAGGGAATGGTCGCGCTGCTCGGCGTCCCCCTGCTGGTGGGGGAGAAGGTGATCGGCGCGCTGTTCGTCGCCGACCGCACCGAGCGGCCCTTCGAGAACGACGAGGTGGCCCTGCTGAGCGCGTTCGCCGACCACGCGGCGATCGCGCTCAACAACGCCCGGCTGTACGACGAGAGCCGCTCCGCCCTCAAACAGCTCCAGTCCGCGTACCTCACCATCGAACGCCAGATCGCGATGATGGAACGGGCCCAGTCGGTCCATGAGTCCCTGGCCACCGTGGTGCTCAAGGGCGGCGGCGCCACCGAGATCGCCACGCTGCTGGTCGAGCACCTGCACGGCGTGGTCACCGTGTTCGACCGGCACGGCGCGATCACCGCCCGGTGCTCGCCGGACACGCCCGACGCGCGGCCTTCGCCAGGGTCGACGCCGGACGCGGTTGAGCAGGCCCGGCGGTCCGGGCGGTGGGCGACGACCTCCGACGGCGCCGGCCGCTGGCACAGCGCGGCGGCCATCCAGGCCGGCGACACACACCTCGGCGCCCTGCTGCTGACCCGGGACGAGGAGCCGACCCCGGTCGACATCCGCACCCTGGAACGGTCCGCCCAGATCATGGGCCTGCTCATCCTCAAGGAGACCGCCGTCGCCGAGGCCGAGGAGCGGGTCAGCGGCGAGCTGCTCACCGAGCTGCTGGTCAGCGCCCCGCCGGTGGGCCCGGCCCAGCGGGCGCGCGCCCACGCCCGAGGTGTCGACGTCGATTCGCTGAACGTCATCGTCGTCGTGCAGGCCGAAACGAAGCTGGCGTCGGAGGTCAGCCGCCGGCTGCACGCCATGTCGCGGGAGTGGAACGGGCTGGCCGGTGAACACCTGGGACGGGCCACTCTGCTGGCCGCGGCGGATGACCCCGCCGGACTCGCCGCGACAGTGCACGGCCGCCTCCGCCGGGAACTCGGCTCACCGGTGCGGGCGGTCGCCGAAGGCGTGCCGGACGGCACCTGGGGACGCGCGTTCGAGATCGCCGGCAAGTGCTGCGACCTCATGCTCGGTCTCGGCCTGACGGACCAGGGCTCGACGACCGAGCCGTACGCCATGTACGCGCTGCTGTTCGACCCCGGCCGCGCGCAGGACCTCGACCGATTCCTCACCGAGTCGCTGGCGCCCCTGCTGGCCTACGACCAACGCCGATCGACCCGGCTCGTCGCCACCCTGTCGGCGTATTTCGGCAACTCCGGCAACCTCGCCCGTACCGCCGGCGCCCTGCACGTGCACACGAACACCCTGCTCAAACGACTCGACCGCGTCGAAAGCATTTTGGGCGACCAATGGCGTACCCCGGACCGAGCCCTTCAACTGCAGGTGGCACTACGCCTGCACGAGCTCCGGAACCGGATCGACCGGCAGACCTGACCGCTCGTGACGTCCTGGGCGGACGGTCAGAAGGAGCCGTCGTACGCCGGATGTCCGACGGCCCACTGCAGGAGTGGTTGCGAGCCGTCGACCGGACGAGCACGTGGACGACGTCGGCCTGCACCGGGTCCTTGATCCTCGTCGCCGCCGGAATTCTTCGGTGCGTTCACCGTGTGACTCGTGATCGGCGTGCTCGCCGCCGTCGCCGCCCTCTGGCAGCTGCGGACCGACGAGGTCAGCGACTATCCCCTGTGAACCAGTCCACCCGGAGGATGATCAGCACACGGCGAACCCGGGCCGCGGTGCCGGCCACCCGCCTGCTGGGCGAACACCCGCACTGATCGGGCGCTTCGGCGAGCTCCGGCCTCGCTCAGGACAGGATGGGTTGCGGGGCTCGCAGGAAGTCGTCGATCTGCTCGGCGGGCATCGGCCGGCCGAAGTAGAAGCCCTGCATCAGCGGGCAGCCCAGCCGGCGGAGCCGGGCGAGCTGGTCGGCCGTCTCGACGCCCTCGGCCACGACGCGCAGGTCGAGGACCTGAGCCAGGTTGAGGATCATCTCGACGATCGCCTCGTCCTCGCGGTCGTGGCCGATGCCGGCGACGAAGGACCGGTCGATCTTCAGCGCCTGCACCGGGAAGCGACGCAGGTAGGTCATGGAGGAGTAGCCGGTTCCGAAGTCGTCGAGCTCCAGGCGGACACCGAGCGCGGCGATCGCACGCAGCGTCTCCGCGGCCGCGTTCGTGTCGGCCATGAGGGTGGTTTCGGTGATCTCCAGCGAGAGGGCGTGCGCTTCGAGTCCGGTCTCGGCGAGGACGGCGGCGACCGTCGAGGCGAACGACGGGTCGGCCAGTTGGGCGCTCGCGACGTTCACGGCCACTCGCAGACCGGGCTGATGCTGCTGCCATCGCACGGTCCGGGCGCAGGCCTGGGCCAGGATCTCGGCCCCGAGTGGCACGATCAGACCGGTCTCCTCGGCCAGCTCGATGAAGTCGCCCGGCCCGAGCAGCCCGCGGGCCGGGTGCTGCCAGCGGGCGAGCGCCTCGAACCCGACGACCGACGCGGTGACGCCGTCGACGATCGGCTGGAAATGGGGGCGGATCTGCCCGCCGGTGATCGCGTGCCGCAGTTCCTCCTGGGTCCGCAGCCGTAGTTCGACGGCTGTCCGCAGGGTCTCGTTGAAGATCACCACCCGGCCGCGGCCGCGTTGCTTCGCCTGGTACATGGCGACGTCGGCGTCGCGTACCAGGTCCTCGGGGGTCTGGTCGCCGGTCTGGTCCGCGAAGGCGATCCCGACACTGGCGCCGACCGTGACCTCCCGGGCCGCGGCGCCGGTGCCGACCATGATCGGCCGGCTCAGGTCCGTCATGATCAGGTCGGCCGTCCCGGTCGCGGTGTCCGGGACCACGAGGTCCGGGCAGATCACCACGAACTCGTCGCCGGCCAGCCGCGCCACCGTGTCCCCGCCGCGCGAGATCGTGGTCAGCCGGCCGGCGATCTCGATGAGGACCTCGTCGCCGGTGTGATGCCCGAGCGAGTCGTTGATCGGCTTGAACCGGTCCAGGTCGATGAACAGGACGGCCATCAGGGTGCCGTCGCGCCGGCTGCGGGTCAGGGCCTGCTCCAGCCGGTCCAGCACGAGGGCCCGGTTCGGCAGCCCGGTGAGGGTGTCGTGGGTGGCCTGCTGCGCGAGCCGGTTGGTCGCGGCTTCGGTCCTGGCCACCGTCTCGTTGAGCGCTCGGGCCACGGAGCTGAGCTCGTCCCGCGTGTCCACCGCGACCCGCCGCGTGAGATCGCCACCCGCGACGGCGTGCAGGGTCGCCATGATCCGCCGGATCGGCCACGCGACCGAGAGATAGAAGCCCACGAAGAGGTACGCGGCGAGCAGCGCCGCCAACCCGGTGGCCAGCTCGACGCGTTCGGCCCGGCCCGAGAAACCGTCGATCCGGACCCTCAGCAGCCGGTCCAGCGACGTCGCGGCCTGGGCGGCGAAGTCGGTGGCGGCCACCCGTACGGCGTCGGAGACGTCCGCCGGGATGTCGCCCGGGCGGCGGTCCTTGACGGCCGCCGCCAGGGTGGCCGTCAGCCTCGCCATCGCGTCGTCCAGCCGCCGGAAGCTGGCGCCGGTGTCGAGGCGTACGCCGGAGTCGGCGGTTTTGGCCATGATGGTCGCCACCGCGCGGGCGACAGTGGCCCGGGTCGCCGTGAGGACGCCGTTGGTGAGCCCGAGGTCGATCAGCGCGTCCGTCCGGGCACTGGCGGGCGCCGAGGCGGCCAGCACGGCCAGATCCGCGCTCCGCCCGGCGTTGTCGAGCACCACCGGCAGCCGGAACTGGAGCGTGTCCATCAGGTAGTAGCTGTCGATGTCCGGATCGAGGGTCAGGTTGGAGGCGTCACCGACCCGGACGATCAGATCGAGAATCGACTGCATCGCCGCGTTGTAACCCTCGTACCGCTCGCTCGCCGGGCCGGTGGCCGACTGCGCGGCGATGATCAGCCCGCGGGCGCCCGCCCACGCGTCGCCGGTGCCCAGGATCGAGGTCAGGCGCCGGTTGACGGCGTCCACCGTACTGATCTCGCGGTCGAGCACCACGGAGCCCCCGTCGCCGGTGACCGCCACGTGGCGGGCCTGTGCGACCCGGGAGGCCAGGTGGGCCAGCGGGGCCAGGCAGGCGACGCCGTCACGCTCCTTGGCGCTGAAGGCCACCTGGTCACGCTGCAGTTCGACGTACGCCGCGGCGACGAATCCCAGCGGGAGCAGGAGCACCAGCCCCACCACGAAGAACTTCTGCGCATACCGCAACCGGCCGATGAGCGTGGCGGCCGCCCCGAACACCAGGCCGACCGCTCGAGTGATCACAACCTTCGCTCCTTGTCGGCCGCGGCCGGATGCCACTCAATGATCATCGGCCGTCAGCGGCCCGTCTTGAGGCACTCTTGCCGGAGAAGTCGCCGCCGGCGTCCGGTCCGGAGCACCGCAGGCTGTGACCGCCCGGAACACCCCGCCGGGCGTGATCCACCGTAAGGGAGCCGTAAGGTCGGAAAGCAGGCT
Source organism: Actinoplanes sp. NPDC051470 (assembly GCF_040682035.1). Lineage (NCBI taxonomy): Bacteria > Bacillati > Actinomycetota > Actinomycetes > Micromonosporales > Micromonosporaceae > Actinoplanes > Actinoplanes sp. NPDC051470. Next base: position 151,830 of record NZ_JBFBAA010000009.1, read on the forward strand.
CGGCCGGACCTGCGGCTCTACGGTGGTTCCAGCGTCAGACGTCCGCACCGCCGAGGGATCAGGACGACAGAATGGCTGATTACCCACGCATGATCGCCGTGACGGGCACCGTCGAGCCGGCTCCGCGGCGAGTGCGCGGTGAGGTGGGCGGCCGGCTGGTGTTCGACACCGTCAACGCCCTGTACGTCTGGGAGTGGCCGAACTATCCCCAGTACTACATCCCGCTCGACGACGTCGACCGTTCGATGCTGGTCGACGAGGGACGCGTGCTGCGATCGCGCCGTGGTCCGGCGCAGGGACATGCCCTGCGAGCCGGCACGGTCGACCGGCCGAACGCGGCGAAGGTCTACGGCGAGGGCGCGCAGGCGGGGCTGGAGTCGACGGTGCGCTTCGAGTGGGACGCGCTGGACGCGTGGTTCGAAGAGGATGAGCAGGTGTACGTGCATCCGCGGAACCCGTACACGAGGGTTGACGCCCTGCGCTCCACCCGGACCGTCCGGATCGAGTCGGCCGGCGTGCTCCTGGCGCAGTCGTCGGCGCCGGTGATGGTGTTCGAGACGGGGTTGCCGACGCGGTACTACTTCGACCGCCACGCCGTCGACTTCACCCACCTGGTGCCGAGCGGGACGATGACGTCCTGTCCCTACAAGGGGAACACGAGTGGCTACTGGTCGGTCCGGCTCGGCGACGAGGTCGAGCCGGACCGGGCCTGGACCTACGACCTCCCGACGCGTCAGCTGCTGCCGATCGCGGGACTGATCGCGTTCTACAACGAGAAGGTCGACGTCGTCGTGGACGGGGTGCGGCTCGAACGCCCCACCACGCACCTCGTCCGTTGAGGCCCGCACCGCGCGATGCCGCCCGAGGTGGGTGGACTCTGCCGCTCGTGACGGTCGGACCGCTGCTGCTGGCCGCGGCCGGGCTGGCGCACCCCGGCGGCCTGTCGGCCACGACCGCCCACGACTGGGTCCACCTGCACATCGTCTTGCTCCCGTTGTTCCCGCTGCTGGCTCTCGGCTTCGTCGTGCTGCTGCGCGGGCGTCCGCGTGCCGACGTGGCCGGAGTGGCCACGGTTGTCGCGTGGGCGGGCGCGGCGGTCTACGCGGTCGGCTACACGGGCCTGGACGCCGTCGCGGGCATCGGGGCGGGCACGGTCGCCGGACAGCCCGGCGATCCGTCCGAGCTGCGCCGGTTGGTGCTCGCCCTGTACGAGGTGGCCGACGAGATCGGTCGCGCCGGCGTCTACGCCCTGCTCGTCGCCGTGCTGGCCGGCACGGTGGCGCTGCTGACGTGGCACGGTCCGGGCGTCCTCGCGGGCACGGTCGTTCTGCTCGGCGCCGGCTACTCGTTCCTGGACAGCCACATCTTCTGGCCGCGCGGCGTGCTGACCATGCTGGCGATCGCGATCGGGTTCGCGCTCTGGGCCTGGGCCGCCGGGCGTCGCCCCCGGCCGGCGGCTCCCGCCCCGGACACCGTCACCACCTGATGCCCGTCGGCGCGACCACGAGCACCAGGCGGTCGATGTAGCGACCGCCCGGACGAGCGTCGTCCGCAGGCCGGACTTCTGGAGATGCGTCCTCGACGTGGCGCTTCAGTTCGTAGAGCGGTACGCCCGGGCTGCGTTCGGCGCCGCCGGCCGAGCTGAAGACCACGCTGGGTACGGCCACCGCGCTCGGCGCAGGGTCTTTCGGCGCGCTCACAATACGTATCGAAATCGAGCCGATACGTAGGTGTACGGATCCCGCTGTAGCCCCCGACCGGCCCATCGTAACTAGCGGAACATCGCCCGGATCCGTAGCGACCTGCGCGGCGTGCGGTGCGCCGCCGTCGTTGCATCTCTCTGGAGGGACCATGAATCGACACATCCGTCGGGCGCTTGCCGCACTCGCGGCCACCGCAGCCATCATCGGCACGACTGCCACTCCCGGCGCCGCCGCATATCCCTACTACAAAGTGGTCAACCGGCACAGTAACCAGTGCCTCGAAATTGCCGGGGGCAGCAGCGAATCTGGATGGTGGGCCCAGCAATGGCCATGTTTCGGCGGAGAACACCAGATATGGCGCATACCATTGTTCACGCCCGTTCGGCAGATCGTAGTCCGGCACACCGGTTTCTGCCTGACCGCGCTCGGCGGATACGCGTTTCAGATGCCCTGCAACGGCACGGTGAACCAGAACTGGGGATAAGACGCTCCTGCCTGGAACCGTCGGCATCTACGAGTTCCGCTCCGCGCTCAACGGCCACTGTCTTCAAGTCGAGAACAGGAGCACGGTCGAAGGCGAGCTCGTCGGACTAGCGACATGCACCGGTGCGGCGTACCAACAATGGCAGCTGTTATAAGCATGCCGAGTACATCGCCCGAGCCCCATCCATGATCACGCGTCCTCACATCGGCCAGGTCGTCGAACCCGTCCGGCGCTGTCAACGCCGTGATGGGCGGTGAACTCAGACATCTGCCGCTCCCCGTGTATCCGGGACACCCGGCGCCGCTGGCGGCGGCGCCGTTACCGCAAGCCGATTCCTGGACGGTCAGAGCTCCGCGGCCGGATCGACGATGGCGTACGGCTGCGGGGGCAGGACGTCGCCACTGGTCGGCCCGAGCGGCAGGTAGGGCACCGGGTTGACGACCCGGGGAACGGGCGTCCGCCCAGCGTGGAGCCGCGCCGGAACCACCTCGCCGACGGCGTTCAGCAGGCCGAAGCAGTAGCCCGACCGCTGGGCCTGGTGGATCACCTGCGGCAGCGCGGCCTGGACGGCGGCTCCGGCCGCGGAGTCGATCGGACCGTCGTGCATCAGGATCACCAGTCCCGGCCGCAGGGCCTGCACGATCGTGTCGCGGATCTCGTCGCTGGTGGTGGCGACGTCCCAGTCCACGGCGACCACGTCCCAGTTGACGTAGTGATAGCCCAGGCGGCCCAGTTGCGCCCGGACGGCGTCATCGGTGTCGCCGAACGGAGGCCGCAGAAGCTTGAACGGCATCGGCGCGCCGGCCTTGCGAAGCACCTGCTGGGTCCGGAGGACCTGCGACCGCACCTGCGCCGGCGTGAGAGTGGGCAGGTGTGGATGACTCCAGGTGTGGTTGAGGACGAGGTGACCCTCACCAGCCTCGAACGCGGCGAACTGCGGATTCGCCTCGACGCGCATGCCGACGTCGAAGAAGGTGGCCGGAACGCCGTTACGGCGCAGGGTTCGCAGGGTCGCGCTCCGGTAGTGGCTGGGACCGTCGTCGAAGGTCACTCCGATCCAGTCACGACACTTCTGATCCGCCTGGGCCGCCTGCGTCGTGGTGGACATCGCGAGGGGCAACCCGAGCGCCGCTGCCAGCAGTCCGCGCACGAAGCGGTTCATCGCTGCTCCTCTATGTCCTTGGGTGGCGAATCCGGACGTTACTCCTGCTCTTGACCGACCAACAGGCCTATGGCCCCGGCGACACCGGCTCCCTTGATCCATTGATGCGACGTCTTGACAACAACCGATGCCTGTCTGACGCTCAATGAACTTCGGCCGCCGGAGCGAGCCATCCGGCCTGCAAGAAGGGACCGCCGCCATGTCCCTGTCGCTGCGCCACCGATTCCGCCGCAACCGCACATCCGCCTACCCGGTGGCCGCGCTCCTCTCGCTCGCCGTGGCCACGGTCGTGTCCGTGCCCGCAGCTCAGGCCGCGCCGATCACGCCCGACGCCGACGCCCTCGACGGCGCATGCGCAACGCTGCAGGTCCACAACGGCTCTAGCCCGGTGGGCTACGTGGCGCGAAGCGGTGCCGGCTACGGCTTCACCTCCGCCGTCGCCGGCGCCACGCCGTTCCGGCTGGAGGCCACCCAGCTCGGCCGCTACGAGGTGTTCGGCTCCGACGGCAGACCGGCGTACCAGAGCGTCGTCGGTTTTGTCCTCGCCGGGGACTCGTACGGCGACCGGGCCGACTTCACGGTGACCAAGACCGGCGACCGGTACCGGTTCACCGCGACCGCCACCGGCCAGGTCATGGGCTCGCTCCTGGGCCGGCTCGGAGCGGCCGGATCGTCGTACACCGTCGCTCTGGCCACCGCGACAGGCTGCTACACCCCGCCGGACATCGATCCCGGCGTCAGCGGCACCGCCGCGCCCGGCGTCGACAGCAGCGGCCGGCTCGTGGGCACCATCGACGCCCACGCACACATCACCGCGGCCGCCGCGTTCGGCGGGCGGATGCACTGCGGAGAGGCGTGGGCCTCCGGTGGCGTCCAGACGGCGCTCGCCGGCTGCGACACGCACCGCAGCCTCAACGTGGGTGCCCTGTTCGAGGCGATCGTCGGGGGAACCGACCCGGTGAACTCTCCCGAGGACGGCTGGCCGACCTTCGGCGACTGGCCGCAGCACAACTCGTTGCTGCACGAGCAGTCGTACTACCGGGGGATCGAACGCTCCTGGCGGGCCGGCCAACGCGTGCTCAACGCGCTGCTGGTGGCGAACCGCGCCATCTGCGAGCTGTTCCCGTACCGCGACACCTCGTGCGACGAGATGGATCAGATCCGGGTCCAGTCCCGGTACCTGTACTCGATGCAGGACTACATCGACGCGCAGAGCGGCGGCGCCGGCCGGGGCTGGTTCCGCATCGCCACCACGCCGGCGCAGGTACGCGCCATCGCCGCGCAGGGAAAGCTGGCCGTGACGATCGGCGTCGAGAACTCCGAGATCTTCGGCTGCCGCGAGATCAACGACGTCCCGCAGTGCACCACCGCCCAGATCGACGCCGGCCTCGACGAGTTGCAGTCGATCGGTGTCTCCGGTCTCTACCCGGTGCACAAGTTCGACAACGCCTTCGGCGGCACCCGGTTCGACTCGGGCCTCAGCGGAGCGTTCGTCAACGTGGGCAACCTGCTGTCCACCGGGCACTGGTGGACAGCCACCAGCTGCAGCGGCCCGTCCGACAACGAGCAGCCGCTCGTCAACGACGACCTGGTCCGGCTGCTCAGCCTCGGCGTCGTGAACCTGCCGCCCGGCACCGTGCTGCCGGTCTACCCCAGCGGCAAGATCTGCAACACCCGCGGGCTGACCACCCTCGGCCGCTACCTCATCCAGAAGATGATCGACCGCGGCATGATCATCCACGTCGACCACATGAGTGTGAAGACCGTGCAGGCGGTGCTCGACCTGGCCGCGGCCGCCGGCTACCCGGGCGTGACCTCGGTGCACAGCTGGTCCGATCCATCGATCATCGATCGGGTGCTGGCGCTGGGCGGCTTCGTGGCGACGTATGCGAACTCCGTACCGGAGTTCCTCAGCGAATGGCGCGCCAACCGCGCCGGGCCGCACGGCAGCGCCATCACCGGGTACGGCTACGGCACCGACGTCAACGGCCTCGGCGATCAGGCGAACCCACGTCCGGACGCCGCCGCCGACCCGCTGGTCTACCCGTTCACCGCGCCCAACGGCACCACGGTGACCAAGCAGGTCTTCGGATCGCGGACGTTCGACGTCAACACCGACGGCGCGGCTCAGTACGGCCTGTTCGCCGACTGGACGACCGACCTCATCCAGCAGTCCGGCGGCGACAGCACCCTGCTGCGGCAGCAGCTGTTGTCCGGGGCCGAGGCGTACGTCCGGATGTGGGAGGCCGCCCGGTAGGCAGGGATACCGTCCAGGAATGGAACTCCGTGGCGTTGCGCGCCGGGCCTTCGGGCTCGCGGTGGGAGTCCTGCTGTTCGTCGACGTGCTCCGGGTCTGGCTGCCGTCGATCATCACCATCTTCGGACAGGCGGCGTCGACCCCGGCGTGGCTCCTCGGCGCCTTCGGGCTGGTCTGGCTCCTCGGTGGCTTCGCCGCACCCCCGCTGTGCCGGTGGCTCGGCCCGCGGCGGGTCGCCGTCGTCGCTGCCGTGCTCCTCGGCGCCGCCCGTGCCGCCCTGCTCTTCGTGCACGGCGGCCGGCCGCAGCTCTACCTCGCTTCGGCCGGGCTGCTGGCCGGGATCGGCTGGCTGGCCGCGACGGCCGACCGCGGCGCCCGGGTCAGCCCGGGGGTGCCGCTCGGGATCGCCGCCGCGAGCATCCAGCACGCCGTGCTCGGCATGGTCGACCTGAGCTGGCGCACCAGCTGGTGGGCGTGGCTGGCCGGGCTCGCGGAGGTGGCCGCGTTCCTGTGGCTGTCCGCCGGTGACCAGGATGATCCGGAGTCGCCGGCCGGCGGCTGGTTCATCGTCGGCCCGGCCCTGCTGCTCGCCGGCATGCTTGCCGTCTCACCGGCCCTCAACTCCGTCGCGCTGTCCTACCTGGGCGCACCCTTCGAGGACACCAACCGCCCCTTCCTGTACGCCCCGATCAGCGTCGCGGGCGCGTTGCTCTTCCTCTGGTCCGCCGTGAGCCCACCGGAACGGCTGCGGCTCGCCGCCGGGCTGGGGCTCGTCGCCGGCACCGTGGTATTCGCCTACGCCGGTGGCCGCTGGCTGCCGGTCGCCATCCTGCTCGCCGCACCGTCCCTCGGCATCTGCGTCGGACTGGCCGCGGAACGCGCGAAGCACCGTGGTTACGCGCTCGTCGGTGGGGTGCTGGTCTTCGGCCTCGCCGCGATCGCGTACTACGCGGCCTACGACATCGGCTATCCGAACCAGTGGGTGCCCGTCGCCGTTGGCCTTGCCACAGCGGTCTACGCCTGGCGTGCGCCGGGTCCGGCCCGGGTCACCGTCGTACGACCGGCCGTGGTGGTGACGGCCGTCGTGCTGCTCGGCGTCTCGACCGGCCTGGCCGGCGTGGCGCGGACCAGCGGAGACCGGCGTGGGCCGGACCAGCCCCGGCTGCGGCTCGTCGCCTACAACATCCGGATGGGCTTCGGGCTGAACGGGAGGTTCGACCCGGACGCGACCGCCCGGGCGATCGCCGTGGAGCGGCCCGACGTCGTCGCCCTGTCCGAGGTCGACCGCGCCTGGCTGCTCAACGGCGGCCACGACGACCTCGCGCTGCTCGCGCGCCGGCTGGACATGCACGCCTACTTCGCACCGGCCGCCGACCCGGTCTGGGGCGACGCGATACTCACCCGCCTGCGCGTCGGCACCGTGCGCAGCCTGGTTCTGCCGGCCGCCGGCGCACCGACCGGCGCGCAGGCCCTCGGTGTCACCGTGCCGGTCGCCGGCCGCGAGTGGACCGTGGTGGCGACCCACCTGCAACCGCCTCCCGACGGCGCCCCCGACGCGCAGGCCCGCGCCCTGACCGCGTTCGCCAAGGGCTTCGGCGGCGGCCCGACCGTGATCGCCGGCGACCTGAACATCGCGCCGGACGGCACCACGATGGGCCTCTTCCGCGACGGTGGCCTGGCCGACGGCCTGGCGCCCTTCCGTCCGGTGCCGACGTTCCCGGCCGGCAATCCGGTCGAGGAGATCGACCACATCCTGGTGCTGGGCGGCTTGCGCGTGACCGACGTACGGGTCGGCACAACGACCGCATCCGACCACGCCCCGGTGGCGGTGACGCTCGAGGGATGAGGGACGCATCCGCGTCGCTGCACTTCACCGGGATCGCCTGCCGGGGAACCGTCGAAGGTTGGCGCGCGGCGCCGTCAGCCGCCTTCAAGCGCGGTGCGGTAGCGTCCGGGCGACCCGATCGGAGACGCTCACCAGTGAGTCAGGGCCGGCCGGCGTGGCGGGCGTCGGCGAGACGGGCCGCGGTGTCGCTGGCCCATGCCGGGAACAGACAGACCGCGGTCATCGCGACGCCCACGATCAGGCCCAGCTCACCGTCGAGGAAGCTGTCGGCGATGACGCCGGCGATCGCGGGAACCGCCGCGATGATCCAGTCGACGCGGGCGGGGATGGAACGGACACGATCGCTGGGGACCGACCGCAGGCCCTGGATGAGCGCGGTCATCAGGAACGCGACCCGGACCAGGAAGATCACCGTCGTGGGGAGCACGACGATCAGGGCCGGCTCCTCCGGGAGCGCGACGACGAAGATGATCGGCAGGGTAGCCACGATCGCGGTCATGATCAGCGTGATGGCGAGGAACCCGGCGTAGGTCAGGCGTACCCGCCGGCCGCCTCGCGCTGTGAGTTGTCCCTCGCCCACGTGAGCAGCGTACGCACACGCTTGTGCCGCGCGGCCCCGGGGGAGGCAGCGCGGGGCCGGAACCAGTTTCCCGGGTTCCCGACGCCGGCGTCTCGACGCGAATCCTGAAGAGCCTCGGGCTTTCGCTGCGTCGGCTCGGGTTGCGACACGATCAGGACGTCGGTCGGACCGGGTCTCGACGTGGATGGCCGACGGTCGGGGCATGGTGAATGTGCACACGCCGTACGTGGCCGCGCTGGAAGGTCTGCGGGGCGCGGCCATCGTGGGGGTCCTGATGTTCCACACCGGGAACCTCGCCGGTGGGTTCCTCGGGGTCGATCTGTTCTTCGCGCTCTCCGGATATCTGATCACCGGTCTGCTGCTGCGCGAGGTCCGATCGACCGGCGGCGTGTCCCTGAGGTCCTTCTGGGGCCGGCGGATCCGCCGGTTGCTGCCCGCGCTCGCGCTCATGCTCGGGTGCGTCAGCGTGCTGGTGTGGGCGCTGATGCCGGACGATCTGGTGCGCTCGACGCTCGCGGACGGGCCGTGGGTGCTGGCGAACCTGATCAACTGGCATCTGCTCGCCGACTCGGCCGGGTATTGGGACCGGTTCGGTGCCGCGCGGGTGTTCGAACACCTGTGGAGCATCGCCGTCGAGGAGCAGTTCTATCTGATGTGGCCGGTGATCGTCCTGCTCATCGCGCGGCGGGGGCGGCGCGCGGATGGCTGGGTCGCGGTGGTCGCTCTGCTGCTGTCGGCGGTGTCGGTGACGCTGATGGCCGTGCTGGTCGATCCGGCGGATCCGAGCCGGGTCTACACCGGCACCGATACCCGGGCGTTCTCGCTGCTGCTGGGCGCCTTCGTCGCCACCGCGCCGGTGCGGTCCTGGCTGGGCCGGGTGGTGGCCGGGCGATGGGCCGAGGTGGGTGGGCTGGTGGTGGTCGCCGGGATCGGCGCGATCTGGGTGCTGGCCGAGGGTGCGACGTCGGCGTGGCTGTTCAGCGGCGGGCTCCTCGCGCATTCGCTGGCGTCCGCGGCGTTGATCGGGTTCTGCGGCGGCCGGCCGACGTCGGTGACCGCCCGGGTCCTCGCGGTGTGGCCGCTGCGGTGGCTCGGACAGCTCTCCTACAGCCTGTATCTGTGGCACTGGCCGGTGATCCTGCTGCTGTCCCCGCGGCGGACCGGGCTCGGCGGCTGGGCCTGGACCGTACTCGTCTGCGTGGTGTCGGCCGTTCTGGCGCTGCTGTCGAAACATCTGGTCGAGGACCCGATCCGGTTCCGGGCCGGGTGGGCTCGGGGGCGGCGGGGTGTGCTGGCGGTCGTCGCGTCGGCGGCCACGCTGCTGCTGCTGTGGACGGCGTTGCCCGCACCACCGGCGCCGGTCGTCGACGTCACCGAACTCGGCTGATCAGCCGATCACCGGGCACGTGCGGGCGCGGTCGGCGGCGGGCTCGGCCACGGTGAAGATGATCCGGACGGTGCTGCGCAGGGATCCTCCGCTCTGCACATGGGCGGCGATCGCCGTGCACACGATCTGGTCGATGCCCCGCGCGGTCACGTCGCGTCCGGCCAGCGGCACCCGCAGCTCGATGACGTCACCGGCGACGATGACGCCGACCCGGGTCACGCCCACGTCCGCGATCTCGGTGCGCCGCTGCGGGGTTCCGGAGCTGGCCAGCAACAGCGACACCGCGTCGGAGATGGTGCCGAGGCGGTCGGTGTCGGGCTGCTGCGCCACCAGCGCGCCCGTGCCATCGACGAAATACAGCGTCATGCCGGGCGCCACGCCGGTCGGGGCGTCGCCGCCGTCGGTCACGCCGGTCGGTTCGATGCCGCACCCGGCGAGCAGCAGCACCGCGACCATCCACCCGGCCCGTCTCATCCCTGCTCCGATCCGGTCGGCAGCGCCGCCACGAACCGGGCTCCCGCGGTGCCGGTGTTCCCGGCGGTCAGGTCGCCTCCGTGCAGGCGCGCGTTCTCGCGGGCCAGGGCCAGACCAAGACCACTTCCCGGGGTACGCGTCCGCGCGGCGTCCGCCTTCCAGAAGCGGTCGAAGACGTGCCGCAGCGCCTCCGGGCGCAGCCCAGGGCCGCCGTCGGTGACCTCGATCAGCACCTCGGCGGCCGTGGCGGAAACACTCACCCGCACCGGCGGAGCGCCGTGCCGCAGGGCGTTGCCGACCAGGTTGGCGACGATGACGTCGAGCCGGCGGGGGTCCAGCCGCGCCTCGAGCCGGTCCGGCGCCGACACGGTCACCCGGTGCAGCCAGCCTCGGGCGCGCAGCGTGCCGTGGACCACGGATGGCAGATCGATCACCTCCCGCCGGAGACCGGCCGTGCCGGCGTCGAACCGGGACACCTCCATCAGATCCTCGACCAGCGCCACCAGCCGGTTCGTCTCCATGATGGCCAGCGTCACCGACTCGCGGGCGTCGGCGTCCATCGCGTCGGCGGCGTCACCGAGGACCTCGACGACGGCGGTGAGCGTGCTCAGCGGCGTACGCAGCTCGTGGGAGACGTCCGCGGCGAACCGCCGCGCCTCGGTCTGCATCCGATGCATCGTGGCCATCGATGTCTGCACCGATGCGGCCATCTCGTTGACGGTGACGGTCAGCTCGGCCAGTTCGTCGGCGCCCCGCGGCGGCGTCCGGGCGCCGAGGTCGCCGTCGGCCAGCCGGCGCGCGGTGTCGCGGAGCTTGGCCACCGGACGCAGGACGCTGCCCGCGGCCACCAGGGCCAGCAGGACCGCGAGGGCCAGCGCCAGCGCCGCGGTGCCCAGGGTGGAGCGTACGAGGCGGTCGACCTGGCGGTCGACGGCGGTGAGATCGCGGGCCGCGTACACCTGGATCCCGGAGGCGGAACGCGCGCCGTCCGGCGCGGTGATCATCACCGGGGTGCCGATCAGCAGCCATGGCCGGTCACCGGCGACGATCCGCTGGGTCACCAGCCGTTCCCGGGCGGCGACGGCGCCGCGCAGCTCGGCGGTGATCAGGCCGGGCCCGTCGCCGGCCGAGGAGCGTAGCGAGCGGTAGACGACCACCGTGTTCGCCCCGACCGCGGCCCGCAGCCGGTCGAGGCTGTCCTGGGCCGGGGGATAGGTGAGGGTGGGTGCGGTCGCGCCGATCTGCTCGGCGACGCCGCGGACCAGTTGTTGCTGGGCGGAGGCGACCAGGGCGGCACGGGCCGACTGGGCACTGGCCCAGGCCGTCACCACCACGCTGAGCGCCGCCACCAGCGCGAAGGCGACGACCAGCCGCATCCGCAGCCCGCGCGGCCTCACAACGGCCCGAACCGGTACCCGAAGCCGCGTACGGTCTGCACGTAGACCGGTGCCGCCGGGTCAGTCTCGATCTTGGCCCGGAGCCGTTGCACACAGTTGTCGACCAGCCGGGAGTCGCCGAGGAAGTCCTGCTCCCAGACCTCGCTGAGCAGCTGCTGCCGGCTGAACACCCGGCCCGGGGCCCGGGAGATGGTCAGCAGCAGGCGCAGCTCGGTCGGTGTCAGCGCCACCGGCCGGCCGCCCACCGAGACGGCGAGCCCCACGGTGTCGATCACCAGCTCCCGGAACAGTTTGGTGCCGTCCGGCGCGCCGACGCTGCGCCGCAGCACCGCCCGGATCCGCGCGTCCAGGACCGTCGGCTGCACCGGCTTGATCACATAGTCGTCCGCGCCCGCCTCCAGGCCGTCGACCACGTGGAAGTCGTCACCACGCGCCGTGAGCATGATCACCGGCACCTCGCCGGCGGACCGGATCCGCCGGCACACCTCGATGCCGTCCATGCCCGGCAGCATCAGGTCGAGCACCACCAGATCCGGTGGCGCGGACCGGAACTCGTCCAGCCCCGCCTCGCCCGAGCCGGCCGTACGCAGGTCATGACCGTGCCGGGTCAACGCGAGCCGCAGCCCTCGCCGCACCAGCGGATCATCCTCGATGAGCAGCACCGATGCCATCCAGGCAGTATGCCGCCGGCGTGCCAGTCCGCACCGATCCCGGCCGCCGCTGCGACACACCTGCGACATCATCCCGGACCGGCCGGGACACGTGCTCGGCACGCTCGACGCCATGATCAGACGCGACAGGCTCATGCTCGGACTGGCGGCGCTCCTCGTGGTGACGGCGGGCTGCTCGGTCGGAGACGACCGACCGGGCGCGCCGTCCGCCGCCCCTCCGGCCGGACCGACCCGGGTGATTCTGCTCGGCGACTCCGTGGCCGCCGGGCAGGCGCTGCCCCTGAACGTGGCGCTCGGCGCCGCCGGGGTCGAGTTCCACTCGATGGCCTCCGACGGCGGCGGCACCGTGGTCGGCCCCGTCTCCGAACAGCTGTGGCGGACGCTCCCGGACCGTCTCGCCGGCGCCCGGCCCAGCACGGTGATCTACCAGATCACCACCTACGACTGGGGCGGCGAGCAGGAACAGCAGGCCGCTTACGAGCGACTGGCCACCACCGTGGCCCAGTCGGGGGCACGGCTGGTCTTCGTCACCATGCCCCCGATCAAACCGGACGACTTCTACGAGCCACACATGGACGAACTCGCCAACGCGGCCGATGCCGCCCGGGCGGTCGGCGCCGGCACCGTCGTGCTCGACGCCGCCGAGGTGTGGGGCACCACCTACCAGCGGACCCGCAACGGCGTCGCGGACCGCAGCTCCGACGGGATCCACACCTGCCCGCAAGGCGCCGCGCGCTTCACCAGCTGGCTGCTCCGCGAACTCGCCGAGCTCTACCCCGGTTTCCGCCCGCCCGACCCGGCGACCTGGGCCAACTCCGGCTGGTCGGGCGACCGACGCTTCATCGGCTGCTGACCCGCGCCTGCTTCCTACGCCGCCTCGGGCAGCACCAGGTCGTGGGCCGACCGCACGAATTCGGCGACCAGCGGGTTCGGGTCGGCGGCCCGCACGGCCACGACCACCTGGCACGGCTCGACGTCGTCGAGGGCCACGGTGGCCAGGCCCGGGCGCAGGGTGTGGCGGCGGTCGCCGGCCGGGACGACGGCGATGGCGGTGCCGCCGGCGATGGCTTCGAGCTTGTCCTCGTACGTCTCGGCCAGCGTGGGACCGAGCGGTGCCGGTTCGCTGTCCGGCCGGGGTTCGAGCCGCCAGAACGTCGTCCACCCGGCGCCCATGCCGGTGCAGCCCACCAGCGGCTCGGCGGCGATGTCCGCGGCCGTGACCGCGTCCTTGCCGGCGAACGGGTGCGACGACGGCACGAGCAGGACCCGGGCCTCGTCGTACAGGACCGTCACCTCGATCTTCTCGGCCGGGATGGGCAGCGGGGTGCGGGTGACCAGGGCGTCGACCCGCCGGTCGAGCAGGGTGGCGGCGTCCTGGGCGGCGAGATGACGGGTACGGACGTGCGCGTCCGGGAAGCGGTGGCGCAGGTTGCGGACCGCCGGTGTGACGACGAGATCGTCGGCGTACCCGATGGTGATCGTGCGCGCCGGCGCCGCAGCCACCGCGGCCTGGATCGCCCGCCCGGCGTCATGCAGCAGGCGCTGAGCCTGGGGCAGGAAGGCGGCGCCGGCGGCGGTGAGGCGGCTGCCCTGGGTGGTGCGCTCCAGCAGCCGCACGCCGAGCACGTTCTCCAGACGCTGGATCTGCCGGCTCAGCGACGGCTGGGCCACGCGCAGCTCTTCGGCCGCGCGGGCGAAGTTCAGCCGCTCGGCGACGACCGTGAAGTACCGGACCAGCCGCAGGTCCAGATCGGGAGGCATCGCTCCAGGGTAGCCCCGCGTCATGCGTTTCCCGCATCACGAGGTGCGATACAGGTCTTGGACGACGAAGCCGGCCCGTTGATGTCATTCCCGGTATGACCATCGACAGACTTCTGGCCGGGCGATGACCATGCGCATCCCGGATCAGACGGGCCGCACCGCGATCATCACCGGTGGCAGCAGCGGCATCGGCAAGGCCGCCGCGGCCGCGCTGGCCGCCAAGGGCGCACGGGTCGTCATCGCGGTACGCGACCAGACCCGCGGCCGCGCGGCCGCCGCCGAGATCGGTGCCCGCGCCGAGTCCCGCCCGCTCGACCTCGGTTCCCTGGCCTCGGTGCGTGAGTTCGCCGATACGCTCGACGGCCCGATCGATTACCTGATCAACAACGCCGGCTTCATGACCGCCACCCGCCGCCTGACCGCCGACGGCTTCGAAGGACAGTTCGGCGTCAACCATCTCGGGCACTTCGCCCTGACGAACCTGCTCGTCGGCCGGATCACCGGGCGCGTGGTCACGGTGACCTCGCGGAACTACCGCGACGCGCACATCGGCTTCGATGACCTGCAATGGGAACGGCGGCCCTACCGCCCGTTCGGCGCCTACGGCCAGACCAAGCTGGCCAACATGTTGTTCACCCGCGAGCTGCAACGCCGCCTGACCGAGGCCGGCTCATCGGTCCGGGCCACCGCGGCGGAACCCGGCTGGGCCGCCACCGGATTCACGATGACCACCGGCCGGCGGATCGTCGACCGCGCGCTCGTGCTGGGCACGCGGCTCCTGGCCCAGAGCGCCGAGGGCGGGGCCCGGCCGACCCTGCTGGCCACCGTGGGTGAGGTGCCCGCGGCCAGCCTCTCGGGTCCCAGCCTGTTCGGCGTACGCGGCCCGGCCGCCCTCGAAAAGGTGTCCGGCGAAGCGCTCGACGACGACATCGCGAGACGATTGTGGGACATCTCCGAGAGCCTCACCGGCACCGGATTTCCGCTGCCGGCCGGCATCTGACCGGGAGCGGTCGAGTTCGCGCGCCCACGCCCCGCAGCTCGCTACCAAGACCGCCGACCAGATCTTTCGACTCCATCAAACGCTACGGCACACGCGTTGACGACTCACGACAATCGGTATCGGTGCGGGTGGCTCAGAGACTCATGCCGGCAAGGAGGGCCCCGGCGGCCACGGGGAGAGCGAGCACAGTCAGGACGGTGAAGGTGAGGATCCGTTCCCGACGGAGGAGTTTGCGACCGGCGACGAGGAGCGAGTCCACCTCCTCGTCACGGAACTCAGTCCGTGCCGTCGGCAAGCTTCCGAGGTGCTTTCGCAATTCGCTCACTACGATGCTCTCGCTCTCCGGTCCACCGGTGAACTCGTCAAGCGCCGGCAGGTGATGAGCGACGCGAGACGGAGCGCCGGAGGGATGAGACCAGGAGCGCGTACGCCGCCTCCAGGGCCGAATTTTTCCAGTCATATCCCCTTGACGGACCTCGCACCGGAAAGGTTGCTCTCCGCCGGCTCGATCGAGCGCCTGATCGCATCGTGAAGGTGCGTCGCACTCATGCGGTCACTCACGCGCCGCGCAACGGCCTGATCTGGCCGCGGGGCCTTCGCCGCCAGCTGAAGTCACCGGCCGATGGCTCGGCATCGATGGCTCGACCCGGCGGCGTCTACGATGCAGGCGAGAGATCAACTTTTATGGAGGTTCTGTGGACGTCTTCCTCACCGGTGGATCGGGCTTCGCCGGTGCGGCCATCATTCGCAAGCTGGTCGCCGACGGGCATGTGGTGCATGGTCTCGCAAGGTCCTCCCGGGCCGCCGAGGCGGTCGCGGCGGCCGGAGCGTTGCCGGTACGCGGCGATCTGGAGGAACTGGTCGAACACGATGAGGCCGATTCCGGTGTGCGCCGGCCGAGCCTCGGGGCCGGCTGGGTGGACGTCCTGGGCAAGGTCGACGCCGTTGTCCACGCGGCGGCCCTCATGGCGTTCTGGGGGCCTGATGAGCTGTTCATCGACCGCAACCTGAGACCGGCACTGGCTCTGTACCGTGCCGCCGTCGCCGCCAAGGTCAAGCGATTCGTTCTGCTCTCGGCGGCGAGCGTCTCCACCGGCGGCAACGACGCGAGCGTCGTCGACGAGATCTCCGACACCGGCCGGCCGAACATCGCCTACAGCCGGATCAAACTGCGCACGGAGCAGGAGATGCTGTCACAACCCCATGAGGACACCGCCCTGGTGATCCTCCGGCCGCCGTTCCTGTGGGGCCGCGGGATGAATCTGCGGGGATTCATCGACACGGTGGAGGCCGGCCGGTTCTCCTGGATCGACGAGGGCCGGCACACGATCGATTTCTGCCACGTCGAGAACCTCGCTCACGCCGCCGCCCTGGCGCTCACCCGGGGCGAGCACGGCCTGGTCTGCTATGTGACCGACGACAGCCCCCGTGCTGTCCGGGAGTTCTTCACCCCGTTGCTCGCCACCCAGGGCATCGACGTGAGCAAGGCGGCCAGCTACCCGCGGGCAATCGCGTCGCCACTCGCCACGCTCATGCAGACCTTGGCCAGAGCCCGGCGCAGCGCCACCGCACCGCCACTGACTCAATGGATCATCTCGTTCATGGGGCGGGACCGGGCCTACGACATCACGCGGGCGCGCACCGCCCTGGGTTACACGCCGGCCGTCACCGTGGACGAGGGCCTCCGTCAGATGACTGAGACTCCGACGCCCGGTCAACAGGCCGGTGGCACCGCATGACCGGCGAGCGTGAACCTTCCCGTGACTATCCGGTCGATGTGTTACTGACCGTAGCGGATAAGCCTCCTCGTCAACATCCGGCGCCGCCGCGGGTGGGGATCATTGGATGATGTCGGCGACCAGGCGGCCGTCGCGGATCTCGATCCGGCGCGGCAGGGCCACGGCGATGTCGCGGTCGTGGGTGATCACGGCGATCGTGCTGCCCTCGGCGTGCAGCTGCCGCATGAGTTCCAGGACGGCCCGCCCTGTCGCGGTGTCCAGGGCGCCGGTCGGTTCGTCCGCCAGCACCAGCGCCGGTTTGTTCACCAGCGCGCGGGCGATGGCGACACGCTGGCGTTCACCGCCCGAGAGCTGGCCCGGGCGGTGACTCATGCGGTGGGCCAGTCCGACCCGGGCCAGCGCCTCGCGGGCCATCGCGGGACGGCGCCCGCGCGGGATCCCGCAGTAGAGCGCTCCGGTCGCCACGTTCTCCTCGGCGGTCAGCCCCTCGGCGAGGTGGAACTGCTGGAAGACGAAGCCGAGCATGCGCCCGCGCAGCGCGGACAACTCCCGGTCCGTCATGCGGGACGTGTCGTGGCCGCCGAGATGCACCGTGCCGGTGGAGGGGCGGTCCAAGGTGCCCATCAGGTGCAGCAGGGTGGATTTGCCCGAGCCGGACGGTCCGACGATGGCCAGCAGCTCACCGGCTGTGATGCGCAGGGAGACGTCCGCGAGCGCGTCGACCCCGCCCGGGTAGCGCTTTCCGGCGCCGTGCACCGCGAGGACGGTGTCTGCCATCAGGTTGTCCCTCCGGCTCGATCGTTGCTACTGGAACTTGGTGAGCTTCGAGCAGTTCTCGGTGATCTTGGTGACCCGGTCATCGAAGCTGTCACCCTCCTTGTTGAAGGTGATCAACGGGCCGTCTCCGCGGACGGAGACATCGACGCCCGCGTCCTGAATGCACTTGACGAACGCGTGGTAGCGGTCCGCGTACTCCTCGAAGTTCTGTCGTTTGAGGCGCTCCATGGCAATTTCCGGTTGTTTGCCGTGACATGCCGCGAACGCCTCGGGGTGCGTTCCCGACTCCTCCTCCACGGTGGGCTTCCACATGCCGTGGCCCAGGTCCTTCCCGGGCAGGCCGTGGTCGCGCAGGCATCGGTTGTAGACCTCACCCATCCTGCCTACCTCTTCCCGGGAGGTGTCCGCCCTGATCAGCGGGCGCTTGTCCTCCTCGTCGGCGGGCGGTTTGGCCGACGGGGCGGCGCTCTGCAGGGTGGCTACCTTCGGCTTGGCCGACGGTTCGGGGTCCGAGGTCCCGCAGGCGGCGAGGGCCAGAGCCGCGACGATGATGGTGACTGCTTTTCGCATGCGCCTCAGCCTGGACCAGAGGTGTATAGAACCTGTCAATTCGCGGCGAGGGCCTGGGTGGGGGTCAGCCGGGAGGCCCGGACGGAGGGATAGACGCCGGCCACCATGCCGATCAGTACGGCGCCGCCGAGGCCGGCCAGCACCGCGGCGCCGGGTATGACCACGGGCCACCCCTGATACGTCGCATAGCCGAACGTCGTCAGCAGTCCCAGAGCTGTTCCGGCGGCGCCGCCGAGCACCGAGAGCACCACGGACTCGGTGAGGAACTGCCCGCGAATCTGCCCACGGTTCGCCCCCAGCGCCCGGCGCAGCCCTATCTCGGACCGTCGTTCCAGCACCGAGATCACCATGGTGTTGGCCACCCCGATCCCGCCGACCAGCAGGGCGATGCCGGCCAGCCCGAGGAACAGCGCCGCGAACGCGGTCTGGGTGAGGCGTTTGGCCGCCAGCGCTTCGGAGGGCCGGGTGACGATCGCCTTGCCGGGACTCTGCGGGTACACGGTGGCCGGCAGCACGGCGCGTACCGACTCGATCGCGTCCTCCTGCGACTGGACGTACACGACGGTGGGGCGCCCGTCGAAGCCGAGCCAGTCGCGGGCCGCTTCCCAGCCGACCAGCACCGAGCGGTCGAGCTCGGCGGAGAGCGGTATCGGGGCGAGGATGCCGATGACGGTGAACCAGGTGTTCCCGATCAGGATCAGCGGGCCGGGGGAGCCGTCGATCCGGTTGATGCCGAGCCTGGTCGCCGCCACGGCGCCGAGCACCGCCGTGGGGAACGCCGAGGCGGGCGGGGCCAGCCACCGGCCCCGGGCGATCCGGGCGTTGACGCTCTCCGGCAGGTCGAGGCTGCTGGCCAGGACCGCCAGCCCGGAGCCGGCGGCGCCGGCCTGATCGGAGCGGCGGACCACCGCGTGGGTGTTGCCGACCGCGCCCGAACGCAGGATCGGGCCAATACGCTCGACCATGCCGAGCGCCGTCGGCGGGAAGGCGACCGGTGGATCGGCGTCGGGCGGGGTTCGCACCTCCAGCACGTTGGTGCCGAGCGCGGACAGCTCGCGCACAAGCGAGGCCTGGCTCGACGCCGGGATGCCGATCACCACGATCATGGTCGCGATGCCGATGGCGATGCCGATGGCTGACAGCGCCGCCCGTCCCCGCCGGGTCCGGATGCCGATCAGCCCCAGGGCCAGCAGATCAAGCGGTGACAGGCGTACGCGCCGGGTGTCGGTCATGACGCCGTCACCACGCGCATGCCGGCGGTCAGGCCCGCGCCGGTGATTTCGACGTAGCCCTTGGCGTACAGGCCCGTCTTCACCGCGAAGAGCCGGCCGTCCTCGGTCTGTACGGCGTAGCCGCCCTCGGCGAGCGCGAGCAGCGCGTCGACCGGCACGGCCAGCACGTCCCGATGCGTCTCGGCGGTGAAGGTGACCTGCACCTGACCGGCGTCCAGCGCGGCGACCGCCTTTGGATCGTTCACCGTGACGACCACGGTGAAGCCGGGCTCGTCGCCGGATCCCTCGACCGGCGCGGTGGCGCCCACTGAGCTCACCGTGCCGGGGACCTCGTCGTTGTCCGGCATCGTGATCGTGGCTCGGTCGCCCTTGTCGATTGCGGCCGCCTGTCCGGGTTCGGCCGCCACCGTGATGACCTTCGCGGTGGTCGAAACGGTCAGCAGAGGCCCGGACGCCGGGGCACCCAACTGCACCGACAGCGAGTTGACGCGGACAGCGCCCGGGAAGACGACGACGTCGGCCGCCTCGATCCGGCCCGTCACCGGCAGCCGCTCGGCGCGCTGCCAGCTCTTCACGGCAGCGATCAATGACCGGGTGTACACGCCCTCACCGCGCCCGACCACCACCGAGCGGGACACCGGCGCGGGAGCCGGCGCCGCCGCCGAATGTGACGGTGCCGGTGATGAAGCCGTGGGTCGGGCGGGAGACTGCTGTGTCACGCGTTCGCCACTCTTCGGCTGACGGCCGATCGGATAGCCGAGCGCCTCGAGGTTCTCGGCGACGACCCGTACGTCGCGGCCCACCGTGCCGGGCTCACTCAGCGTCCGATAGAGCGGCATGCCGCCGAGGAACAACGACACCGCTTCGTCGTCGACCCGGAACATCTGGTCGCCCCGCCCGATGGTGGCGCCGGCCCGCGGCAGCCAGGTGACGACGCCCTCGCGGGTGCCGATGACCGGTCGCGCCGCCCCGAAGCCCAGCTTGCCGGGCAGCGACTCGCTCGTCGACATGGTCTGCTCGACGACCTCCGTGGTGTTGACCGCCACGAAACCGACCGGTTCGCCGGCCGGGGGCTGATGATGGGCCAATCGCATCCCGATGACCACGGCGCCGCCGGTCACGGCGAGGGCCAGAGCACCGTACAGGATCCGCCGGGCCTGGTGAGAAGAGAGCATGACCGCGATTGTGGAAGGGAATTGTCCGCTTGCTGTCAACGCGGCTGTGTGATCATCAGCGGCTCCGGCGGTGGGCCGCCCCGACCTATAGTCGCCGCATGTGCGCGTACGTATTGATCGCCGAGGACGACCCGCGGCAGGCCGAGGTCCTGCAGTGGTACCTCGACGCCGAGGGCTACGACACCGCCGTGGCCCTCGACGGCCGGGTCGCGCTCGCCCGGGCCCGGGACCACGAACCCGACCTGCTGATCCTCGACGTGATGATGCCGCACCTCGACGGGCTGACCGTCTGCCGCACGCTGCGCCGCGAAAGCGACGTGATGGTCCTCATGCTCACCGCCCGCGCAGGGGAGGACGACCTGCTGCTCGGCCTCGACGTGGGCGCCGACGACTATCTGACCAAGCCCTACAGCCCACGCGAACTCGTCGCCCGGGTGCGGACCCTGCTGCGCCGCCGGGCACAGATTGCCGCGGCCGGCACGCTGCACCGGATCGGCCGGCTCGTCGTCGACCTCGGCCAGCACCGAGCCACCGCCGACGGCGCGGCGATCGACTGTACGCCGGCGGAGTTCGCCATCCTCGCAGCGATGGCGGCGCACCCCGGTCAGGTCTTCAGCCGGGCGCAGCTGATGGAGCACACTCGCGGATTCGACCGGGAGTCCAACGCCCGCACCATCGACATGCACGTCATGAACCTGCGCCGCAAGATCGAAGCGAATCCGCGGCGCCCGGCGCACCTGCTGACGGTGTACGGGGTCGGCTACCGCCTCACCGACGGCACCTGATGCGCCCGCCGCGGCTACCGCTGCACCGGCGGCTGACCACCCGGCTGCTGACGACCTCGATCCTGATCGCCATCTGTGCGACCCTCTCGACGGCCTGGCTCGTCGCTCGCACCGCGACCAGCGCCGTCCGCCAGGAGCAGGGCCGCTCGCTGGGCGAGGAGAAGAGCGTCTACGACCTGCTGCTCGGCTACGCGGCCACGCATCGCTCCTGGTCCGACGTCGAACCCGTGCTGCGGGAGCAGTCCGCGCGACTCGACCGCCGGATCACCCTGATCGGCGAGGACCAGCGCCTCATCGCCGACTCGGGGCCGGGCCCGTCGCTGCGCACGGCCCGGGCGGCGGCGACCATCGACCCGCTGCACGTCGACGCGGCGCTCACCGACGGCACGGACCGCATCGACCCCCGGGCCGTCGGCCCGTACGCCCTGCCGCCGCTCGAGCGCCTCCAGTTGCGGACCACCGCCGACGCCGAGGTGGCCTGCATGCGCAAGCAGGGCTTCGACGCGACCGTCGATGTCACGCCCAGCGGCCGTCCCGTCGTCCGGCTGCTGAGCGCCGACGCCAAGAACGAAACGGCCGGCTGCCGTACCGATCATGGGCTGGGCTTCGCCACGAGAAGCGAGCAGCAGCTTCTCACTGTCCTCGAGCGACAGACGCGGAAGTGCCTGGGCGCGCGCGGCGAGGAGTTCGTGGCGATCCAGCCCGATTTCACCGTCTACGCCGTGCTGCCCGGTGCCAGCTCGGAGCAGATCAGCGACTGCGTGGATCGGGCCCGCCGGGCGCAGTTGCGGCCGTACGTCGCACCGCCCGCCCAGATGTTCGTCACGGACTCGGACACCGGCGCCGCGCAGCCGGCGTTCAACCTCTCCCGCGGCAATCTCGCCACGATCACCCTCGGCACCGCCGCGGTGCTGCTCGTCGCCGTCGGCGCGACCGTCCTGGCGGGTCGCCGCCTGGTCCGGCCGCTGCACGCGCTCACCGAGGCCGCCCGCCAGCCCGTCGACCGGCAGAGCCCGGTGGCGGTGTCCACCCGTGACGAGGTCGGTTA
The DNA here is from genome assembly GCF_040682035.1 of Actinoplanes sp. NPDC051470. NCBI lineage: Bacteria > Bacillati > Actinomycetota > Actinomycetes > Micromonosporales > Micromonosporaceae > Actinoplanes > Actinoplanes sp. NPDC051470. The sequence continues at coordinate 173,878 of NZ_JBFBAA010000009.1, forward strand.
CCTGGCCGCCGCGTTCAACGACTTGTCCGAGCGGCGCCGGCAGGTGGAAGAACAACGCCGGCAGCTCGTCGCGGACGTGGCGCACGAATTGCGTACGCCGCTGACCGTGATCCGTAGCCGGGTCGAGGCGGCGCAGGACGGTCTCACGCCGCTCGGCCCGGCATTGCTGGACGTGATCCTGGGCGAGGCGAAACTGCTGCAGCACGTGATCGACGATCTCCGCGACTTGGCTGCCGCGGACGCGGACACTCTGCGGCTGCACCCGGAGCCGGTCTGGATCGCCGACAACCTGGAGCAGGTCGTCGAGGCTCACCGCGCCACGGCCGAGCAGGCTGGGGTGGCGCTGCGGCAGGACACCGCCGGCGCGGAGCTGGTGCTGGTCCTCGACCCCGTACGCCTGCGCCAGCTGGCCGGCAACCTCGTCACGAACGCGATCCGGCACACCAGGCCGGGCGGTAGCGTCACGATCAGCACGAGGCTCGCCGACGAAGCGCTGACCATCACGGTGGCCGACACCGGGGTCGGCATCGCCCCCGACGACCTGCCCAGGGTCTTCGACCGGTTCTGGCGCGCGGACGCCTCCCGCAGCCGCAGCACCGGCGGCACCGGTCTCGGCCTTCCGATCGCCCGCAAGCTCGCGGAGGCGCACGGCGGAACGATCACGATCGAGAGCCGGCTGGGTCACGGTACGGAGCTGACGGTCACCCTGCCTGCGCACCTTCCTGCCAACGGTTCGTGATCCGGCACGAGGCTCAACCTCGTCCTGCGGCGATGAGGCTGTGGCTGTTTCCTGTAGCGCTTTCCTGTAGCGCTGACGAACCCGGACCGTCCGTGCGGGTTCGACAGGCTCAGACGTGTCCGCCGTCGGCGGACAGGTCGATGCCGTTGGCGAGCGGGTTCTCCAGCAGGAACAGGCTGGCGTTGACGATGTCGTCCATGCGGGCGAGTTCGCCGGTGAGTGCTTGCTTGCGCCAGAAGTCCACCATGTCCTTGCGGCTTTCGTCCTGCCAGAACGGGCTGTCCTCGATCGGCCCGGGGTGGATCGCGTTGACCCGGACGGGGGCCAGTTCGACGCTCAGGGTCCGGACCACCCCGGTGACCGCACTGTTGACCGCGGTGACGGTAGTGGAACCGGGGTAGGGGTAGGCCTTGGCCATGCCGCCGAAGATGAGGATCGAGGCGTCCTTGGCCATCCGTGGGGCCAGTGCGCTGACCACGGCCGTGTAGCCGACGATCTTCGTGACGGCCAGTTCGGTGGCTTTCGCGATGTCGTATGTCGCCAGCGTGTTGCGGTCTCGGACCGCGCCGACGATGGCGAGGCGGTCGATTCGCTCGGTCGAGGCCAGGACACCAGCTAGTTCGCCCGGCACGCTCAGGTCCAGGGCCATGCCCGAAACGGTCCCGGTCACGTCCTTGGACAGCTCCGCGGCCACGTCGGCGGCCCGCTGCGCGTCGCGCCCCGTGATCACCACGTTCGCACCTTGGCGCGCGTACTCAGCCGCGAGCTGGAGACCGGTTCCCTGTGTTGCTCCGACGATCAGTACTGACTTCATGAATCCGCGAGTCCTTCTGTGGTTGTGCCGGCGGGAGCGACATGTTCGCCGCCGCGAACTGACGTCGGCCGAGTGGTTGTCCGACGAAGTCACGCCGCACGGGCGGCCGGGCCGGCAGACTAGTTAATGTGTGAACCTAGGTCAGTACTGGTTAACGTGTCAACCATTTTCCGGTCACTGAACGAACACAGGGGTCCTGGCGTGCGCTTCACCGGGAGCTCCGTCAGCCCTGCGGACTCTCCAACCCGATTACGAGGTCCGGGCTCATCTCTCGGAAGCGCCCGAACGCCGACTGAGGTCGTTCGAACTGGATCGATTGCTGCCGCGGCGACGAGCGGCGAGATCGCGCCAGCGCCTACGCCGAAGCAGCCTGGACCGCCGCCCTGGAGGCGGTGTAGGTCGCCGACCGGTTCCATCTTGGCAGAACCTCGCCACAGAAGGTTGTCCGGTCACTCATGCTCGCCGAGTCACGGGACTCGCACGCGGCGACGAACCGAGCGACCCTGGTCGACGTCTGATCCGACCTCCAGACCAGCCGGACCCGTGCCGGGACCAGGCCGTTGACCCGGACCAGGCGAACCCCGGACAGCGACGGGATCTCGGCCACCATCGGCAGCGGCACGAACGCGATGCCGTTGCCGGAACGAACGTGCACGATGAGCTGGAGCAGGTCCTCCACCTCGGGCCCGGCCAGGGGCGCTCCGTCCAGCCAGTGATCGCGCTCCGGTCCGGTGGTGCCGGCCCAGCCCAGGACGTGATCCGCGAGAAGCCCGGCGCGGTCGACGACGTCCCGCCCGGCGAACCGGTGGTTCGCGGGCAGCATCGCCACCCGCTCCTGGACGGTGACCAGGGCGGTTTCCAGGGCGGTCTCGTCGAACTCGCCGCCGACCAGAGCGACGTCCACCGCCCCGGAGCGCAACGATGCCAGTTGCGTCCGCCAGTGGGCCATGACCGGCTCGACCTGATGGCCAGGGTTGGCGGTGATCAATTCGCCGAGCAGCTCGTAGTCGCATGCGCGGGCGCTGACCCGGATGGGTGGCTTGCGCACACCGACCTCCCGGGACTGTCGGACGGCGGCGGCGACCTCCCGGTCGATCGCCCGGGCCCGGTCGGCCAGGATGTCGCCGGCGGCGGTCAGGACGGCCCCGCGCGGCAGCCGGTCGACGAGGGCGACCCCCACGGACCGTTCGAGGGTGGCGATGGCCCGGGTCAGGGCGGGCTGGGTCATCCCCAGGCTCGCGGCGGCACGGGTGATGCCGCCCTCGTCGGCGACGGCGATCAGGTAGCGCAACTGGCGAAGCTCGACATCGGCCACCCCGCCAGTCTGGCATGCCCGCCCGGCATGGCCGCGCATGCCGGGATCGGCCTGGCCATGGGCCTCGGGGGTACGAAGGATCGTTGGTCATGACCACAGTCTTCGTTCATGGTGTGCCGGAAACGCCGGCCCTCTGGGACGCCGTCCGGCGTCTGCTCCCGGGTGACAGCGTGGCCCTGCGGCTCCCCGGCTTCGGTTCGCCCCGGCCGCCGGAGCTGATCGACAAGGACGCGTACGCCGTCTGGCTCGCCGACCAGCTGAGGGAGCTCGGTGACGACATCGATCTCGTAGGCCACGACTGGGGCGGCCATCTGGTCATGCGGGTGGTGTCTGCCTTCCCCGGCGTACCCGTCCGCAGCTGGGTCTCCGACGTCGCCTACGGCTGGCATCCCGGCTACCGGTGGCATCCGATCGCCACCATGTGGCAACAGAGCCCGGAGGGTGAGCAGTCCCTCGCGTCCGTCCGCGCCGGCACTCCCGGCACCTTCGGTCAGCTGCTGGGCCCGCGCGGCCTGACGGCCGAGGTGGGAGCCGACATCGACGCGGCGCACGACGAGACGATGGACGCCGCGATCCTGGCGCTCTACCGCTCCGCGTGGCCGAACTTCGCCGCCGACTGGAAGGCCGGGCCGATCGACGCTCCCGGCCTGATCCTCATGCCGACCGGCGACGTGATGGACGGCGTCGACCCGGACGAGGTCCGCGCCCAGAACGAGGAGGTCGCCGCGACGACCGGCGCCCTCCTCCGCGAGCTCGACGGTGTCGGCCACTACTGGATGCTGCAGGACCCCGAACGGGCCGCCGACACCCTGCGCGCGTTCTGGGCAACTGTGGCGCGCTAGGGTCCAACGGCCTGAGGCGGTCTGCGCGCCGCTCACGCATGGTGACGGGTAATGGCCCCGTCCCGCAGGCGTCGGCCCGCCCCGCCGATGCCAGGATTCCGGACCTATCTCCGCGGCCTGACGCGCAGGCCGTCGATCAGCGCCGTGAGCCCGAACTCGAAGTGGGTGGCGAAGCCGGGATCGGTCAGTGCCGCGCCGGCGGTTGCCAGCGCGGGATAGGTCCCGGAGTCCAGGGCGGCCCGCAGTCGCATGACGTCGGCCGGGTCGCCGGCGGCCGCTTGCTCCTCGAGGGTGTGCCCGACAGTGAAATGCACGATGGCGAACATCGCCCGTGCGGCGTCGCTGGGCGCGAAGCCGGCCTTGATGAGCGACGCGACGGCGGTCTCGGCGAACTGCAGCGTGTTCGGCCCGACCGAGCGGGTGCCGGCGTAGACGCGGGCGCCGTCGCGATGGGCGAGCAGGCGGGCGCGCAGCCGATGGGCGAGCGCCGTGACGGTCTGCTTCCAGTCCGGGCTGTCGGCGACGTCCCCGCAACCGGCCAGCATCCGCTCGGCCATCGCGGTGAGCAGATCCTGCTTGGTGGCGAAGTACCGGTAGAGGGCTCCGGCCCGCGCGTCCAGCGCATCGCCGAGGCGACGCATCGTCAGCGCGTCCAGCCCGCCCTCGTCCAGGAGCCGCAACGCCTCGTCGATGGTGCGATCGCGGTCGAGCCTGGGCGGCCGGCCGCGGGCGGGACCGGACTGCGGTTCGGGGGTTGCCAAGGAGGCCATGCTCCCCACTATAGTGAACGCCGTTCACGTGAACGCTGTTCAATAATTCAGACGGAGGGGGCATCGGATGGATGCCGAGGTGATCGTCGTGGGAGCGGGCCCCACCGGCCTCATGCTGGCCGGGGAACTGGCCCTGGCCGGCGTCCGCGTGCGGGTCGTGGAGCGGCGCGACTCGCCGCAACGCCACTCGCGGGCCCTCACCCTGCATCCGCGTAGCGTCGAGGTGCTGGACCAGCGCGGGCTGGCCGATGCCTTCCTGGTGGAAGGCAAGCCCGTTCCCGGATGGCACTTCGCGGGACTACCGACGCGGCTGGACTTCGCCGCCCTGGACAGCCGGCACGGCTACACGCTGTTCCTGGCCCAGGCGCGGACCGAGCGGCTGCTGACCGAGTGGGTGCGCGACCTGGGCGTACCGATCTCGCGTGGCTCGGTGGTAACCGGAGTTTCCCAGGACCACGGCGGTGTCACCGTCGCGGTCGGCGACACCGAGCTGACGGCCAAATATGTCGTCGGCTGCGACGGTGGCCGCAGCGTCGTCCGGCGAGCAGCCCGGATCGAGTTTCCCGGAACCGACGAGACCCTCACCGGCATGCTCGGCGACTTCGCCGTCGTCGACGCCTCCACCCTGAGCCGGGCCGAATCCGGTGGCGTGCTGGCCGTTCCGCTCGGCGACGGGACAACCCGCTTTGTGGTTGTCGACCCGCAACGGATGCGGGAGTCGTCGTCGACGCCGGTGACCCTCCACGAATTCCGGACCTCGCTGCTGCGATCCTGCGGAACAGATTTCGGCGTCGCCGAGCCCCGCTGGCTGTCCCGCTTCGGCAACGCCACCCGGCTTGCCATGCGATACCGGGCCGGCCGCGTCCTGCTGGCCGGCGACGCCGCGCACATCCACTTCCCGGCGGCCGGGCAAGGCCTCAACGCCGGGCTGCAGGACGCGGTGAACCTCGGCTGGAAGCTGGCCGCGGCGGTGCACGGGTGGGCGCCGGACGGACTGCTCGACACGTATCACGATGAGCGTCATCCGGTCGGTGCCGCCGTCACCGCCAACACCGAGGTGCAGACCTTGCTGCTGGAGCTGACGCTGGTCGGGCAGTACGAGCGGCCGGCCACAGCCTTGCGCGCTTTGCTCGACGATCTGCTCGGCATCGACGTCGTCAACCGGCGGATCGCCGGCGCGGTATCGGCACTGGACACCCGGTACGGCACGTCCGCGGAACCATTGATCGGCGCCCGTATGCCGGATATCGCGTTGTCCTCCCACGCCAGCGTTTACGAACTGCTCCACGGGGGCTCGTTCCTGCTGCTCACGATGTCCGGCGTAGGTCCGGCGACGGGAGAGGTCGCCGGCTGGGCCGACCGCGTCGTCCTCGGGACCGCCTCGTCCGGATCGCACCCAGCCCTGGCCGGCGTCACCGAAGTCCTCGTCCGCCCGGACGGCCACGTCGCCTGGCTCAGCCGCGACGACCGGCCGGTTGTCGAGCGCACGAACGCGCTGATGGCCTGGGCGGGTCGGCAGACGGAACGTACGGATGGCCGCGGCCAGATCTAGCGACCCGCTCTCCGGCCCCGCCGAGCCCGGCGACGTCTTCCGGGCGACGACGCGTGATCAGCCTGCCACCGGAACGGGAGTGGTCCCGATGGTTCCGCGGTCATCGGTGGGCTCCCGAGGAGATGACGTGGGGATGGCGTTGTCGATGAGGACGGCGGCGATGGCGGCGGCGGTGGGGAAGGAATCGCTGTTGAGGACTCGGGTGCGGGCCGAGGCGCCGTCGATCAGCAGCGCCAGTTGTTCGCCGAGCTGTTTGGGGTTGGTGGCGCCGGCTTCGCGGGCGGTTTCGGTGAGCCGCGCGGCGATGGCGGTCTTGTAGTCGCGTGCGTACCTGGACGCGGGGTGTTGGGGGTCGTGGAGTTCGACGGCCGCCCCGATGTAGGGGCACAGCGGCGTGGACGCGGGCATCTCGAAGGCGGCGAGGAGTCGTTCGCGGGGTGTGAGGTCGGTGCGGTCGAACACCCCGGGCATGACGTCGGGATCGAATCGGCGCAGGTATTCGGCGACGAGTTCGTCCTTGCTGCTGAAGTGCTGGTAGGCCGTGCGCTTGGACACCTGGGCGGCGGCGCAGAGTTGGTCCATGCCGGTGCGGTTGATGCCCTGCTCCCGGAACAGCTGCTGTGACGCGCTGAGGATGCGCTCGTGCGCGCCCCGGCCGCGGCGCCGGCCCAGGGGCCCCTTCTCCAACTCCGTCATGGCCGCAGCATAGCTCGTTCGGTACCGATCGGTCTACATAGATCGCGTTAACCACACCCTGCGCCTGGACCGTGCCCGGCGTCTCACGGCCGAGTGCGGTACCGATCGGTGTACGTAGCTTGTGCTCCCGCCGACCGTCGGGTACGTTACATAAACAGAACGGTGTACCTAACTCAACTCAACGGAGTGATCGTGGGAAAGCTCGATGGCAAGGTTGCGGTAATCACGGGCGCGACAAGCGGGATGGCGCTGGCCGGTGCCAAGCTGTTCGTTGACGAGGGAGCTCATGTCTTCATCACCGGCCGGCGGAAGGACGCGCTGGACGAAGCCGTCAAGCTGATCGGCCGGAACGTGACCGGCGTCCAGGGTGACGCGGCCGACCTCGACGATCTGGACCGCTTGTTCGACACGGTCAAGCGGGAAAAGGGCCACATCGACGTGCTGTGGGCAAGTGCCGGGATGGGAGAGCAGGGCGGGCTCGGCGAGATGACGGCGGAGCACTTCGATGCCCTCTTCTCGCTCAACGCGCGCGGCACGCTGTTCACCGTCCAGAAGGCGCTGCCGCTGTTCAACGATGGCGGCTCGATCTTCATGACCGGGTCGAACGCGTCGCTGCGGGGCTACCCCGGCTGGAGTGCGTACGCAGCGAGCAAGGCCGTGCTGCCCGCCTACGCGCGGGTGTGGGTGTCCGAGTTGCGGGACCGGAAGATCCGGGTGAACGTGCTGACTCCCGGCCAGGTCGCCACGCCGGTTCTGGAGCAGGTGATGGACGCGGAGATGAAGGCGCAGTTCGAATCCGTGATCCCGCGGCGAGAGATGGGCCACCCGGAAGAGATCGCGTCGGTCGCCCTGTTCCTCGCCTCGAACGACTCGAGCTATGTCAATGGCATGGAGCTGGTCGCCGACGGCGGCACCACAGTGATCTGAACCGAAGATTCGCGGTCAACGGGGATGGGCCGCATCTCCTCGACGCGGACGGCAAGGACGCGGACGGCAAGGTTGCCGAGGTGACCATGGTTGGCGTCCGCTGCCGTCCGCCGTCGAGATTCCTCGAGAACGGAAAGAGAGAACACTCATGAGCAGCATCACCCTCATCGGTACGGGAAACATGGCACGCGCCATCGGCACGCTCGCGGTGGCGGGCGGCAACACCGTCGAGGTCATGGGACGTGATCAGGCCAAGGCCGACAACCTGGCCAAGGCTCTGGGCGGCGGCGCGACGACGGGCAAGTGGGGCACCGTCCCGGCCGGGGACATCGTCATCACGGCCCTGTTGTACGCCGCTGTCGTTCCGGCCGTCGCCGAGTACGGGGACGCCCTCGCGGGCAAGATCATCGTCGACATCAGCAACCCCTTCAACGCCACGTTCGACGGGCTGGCCCACAGTGAGGAGACCTCGATCGCGCGGGAAGTCGCCAAGGCGGCCCCGGCCGACGTGAGCGTGGTGAAGGGCTTCAACACCATCTTCCGTAATGTCCTGGAGAATGGCCGGCCCGACGTGTTCATCGCCGGCGACAACGCGCAGGCCAAGGCGGACGTGGCGGCATTCATCCAGAGCCTCGGGCTGCGCCCGCTGGACGTCGGCGGTCTGAAGATGGCGCACTGGCTGGAAGGAATGGGTCTGGCCACGGTTGGCCTCGCCGGCAACGGGGTCGGCCACTTCGACTTCGCTCTCGGCGTCAACGAGTTCGCCGGCTGAGCGCCCGGGGGAGCAGCCGGCGAACAGGTCGCCGTGCGCCCCGGGCGATGGTTGATGGATCACCGATCCATTGATGTCGGATGTCGAATGTCGGCCAACGATTCTGCCCGAGGAGACTCTCGCGATGAAGCTCGGTTTCGTGATTCCCATTGTCGGGCCCGCCGTCAGCGGCGCCCCGGGCCTGAGCGCGTTCTGCCGCGGACTCGAGGACCTCGGCTACGACACCCTGTGGGTCGGCGATCGCCTGGTCACGCCGATTGATGTGGGCGATGACTACCTGGCCCTCGGGCCGCAGATGACCCGCTCCCTCAATCCGGTGCTGCTGTTGACCGTCGCCGCGGCGGCGACCAGCCGGATGCGCCTGAACGCCAGCACGCTCAGCACGTTCTATTACGAGCCGCCGCACCTGGCCCGGCTGCTGACCACGCTCGACGTGGTCAGCGACGGCCGCCTTGGCGTTGGTGTGGGGCTGGGATGGATGAAGCAGGAGTACGACGTCAGCCGCGGCGCCGACTGGCACCGGCGCGGCAAGATGCTCGATGACATGCTGGCGTTCCTGCACGCGTGGTGGACGACCGATCCCGTGGCCTGGACCAGCGAGTTCTTCACCTTGCCACCGGTACACGCCGGCCTGCGTCCGGTCCAGGTGGGCGGCCCACCCATCTGGATCGGCGGTGCCAGCGAGGCCGCCATGCGCCGGGTCGGCCGCAGCGGGGTCGGTTGGCTCGGGGTCGAGGGGCCGGCGCCTGCCGCGGCCGGCGGGCGGGATGCGGGCGCCGACCGCCTGTGGTCGATCGCGCGCCGAGCGGCGCAGGACGCCGGCCGCGATCCCGACGCGCTGAAGACGGCCATGCGGATCAACCTCGAACCGGGCACGTCCGTCGGCTCGCTGGCGGACAGGTTGCAGCGGTACGCCGAGTCCGGCGTTGACGAGGCGTACTTCCATCCGTTCAGGATGTTCACCGGCCTTGACGAGATGCTCGACTTCGCCGGCCAGGTGATCGCGCGTACCGGCAGGTTATGAGCCCGCGCTCGGGCTGGTCACCGCGTCCACCGCCAGGCGGCTGCGCAACATCGCGGTGTCGCGGCCGGGTGAGATCCCGTACTGCCGGTTGTACTCGCGGTTGAACTGGGTCGCGCTGGCATACCCGACCGCGCCCGCCGCCCCGGCCGCGGTCACCTGCCCGGACACCAGCAGCCGGCGCGCCTCCTGCAGGCGCAGTAGTTTTTGGAACTGGACCGGGCTCATCCCGGTCGCCGCCTTGAAGTGCCGATACAACGACGCCACGCTCATCTGACCGGCTGCGGCCACGGCCTCCACTGTCAACGGCTCCCTGAAATGCCGGCGAATCCACTGTGCCGCGGTTCGTACCTGCGCGACGCGCGAGTCGGCCAACGTGAACTGGCGCAGCGTCGGGCCCAGTGGCCCGGTCAGCAGCCGGTACAGGATTTCGCCCTCGATCCGGCCGGCCAACGCCGGAATGTCCCCCGGCGTGTCCAGCAACCGCACCCAACGCAGAACGGCATCGATCAGCGCCGGCGTAACCGGCGCACTCGACATCCCACCGGCGCCGGGCGCTTCTCGCGGCGGCGTGCCGCCCAGTTCGAGCAGGAGGTCCGAGAGCACCCGGCCGTCGAGCCGGAGTACCACCGAGCGGTACGGCACCTGGTCGAACATGGCCGTGATCGGCACTTCCAGCGAGCTCAGAAACATCGTGCCGGCGCCCGTGCGCCAGCTGAGGTCGCCCGCCTCGATGCGTTTGGCGCCCGCGGCCACGAAGCAGACCATCGGCTCATACAGCATGTCATGCGGGTCGGTCGAGCTGTCCATCCGGACGAGCGTCAACCGGGGAATCATGGTGTCCACCCAGATCGGGACGCTGTGCCGGGCGACAACGTCGGCCAGTTCGTCGAGCATGCGCCGAAACCTTTCGCTGAGAGAATCAGGCAACACTACGCACGTACTGGCCCATGCCGCGGCCGTGAGTCATGCATAGCGTTGCGGCCATGACTAACGGGCAGATGCCGACTCGTCAGCTGGGCTCGCAAGGGTTGCGGGTCGGAGCTGTCGGGCTGGGCACGATGGGCATGACCATGGCTTATGGTCCCGGCGATCCCGGCGGGAGCACTGCGGCGATCCATCGGGCGTACGAGCTGGGGGTGACGTTGTTCGACACCGCGGAGCTGTACGGGCTGGGCACCGGCAGTAGTGAACAGCTCCTCGGCCGTGCGGTCCGGGGCTTCCGCGGTGACGTCGTGCTGGCTACGAAGTTCGGCTACGACCTCAGCGATCCGGCCAAGATCGGCACGGCGCTGAACAGCCGGCCGCACCACATCCGCGAGGTCACCGAGAACAGCCTGCGTCACCTGGGCACCGACCACATCGATCTGCTCTACCAGCACCGGGTTGACCCGGCCGTGCCGATCGAGGACGTCGCCGGAACGGTGGGTGAGCTGGTTGCCGAAGGAAAAGTGCGCTGGTTCGGCCTCAGCGAGGCCGGTGAGGACGAGATCAGGCGGGCCCACGCGGCTCATCCGGTGTCCGTGCTGCAGACCGAGTACTCGGTGTTCGAGCGCGCGGTAGAGGCCGATGTGCTGCCGGCGTTGCGGGAACTCGGCATCGGCTTCGTACCGTACTCACCCCTCGGTCGGGGATTTCTGACCGGCGACGTGCGGCCGGCGGCAGCGTATCCGCCGGACGACATGCGCAGCTGGGACGATCGCTGGCAGCCCGGAAACTACGAAAGCAACGTGTCGGCCGTCGGTGAGCTGACCGCGATCGCCCGGGGAAAGAACGCCACCGTCGCGCAGCTCGCGTTGGCCTGGCTCCTCGCCCAAGGAGACGACATCGTCCCGATCCCCGGAACCCGTGACCCACGACGGGTCGAGGAGAACGTCCGCGCGGCGTCGCTTGCCCTGACCGACGGGGATCTGAAACGTATTCACGCCGTACTGCCGCACGGCGCGGCCGGCGCCCGCTATCCGGTAGCGCTGATGCCCCACTGGTGATGTGGTGACGCCGGCAGGAGATGCGCCGGCCGCCGCCATCGAAAGGCCTCGGACCGCCCGGGTAGCGGTCCGGGGCCTCTCTCCTCCCCACCGGTGCGCCTGACGGCGCTGTTGCCGCCCTCAGCTCAGCGGAATGGCCTTGGCGAGGGAAACGGCGAACAGCCCGTCCTGGTCGGTCCACCAGTGGTCGAGGGTGAACCCGGCCTCGGTCAGCTCTCTCTGCACGCCTGAACGGCTGAACTTGGCGGACACCTCGGTGCGGACCTCCTCGCCGGCCGCGAAGTCGACGACCAGGTCGGCGCCGGGGATCGTCACGCGCATCGGCCAGCGGGCGCGCAGCCGCATCTCGATCCACTCCTGCTCGGCGTCCCAGAGCGCGACGTGGGTGAACCCGTCCAGATCGAAGTCGGCGTCCAAGCTGTTGTTGAGGACCCGCAGGACATTGCGGTTGAACGCCGCGGTGACCCCTTGCGCGTCGTCGTACGCCGGCACCACGACGCTCGGGCTCTTCACCAGATCGGTGCCGAGCAGCAGGTGCTCGCCGGGCTCGAGCACCGCGCGCACCTCGGCGAGGAAAGCCGCCCGCTCGGCCGGCAGGAGGTTGCCGATCGTGCCGCCGAGGAACGCGACGAGACGGTCACCGCCGACCGGCAGGTGCTTCAGGTGGCGGGTGAGGTCGCCGACGACGTTGTGTACCCGCAGACCGGGATAGTCGGCCGTGATCCGGTCGGCGGCCGCGGCCAGCGCGGTGGGGGAGACGTCCATCGGCACGAAGGTCTCGAGGACGCCGGACGCGGTGAGCGCGTCGAGCAGGAGGCGCGTCTTGGTGGAGTAGCCCGAGCCGAGTTCGAGCAGTGACCGCGCCCGGGTGTGCCGGGCGATCTCGGCGGCCCGGTCGGTGAGGATCTGCCGCTCGGCGCGGGTCGGGTAGTACTCGCGCAGCTCGGTGATCTGCTCGAAGAGTTCGCTGCCCCGGGCATCGTAGAACCACTTCGGCGGTAGCCACTTCTTCTCGGCGGTCAGTCCGGTGATCACGTCACTGCGCAGGCTACGGCTGATCTCGTCGTCGTCGAGGTGGACGTCGAGGGCGGGTACGTTCACAGTTCTCCCAGGGTCTTCGTGGTGAGGGTGGTGGCCGTGGCGATCAGCAGGGTCCGGTCGGGGACGGGCTGCCAGCCGCGATCGTCGTCGAGCGGCTCGGAGGCCACGACGACGTCGGCCGCGCGGCGCCGGACCGACAGCGAGTGACCGGCGGTGGTGGCCGCGAGCGACGTTCCGTCGGTGAGCAGCATGTTGAGGCGGGAGCCGGGCGCGGCCGGTTCGACCTCGGCCACGACCGAGGCGAGGGCGTCGGCCGGGGTGGCGCCGGCCCGCAGCCGATCGCGGACGAACGCCCAGAGCAGGGCCGCGTCGGTGGGAGCGTCGAGGGTGAGCAGATCGGTCGTGGGCAGGGCCGAGGCCGGTTTCGCCATCGAGCCGGGCCAGCCGGCGACGATCCCGTTGTGACTGAACAGCCACGGGCCCTCACCGAACGGCGCGGCTGCGGTTTCGGTGACGGGCATCCCGACGGTGGCGCTGCGTACGGCGGCGAGCACCGTGGTCGAGGTCACCGTCGCCGCCAGCCCCGCCAGCGTGGGGTCGCTCCAGATCGGGGTGTGCCGCCGGTACCTGACCGCACCGTTCGGCGTGTACCAGCCGATCCCGAACCCGTCGGCGTTGATGGTGCCGCCCCCGCGCATGTCCTTGGGCGCCCACGACTGCCGCACCAGCCCGTGCGGAGGATCGAACAACACCGCCGACAGGGGTACGGGCGGTCCGAGGTACCCGAGGTGACGGCACATCAGGCGTCCCGCGCGCAGCGGAATCCGCTGAAGATCTGCCGGCGGATCGGGTAGTCCCAGTTGCGGAAGGTGCCGCGGCAGGCGGCCGCGTCGGTGCCGAACGATCCGCCGCGCAGCACCTTGTACTCCGGGCCGAAGAAGACCTCCGAATACTCCGGGTACGGAAACGCGACGAACCCGGGGTAGCCGAGGAAGTCGCTGGACGTCCACTCCCAGACGTCCCCGATGAGCTGGTGCACCCCGCTCGGCGAGGCGCCGGCCGGGTACGCGCCCGCGGCGGCGGGCTGCAGGTGCCGCTGTCCGAGGTTCGCGTGGTCGGCGGTGGGTGGCTCGTCGCCCCATGGGAAGCGCCGGGAGCGGCCGGTCGCCGGGTCGAACCGCGCGGCCTTCTCCCACTCGGCCTCGGTGGGCAGCCGCTTGCCGGCCCACGCCGCGTACGCCTCCGCCTCGTAGAAGCAGACGTGCACCACCGGCTCGTCCGGGATGATCCGCGAGATGCGGCCGAACCGCGTGTACGCCCACTCGTCGCCGTCCCGCTGCCAGTGCTGCGGCGCGCTCAGCCCGGCCGTCTGCCGGTGTCGCCACCCCGCCGGGCTCCACCAGCGCGGATCGTCGTATCCCCCGGCGTCGAGGAAGGCGGCGTACTGCCCGTTGGTGACCGGCGCCCGGTCCATGAAGAACGTCGCTACGTCGACCCGGTGGGCCGGGCGCTCGTTGTCCAGCGCCCACGGCTCCGTGCTGGTACCCATCGTGAACGCACCGCCGGGGATCAGCACCTCGCCGCCGACCGGCACCGCCGCGCCGGGCGGTGGTTGCGCCTGCAGCACGGGCGCGCCGGCCCGCAGCTGGTGGGTGGCGAGCATGGTCTCGTCGTGCTGCTGCTCGTGCTGGACGATCATGCCGAACGCGAACCCGTGCTCCACCAGCGGCGTCCCGTCCAGCCGCGAGTGGTCGAGGACGTCGAGCACCTTGTCCCGCACCGTCGCCACGTAGCGGCGGGCCTCGGCCGGCCCGAGCAGCGGCAGTTGCGGGCGGTCGCGGCGCGGATGCTTGAAGGCGTCGTACAGCTCATCGATGTCGTGTCGCACCGGTTCGCGGCCGCCGACGTCGCGGACCAGCCAGAGCTCCTCCTGGTTGCCGACGTGGGCCAGGTCCCACACCAGCGGGGACATCAGCGGTGAGTGCTGCCGGATCAGGTCTTCCTCGTCGACTGCCTCGGTGAGCAGAACGGTGCGGTCGCGGGCCCGATTCAGTTCGGTGGCGACCAGGCTGCGCAGGCGTTCGGTCTCGACGGTCATCGCTGCTCCTCGGTGACATCGGCGCGGCGCAGACGCCGCTGGACGGTCTCGACGACGTGGGTGCTGAGGTCGGCGGGCAGGGACAGCCGGTCCGCGGCCAGCTCGGTGAGGGTCGCGGCGGAGCGGCGCAGTGCCGGGTCGGCCAGCCCGCGGCGGTACGCGCTGCGCCAGCGCCCAGCCACCGGCTGAGCCAGCTCCAGCGCCCGCTCGGTGGTCCGGTGATCGGCGAAGAGGGCGGCGAGCATCGCCACCGGCGCGATCCATTCGTCACCCGGCTGCGCGTCGAGATAGCGAACCTCGAGGTAGCCGTGCGGGCGGACCGGCGGGAAGAGCGTGCTCAGGTGGTACTCGACGTCGCTCGCGGTGGGCGGCCGCGGGAGAACCCCGGTGACCCAGTCGGCGAGGGTCGCTCCGGGCGGTGGATCCCAGCGGCCATCGCCGCGGCGGACGCAGACCAGGGGAGCGGCCAGCGCGTACCGGACCCAGGCGGTGACCGGGTCACCGACCGGCTCGAGCGGCGGATGGGTGAGGCGGGGATCCATGCCCCACCACGCCGCCATGCGGGCTGAGGCCAGGCCGGTGTCCCGACCGGCGTGGCGGGCGGAGTTGGCGAAGAGGGCGATCAACGGCGGGCCGAGCGCGTGTGCGGTGGCCCAGCGGACCCCGAGTTCGGCCGGGGTACCGGCGTCGAGACAAACCTGCAGGCCGGCGGTGCTGCTCATCATGACGCGCCCGTGCGGGCCGCGGGTGTCGAAGGTCCGCTCCATGGCCGCGTAGCGCGGCGTGTCCAGCAGACGGCGGGGTGGGCGGTGCGCATCGATACCGTGCTCGCCGAGGCGCAGACCACCTTCGCTCAGCAGGCTGGTCAGGTGGGCGACGTCGGCGGTCACGGCCGCGTGCAGCGCGGCGGTCGACGGGGCCGGGGCCGAGGAGATCTCTAGTTGCCCGCCCGGCTCGAGGGTGACGCTGCCGCCGGCGGGCAGGGGATCGGGCGAGTGCTCTGGTCGGATGGTGGTTGGTGCGTGCGGGCCGAGGACGCGCCGAACAGTTGCCGGGTGGAGAGGCGCCTGAGGTGCCGTCGCATGGTGCACGGTCCACTCGAGCTCGGCGCCGATCAGCTCCGGCGGTCCCGTCTTGAAACAGATGGCGCGGATGTGTCCCTCGACGGCCTCCAGAGTGCGCAACTCATGGTCGGCGTCGATGGTGTCCCGGTCGAGCGTCGTCATCGGACCGACCCCCGTTACGAAGCTGAACTGCCGTCTACAACATCGGACGTTAGGCCAGAGGTACGACGGAACCCAGCGGACAGCGGCTGATGTTGGGGCGGATGGACCGGCCACAGCCAGCGGATTCGTGCAGAAATATGAGCTGTGTCACTGTGTTCTCGGGGGCGCGTTCCGGAGGTGCCGCTCGAACGCGAGGTGGACCGGAAGATCCGTCGGTGCCCGTGCGACCGGTGCGCGCGCAGCGGGGTGGCGTCCACGTTGTGGAGGTCGGCACCGCGCGGGACGGCCAGGGAAACGGGCTGCTCCGGTGGGTCACCGCCAAACCTTTCCTTCTCGACAAAACGTACATTCTTCGGGGTGCGGGCGGCCATGGCCGCGTCGGATCAGGGTCTGTCCCGGGCGTTCGCGGCTAGGAAAGAACCATGCGAATTGTCATCGTCGGCGGCGGCCTCGTCGGGCTGACGACCGGCGCCACCCTGCAGGACGCCGGGCACGATGTCACCGTCCTGGAGCAGGCGGCCGAGATCCGATCGAGTGGCGCCGCCATCAGTCTGTGGAGCAACGCGATGCGTGAACTCGACAGGATCGGGGTCGGACCGGACATCCGCAAGGTGGGTCACGAAATCGTGGGCCGGCTCTTCGACACCGACGGGCGAGATGTTCTCGGTGAAGGACTCGGTGTGTCCGATCGGGCGTTGATGGTGCCGCGATCCGTTCTCATCAAGCTGCTTGCTGAGGCTGTCGGTCCGGCCAGCATCCGTCTCGATGCTCACGTGACCGGCTTCGACGACCGCGGCGACGAGGTTGTCGTAGATGTGGCGGGTGGTCCACATCGCGTCGGGCGGCACACTCGGCATCGAGGACGCCGGTGCGCTGCGCGCGGCGTTGGCGGAGGCGCCGGACACGGGCACGGCGCTTGTCCGGTACGAGGAGGCTCGCATGGCCGGGTTCGATCGTGTCCGCGCGTTCTCGCTCGACCTGGAGCGCGCGTCCGACGCCGCGGAGTACGCCCAACGCTGGGCCCAGTTCAGCCACTGGATGCTGACGACCGCCCCGGTCGCCTGATTCAGGCTCCGCTCCTTCGCAGCAAGCAATGGACATCGCCCGCATCGGAAGTGATACCGCGGTACCACGGCGCCGGCCGAAGACGGTACCGCGGTACCACGGATCGGTGATCACCCGGACCTAGCGTCCTTGGCAGGACGCCGACGACATCGGCGGCGGAACTCCGATGGGGGAGCGATGATCGAGGCGCGACAGCTGACCAAACGGTACGGCGACAAGACCGCTGTGGACGGCGTGGACTTCACCGTCCGGCCGGGCGCGGTGACCGGCTTCCTGGGGCCGAACGGCGCCGGGAAGTCCACCACCATGCGGATGATCATCGGGCTGGACGCGCCGACCTCCGGGACGGTGACGGTCAACGGCCGCCGCTACGCCGGGCATCCCGCCCCGCTGCAAGAGGTCGGCGCGCTGCTCGAGGCTCGGTCGATCCACCCGGGGCGCTCGGCGTTCGACCACCTGAAGGTCCTCGCGTACACCCATGGAATCTCCCGGGCCCGGGTGACCGAGGTGATCGAGCTGACCGGGTTGCAGTCGGTGGCCCGCAAGCGCGCCGGCGTGTTCTCGCTCGGCATGGGCCAGCGCCTGGGTATCGCCGCCGCGCTGCTCGGGGACCCGCAGACGGTCATGCTGGACGAGCCGGTCAACGGGCTCGACCCGGAGGGTGTGCTCTGGATCCGCAACCTGCTCACCGGCCTGGCCGCCGAGGGCCGCACCGTCTTCGTCTCGTCCCACCTGATGAGCGAGATGGCGCTGGTCGCCGACCGGCTCATCATCGTCGGACGGGGCCGGGTCCTGGCCGACACGACCGTGCAGGATCTGGTCCTGCGGGCCGGTGGCGACACCGTCGTGGTCGCCACCGACGACCCGGCCGAGCTGCGCCGGGTGCTGGCCGCGCCGGGTGTCGAGATCTCCGGGCGCCCCGGGTCCGAGCAGCTCAGCGTCACCGGTCTGTCGGCGCGGGAGATCGGGCGCAAGGCGGCCGGCCGCGGTCTCACCCTGTTCGAGCTCACCGCCAAGACCGTCTCCCTCGAGGAGGCGTTCATGGACCTCACCAAGGACTCGGTCGAATACCACGCCACAAACACCCCTGCGAGGGCAGCATGAGCATCGTCACCGACACCCGACCCGCCGGAACCGCGCCGGTGCGGCACGTCGATCGCCACCTGAAAGTGACCGGCCGGCGGGTGCTGCGCTCCGAGTGGGCCAAGCTGTGGTCGTTGCGCTCGACCTGGATCACGCTCGGGCTGGGGCTGCTGTTCCTGCTCGGCTTCGGCGCCATCGCGGCGCTGCGCTACAAGTCGCAGATCGATTCCGGCCAGCCGATGGACCCCGATTTCGCCGACGCCACGACCTACAGCCTGGCGCTCTTCGGAGTCCCGTTCGCCCTGATCGCGCTCGGCGTGCTGGGCGTGCTGACCGCCTCCGGCGAATACACGACCGGCATGATCAGGTCGACGTTGGCCGCCGTGCCGCGACGCCTGCCGGTGCTGTGGTCCAAGGCCGCCGTCTACGGGGCACTCGCCTTCGTCGTCGCGACGGTCGGGGTCTTCGCCGGGTTCATGATCAGCAGTGGGGTCCTGTCCGGCACCCCGCTCGAGATGAGCATCTCGGACGACGGTGTCCTGCGCGGCCTGTTCGGCGCCGGGCTCTACCTGGCCGTGATCGGTGTCATCGGGGTCGCGCTGGGCGCCCTGCTGCGCTCGACCGCGGGCGGCATCTCGGCCCTGGTCGGCACATTTCTGCTGGTGCCGGGTCTGATGTCGCTGCTGCCGAAGTCCTGGCGCGACGATCTCACCCCGTACCTGCCCAGCAACGCCGGCGAGTCGATCTTCGCCCTGCACCACTCCACCGGGACGCTGTCGGCGGGCGCCGGGCTGCTGGTCCTGCTCGGCTGGACCGCGCTGGCACTCGGCGGCGCCGCGTACCGGCTGAAGCGGTCGGACGCCTGATCGCGGCCGGAACACTCGCGCGACGGCATCCGGCCTGACCGGGTGCCGTCCGCCGCTTTGCTGGAGGATGGGCCGGTGAGCAGCGAGGACAGCGCGGTCGGAATCTTGGTCGGGCATCCCGTTGCCGTCCGGTTGCTCCACGCCGCCCAACGCGTGCGGGAGTGGCACGCCAGGCATCGGTGGGTGCTCGACACCGCCACGGTGGTGGTGGTCTTCCTCTGGTTCTGCCTGCCTGACCTGGTTCCCGACCGGGGCCGGCCGGACGACGCGCCGATCGCCTTCACCGAGCGTCCGCTGCCGCAGATGCTGGTGTTGCAGTCGGTGCTGGTGGTGCCGCTGTGGTGGCGGCGCCGCACCCCGCTGGCCGTGTTCCTCACCGTCCTGACGTTCTTCGTGGCGCAGTGGGCGGCGGGGATCATGCTGCGGGCGGACGTCGCGCTGTTGGTCTCGATCTACAGCCTGGTGCTGTACGGCCGGCTGAGCCGCCTGCCCTGGGCCGTGCCCGGTCTGACCGTGGCGGTGGTCCTGGTGGCCGAACGGCTGTCCGACGTCGTCCCGGTGCGGGATGTGCTGTTCTTCGTCGGCAGCGTCGGAACAGCCGCGGTAGCGCTCGGCTTCGCGATCCGGATCCGCCGCGCCCAGCTGGCCGCACTGCGCGAACGTGCCGCCCAACTCGAGATCGAACGCGACCAGCGCCACCGGCTCGCGGTCGCCACCGAGCGGGCACGGGTCGCCCGCGAGATGCACGACATCCTCGGCCACAGCCTCTCGGTGATCATCACCCTGGCCGACGGCGGCGGACACGCGATGAACGCGGTCCCCGAACGCAGCAAGGAGGCGCTCCGGCTGATCGGCGACACCGGCCGCACCTCCCTCGCCGAGCTACGCCGCATGCTGGGCGTGCTCCATGAGGAGACCGACGAGCTCAACCTCAGCCCGCAACCCACCATCGCCGACCTGGACCTGCTGTGCGAGCAGATCCGGGCCGCCGGCCCGCAGGTCGAGTACCAGAGCGCCGGAGCCCTCGGCGCCATCGACTCCGGCGTGCAACTGGCGGCCTACCGCATCGCGCAGGAAGCGCTGACCAACGCGCTCAAGCACGCCGGGCCGCATACCCGCGTCCACCTGACCGTGCTGGTCGACGGTGATCGGCTGCGGATCACGGCTCGTGACACCGGCCGACCCGGCGGCGGCCGTTCTGGTCCCCCCGCTCCCGGGGGCCACGGCATGGTAGGCATGCGCGAGCGCGCCGCTCTCTACGCCGGGACGGTCACGGCCGGCCCGGCGCCCGGCGGCGGCTGGGTGGTAGCCGCCGACCTCGAACTGGGGAGTGAACCGGCATGATCACCGTCCTCATCGTGGACGACCAGCCGTTGCAACGTTTCGGCTTCCGGATGCTGCTGGACAGCAACCCGGGCACCGAAGTGGTCGGTGAGGCCCGCAACGGCGTCGAAGCGGTACGCCAGACCACCGAGCTGCGCCCCGACGTCGTGCTGATGGACGTGCGGATGCCCGGACTCGACGGCATCGAGGCCACCCGGCGGATCGTGGCGAACGGCGGCCGCTCGCACATCCTCATGCTGACGACGTTCGACCTCGATGAGTACGTGCACGCCGCGCTGCGGGCCGGCGCCAGTGGTTTCCTGCTCAAGGACGCGTACCCGGACGAGCTCTTCGCCGGGATCCGCGCCGTCGCCGCAGGCGACGCGATCATCGCTCCCACCCTGACCCGGCGCCTGCTCGACGCGTTCGCCCACCACCTCGGCGGCCCTGCGGCCACCGAACGACCGGCCGCGGACCCGCGACTCGGAACGCTGA
The DNA here is from genome assembly GCF_040682035.1 of Actinoplanes sp. NPDC051470. NCBI lineage: Bacteria > Bacillati > Actinomycetota > Actinomycetes > Micromonosporales > Micromonosporaceae > Actinoplanes > Actinoplanes sp. NPDC051470. The sequence goes on from NZ_JBFBAA010000009.1 coordinate 194,511, forward strand.
CGGAACGTGAGCGCGAAATTCTGGTCGCGATCGGCCGGGGCTGGACCAACGGCGAGATCGCCGAGCGGCTGGTGCTCTCCGAATCCACGGTCAAGACCCACGTCGGCCGAGTGCTCGCCAAGATCGGCGCCCGGGACCGGATCCAGGCCGTCATCTTCGCGTACGACCTGGGGCTGACCCGGCCACGCGACCCAGCGTGAGCCCTTCCTGCGTGAAAGAGCACACAAGGATGTCGACCTCACGGTGCAGACCCTGCTGTACGAACGCCTGTTTCGGTTCTCGGCCGGATACCACACAGCTACCGTTTTCGCAGTACGGATCAACTTCGGCGAGACGGCACCGACCATAGAGGACTGTCCAATGCGACTCGACCCCTTCGGCCCGTCCTACAGTCGCGACCCGGCTGCCACGTGGCGGGGGATCAGCACCTCGGGGTCGTTCGTCAGCCACGACACCGATCTCGGCCTGTGGCTGATCGCGGGACACGACAACGTCCGCACCGTCCTGTCCGACACCACGCGATTCAGCAACGTCGCCACCCTCGCTCCGATCATGCCGATCAGCGGCCGGGCGGGCGCGATCCTGGCCGGTCTCGCCGTTCCGCCGGTGGCCATCACGGCCGATCCGCCGGAGCACCATTGCCGAGGTGGCCGCACTGACCCTCATCATCGTCGGTGCGGGCTGGGAGAGCTCCGCAGGGGCGATCGGCCACGCTCTGCGCCACGCCCTCGCCGAGCCGGAACGGTGGGAACGGCTGGCCCATGACGATCAGTACCTCGACGACCACGTCGAAGAAGCGCTCCGGCACAGCCCGGCCATCGACGGGTGGCTGCGCCTGACGACCACCGACGTCACCGTCGACGGCGTCGACATCCCCGGGGGGACCCGGTGCCTGGTCCTGATCGGCACCGCGAACCATGACCCGGCGGTCTTTCCCGAACCGCATGTCTTCGATCCCGGCCGGGCCGGGATCGGCCGGCACCTGGGCTTCGGTGCTGGGCCGCACTACTGCGTCGGCGCGGCGCTGGCCCGGCTCGAGCTGACGACCGCGCTGCGCTCCCTGGCCCGCGGGCTGCCTGATCTTGCCCTCGGCGACGGGTTCCGGGCCGGCTTCAAGCCCAGCGCCGCGCTGCGGCAATACACGGCTCTGCCGGCGCGTCGGCGAGCTGCGGGCCGCTGCCCGGTCAAGATGTTGGCCTGACGAGGTACCTGGCGGCCGTCAACTGAGGTTCGCCCCACGCCGGCCCGGCATTCACGATGTCCCGCCCCGGTGATCACCGGCGAGATCGCCCGATCGATTCCGGTTCAGACCTTGGTCAGGCGGCCGAGACTCGTGACGATGTGGTCGAGCAGCACCTCGGTCGCCGGCCAGTCGAAGGCCGGGCGCGCCCGGGGTAGCACGACCAAACCGTGTATCGCGACCCAGAGCGCGGCGCCGTCGCGGGCCGGATCGGAGCTGGCCGAGGAGCCGTCCGCGACGCATTCGGCCAGAGCATCGGTGAGGCCGGCGAAGGCGGCGCCGCCTTCGGTCGCCCGGCGCCTCGCCACCGAAGGCGGTGATCCTTCCTGCGAGCCCTCGAACAGGATTCGGTACCGCCCGGGCTGATCGCGGCCGAACCGCACGTACCCGGCGCAGATCGCCCGCAACCGGTCGGCCGGGCTGGTCGCGGTGGCCTTGGCGGCGTGGGTGGCCGCCACCAGCTCAGCGAACGACTCGGCCACGACCGCGTCGATGACCGCGGCCCGGTCGGCGAAGTGCGGATAGACCGACGGTGCGGCGATTCCCGCCTGGCGTGCGATGGCGCGCAATGTCACTCCGGCGTCGGTGCCCGCCTGCCCGAGGAGCGCGATCGCCGCATCCAGGATCTCGCGCCGCAGGTGGCTGCCTTGACCGCGCTTGTTGACCGCTCGGCGGATCTCACTCACGACTCAGCCTAACTCTTGTTAGACGAAGACGGTACCTTGAACTAACAATCGTTAGCCGGTGGGCGTATCGCATCGATCCGGTGAGGGCCGGCGCCGAATGCCGATGCGGAGTCCTGCAGTTTCCGGTGAGGATCGGCCACCGGGCCTGGCCGACCGGCCAATCCCACAGAGTTCTCCCAGAGGCTCTGCGAGAGCGGCCAGCCCGGTGGGCCAGCATCGCCGTCATGACAATGATCGAGGTACGCGGACTGACCAAGCGGTTCGGGCTCGACACCGTGGTGGACGACTTGTCGTTCACCGTCGAGGCCGGACAGGTCACCGGTTTCCTGGGCCCGAACGGTGCCGGCAAGACCACTCCCCATCGTCGGGTCGGCGAGGTGCTCGCCCGGACCGGGATGGAGAGCATGGAACTGACCCATTGCAGCGTCGAGTACCAGGGGGCGTCCGCATGAGCCGCACGATCCTGGCCGAGTGGATCAAACTCCGCAGTCTGCGCTCCACCTGGTACACGCTGGCGTTCCTGTTCGTTGTCAGCCTGGGGATCACCATGATGTCCTCCAGCGTCGCTCAGGAGGCCTATGCGGACGCGGGCGACCTTTGGGATCCGACGGCGTACAGCCTGACGACCTACAAGGTCGGCCAGCTGATCCTCGGTGTGCTCGCCATCCTGGTGGTCACCTCGGAGTTCGCCACCGGCCTGATGCGGACGACGCTGGCCGCCACGCCCAGGCGGCATCGCGTACTGGCGGCCAAGGTGGTGATCGCCGCAACTGTCGCCGTGGTGGCCGGTCAGGTGCTGATGTTCGCCGCCTTCCTCATCGGTCAGGTGATGCTCGCCGGGCAAGGTGTGCCGAACGCGGGGCTCGGCGATCCCGGCGTGCTTTCCGCCGTTGCCGCCGCCGGTCTCTATCTGACCCTCGTCGCGTTGCTGGCCGTCGCGCTCGGCACGATCATGCGAGCCACCGCGGGTGCGCTCGCCACCCTGGTGGGCATTGTCTTCCTGGTACCCGGCCTGGCCCCGCTCTTTCCGTCCTCGATGAGCGGTCTGTTCGACTTCTGGCCGACGCTCGGCGCTGCGGCTGCCATCGCGACCGTCCCGGACCCGGACTTCCCGCATCCTTGGTGGAACATGGCGGGCATGTCCGTCGGGGTCGCCGCGGTGTTGGTCACCGCATTTGTCCTCCTGCGACGCCGCGACGTGTGATGACGACTCGCGACATCTACCGGGGGCTGGTCGCGGCGGCCGGCGCGCTGTCCGCCATGGCTGGCACCGCGGTGGCCGGCCTGCTCCTGCTGGACGCCGATCGAGCAGGCCGGCTCGGTCGGCTGACCGCGGCAGTGGTCGCGATGGCGGCCGGCGGCCCGGCCACCATCGACGCCGTCCCGGCTGGTGGCCTTCCGATCGCTGTGCAGGGTCAGTTCAAGGTGATGCCACTGGGCGTCTCGCTGGTGGGTGCGGTGGTGCTCGGGACATTGTTGCTGCGCCACGGCCGGTCGGGGCTGCTGGTGCGCGGCATATCGGCGGTGGTCGCCTTCACGGCCGGTGTCGGCGTGGTGGCGATGGCGGCACGTGGAAGGCTGACGCTTCCGTCCGGCAGCGCCCGGGCGGCGGCAGACGGGATGGGTGCGTGCGCGGCGGGCACGGGCACCCCGTTGAACGGCGCTCTTCCCATCGACCAGTTCCAGGCCGGCTTCTCGGTGTCCACCGGCTCCACCGTGGCCGGCGCCGCGGTGGGGGCGCTGGCCGTCGTCGGGCTGTGCTGGCTGACCGCACGGTTCTCGGCCATCGCGGGAACGCTGCGCGCCGCGCGGTGGACGATCGCCGGGGCGACCGTCGTGTGTGTACTGGCGGCCTGGGCATGGGTCGGCCCCCAGGTAGCCGGTGGACTACTGCTCGTCCTGCCTCTCGTGGTGAGCGGTGCGCTGCTGCACGGGCTCGGCGTGCCCTGGTCGTTCAGTGCCGACGGCGTGCTCGCGTGCGTCCTCGACGGCGGGTGGTCGCCGCCCGGACGGGGTGCGCCGGCGGTGCTGTCCGCCGTTGTGCTCCTGGCCTGCGGCATCGCCGTCGCCGTCGCCGCACGTACCGGCCGGGACCGGGCCTGCGGCCCGCTACGCCGGGCGGCCGGCCTGGCCGTGCGGCTCGGCCCGGTGGTGGCTGCCGTGCTGGTCCTCCTGACGCTGCTGTCCCGAGTCTCCGCCGAGCTGGGCGTCCGGGCCTTTGTCCTCGCCGTCCCGATCCTCGACGTGCGGTTGACGGCGAACCCGTGGGGTGCGCTGGGCCTCGGCCTCGGCGCCGGTGCCATTGCCGGCTTCGCCGGCAGCCTGCTGGTTGACGCTTTCCGGCGCCGGACCTCGGTGGGCCGGCGACCATGACCGCCCGGGTAAGGGAAAGATCAACGGACGCTCACGCAGAGCCGGGCCGGGCACGTCATCGACCCACCGCGATAGTCATCGCGGCGGAGGATCCGGACAGCATCGGGCTGGTCGTAGACGCCGGCAGCGGTCCGGCGAGCATCCAGGGCCGGCCGTAGCGGCCGACGACGGGTGTCAGAGGCAGCCTCTGACACCCGCCGTCGGCCAGGTTCACCGTCTTCCGCCAACCGGTCTGGTGCGCGTTTCTCCATCGGCGCGAGCCGTTTCACGCCTTGCCGGCTCCCGGCCGGTTACCAGGCGACGACGCCCTGGGTGACCGGCTGCAGCGTGCCGATCCGCAGCGACTTCATCGTGATGCCGCTGCTTTCCGGTCGCGGGAAGCCGGACAGCTCAGCGCCCGGGCCACCGGTCGAGCCGTTCACGCTGAACCCGAGTCCGTTGCCCGTGGGGCAGCTTTCGTTGCCCTTGTCGCACGGCGCCCACTTGATGCCCTGGAAGGCGCTCCGCCCCGGACGTAGCGAGATCGCCGTGCCCGCGCCCGGCTCGTTGACCTGCGTGGCGGGCACCTTGACCACCTCGCCGGCGACGTTGGTCAGCCAGATCATCACTCGCCCCTCGACGCTGCAGGCCCGCTTGCCGGTGTTGGTCACGGCGACCAGTCCTCGGGCGGCGCGGTCGCCGCGGTCCGGCTGGAGTGTCACGGTCACCTGGAGGCCGTCGTTCGCGCAGTTCCTGGCCCGGCCCTTGCCGCCATCATCGGGGGCGAGGTCGGCGGGGCCGGCATCGTCGTCGTATGCCTGACCCTCAGGGGGTGAGGCGTAGACCTGAGTGGTCGGGGAGTCGGCCGGCGCGGTGGACTCGTCGACCGTCTCGGAGGTGGCCGACGGTGCCGGCCCGGCCACGAGGTCCGGGCCGATACCGGCGCAGGCCTGCTGGGTGAGGGCGAGCCCCAAGCCGAACGCGCCGATCATCATGAGCCGGATGTGACGGGTGGTCATCGCTGCCTCCTGTAAGTGGAACTGACCGGCAAACCTTCTCCCGTGAACAAGGCCGGTGGCGCCGGTGCCGTCCCGGCTGGCACGAACGTGGGAGAGATCTTCAGGCGCGTGCGACGACCGACCACATCAGACAGACGCGGGTTCTTGTTCAGGGAAAGCGGATTGCGGCGATCTCGCGCGGCGGATCGCCGCAGGGGGACCGATCATCGGTTCAGCCGCCGGAGGTTGCCGATCAGGTGACCGAGACCCGAGATCACGACCAGCGCTCCCACGGCGACGATGATCCAGCTGAACCAGCCGACGGCCGGCACCCGCCTGGCCTGCTCCGGGTGGGCGGCGCGGTAGGACACCTCGACCGTTGCGCCCACATCGGGGCGGTTGCTGGCGGACGCCGGGTCCTGGAACGACACCGGGTGCCCATCCGCTGCGGTGAAGGTATAGATCGCGCTGTACATCAGCCGGCCCCTGCTGTTCCGGCCGGCGTGGATGTCGGTGATCGTGGCGGTGGCCGAAATGCCGTCGGGGTAGGGCGTCTGCGAGTCGTGAAAGTAGAATCCAGACACGAACAGCAGCAGTCCGCCGACGATGATCATCAGCGATCCGATGAAGCCCGGCCGTTTGCTCCGCATCACGTGCGTATCCTTTCGTCGGCAGAGCTGCGATCGTGGTGGTTGGCGAACGTCAGCGCCAGGTTCTGGCCCGGCCGGACCCGATCTGGTGCCCCAGGAGGAACCGGCTTGTCCCTGGGGCGGATGCCTCCGGCGTGGCGGAAACCTTCCACCACGCCGGACGCCGTTCTCAGCCGCCGATCGGCAGTTTCGTGCCGATGACGCGGGTTTCCGGTAGTGCTTCCTTGCCCGCCTTGCCCACGTTGAAGGACGTGAAGCACGTCGGCGGGCTGTCGGAGGGCGCCCACCGGACGGAGGTGAGGTGGTCGTCCACCGCCGGGTCCGTGAGGTTGGCCGAGAACCCGGCGGGCAGGTAGGCGGTCCACTCGCCGTCGTAGTTGAGGTCCGGGTAGATGCAGAGACCCCGCCCGTGAGACGTGTGGGCGAAGTTCGCCAGGGAACTGACGCTGTCGTCCAGGCCCGTGACGCGCAGATCCGGCAGGTCGGTGGTCGCCCAGATACCGTAGCCGCCACCGTCGGGGTCGGCCCACAGGCAGTAGCGATCCGACGGGCAGTCCGCGAACGCCGCCTGGGCGGCCGACGGCGCCGCGAACACGGTCACCAATCCCGCCGTGGCGGCCATGCTCCAGGCCATGACTTTACGTTTCAGCTGCATTCAGTACCTCCCTGGTGGATTCGTACCACTTTTTGAAACGTTATTAGCGCCTGAGCCACAGCACCAGCGGAAACCATCGCCTGTGGACTTCTGGGACATGACACTGCCTATTCGTACGTAACACGGCCCCGGCCGCCCGAGCCCGCGGCCCTCGGCGATGTCGCGCAGCCAGGTCACCGACCCACTGCGGCAGACGGCAGCCCGAGGGCGGGTGGCGATCGACCGAGCCCGAGCCGCCGGAACGGCGGGTTGACTCGTCCGCGACGCGGCAGGTTCGCACCCGCCTCGGATTCCCGGACAAGGGCTGTGGTCAGGGCTGATCCAGGTTCCTGAGGCTCCGCCGTCCGGCACTTGCGGAGCGCCGTCCCGGAGGCCTCGGCGCTACGTCACGTTGATCGCAATAACTTGACGCTCTGTGTCACACCATTGCATAGTGACGGTCATTCACAGTTTGATCGTCAAACTTTCCCGGGAGCCCTCATGATGGAGACGAACACCACCTCGGGGGGCACCGTGACTGCCACCGAGGTGGTGCTGCCGGGCAAGGTCGAGCCGTCCGGTCTCCGGCTGGTCCGGCGCGTTCTGCCACCGCCGGCGGCCGGCCAGGCCCTGGTCCGCGTCGAGTCGACCGCGGTGTCGTTCGCCGAGAGCGCGATGCGCCGAGGGCGCTACCAGGGGCAGCCCAAGTTCCCGTTCGTGCCCGGCTACGACCTCGTCGGCGTCGTCGAGTCCGTCGGCTCCGGTGTCGACCGGGCGCTGATCGGCCGGCGTGTCGCGGCTCTGACCAAGACCGGCGCCTGGGCCACGGCCGTCCTGCTGACCGCGGCCGATCTGGTGGAGGTTCCCGACGGGGTCGGCGCCGACGACGCGGAGACGCTGATCGTCAACGGGCTGACTGCCTACCAGATGCTGCACGGCAGTGCGAAGGTCGAGGCCGGGCAGACCATTCTCGTGCTGGGCGCCAGCGGCGGTGTGGGAAGCATCCTCGTGCAACTTGCCCGGCTGGCGGGCGTTCGCGTGATCGGTACCGCCAGCCCGCGCCACCACGAGGCGCTGCGCGCCCTCGGGGCCGAGCCGATCGACTACCGCGACCCGAACCTGGCCGCCCGCATCCGGGACTTGGCCCCCGACGGTGTGGATGCCGTGTTCGACCACCTCGGCGGCAAGAGCGTCGACCTCTCCTACCGGCTGCTCAACCGCACCGGCACTCTGGTTTCGTACAGCATCGCCAGCCACCTTGACGACGCCACTCCCGTGCTGCTCACCTTCATGGGCCTACTCAGCAAACTCGCCTACTGGAACTACCTGCCCACCGGTAAGCACGCGAGCTTCTACAACGTCTGGACCGGCGCCGGCAAGCCGGGCTCGGCCAAGCGCGCGGCGTTTCAGGACCGCATCCGTACCGACCTGACGCACGTTTTCACCCTGCAGCGCGACGGCAAGCTCGCCGCGAAGGTCGCCGCCCGTTATCCGCTCGCCGAGGTGGCCGCGGCCATCGAACTGTCCGAGTCCTCCGGCCGCACCGCCCTGGGCAAGATCATTTTGGTTCCTTGATGCGGAACGTGAACCACAGCGGCGAGGCAGTTCCGACCGAGGCAGACGGACCCGCACAGACCAGGGTCTGGGTTGCCCTCGCGGCCGCCGGGAGCGCGCTCGTCCTGGGCGCGCTGGTGTTCATCGTGGGTGAGGCCGTGGCCGCTCAGGCGTGGCCGGCGCCGGGCTACAGCTACGGCAACAACTTCATCAGCGACCTCGGCGATCCGCAGTGCGGCCCGTACGACGGGCGGGTGGTGTGCTCGCCGATGCACTGGCTGATGAATGGAGCGTTCGTCGTTCAGGGCCTGCTGCTCGGTTGCGCGGTCTGGCTGGCCGGGCGGGCGCTCAGCGGCCGGTCCCGGGCGGCGGTGCGGTGGGTCGGCGGTGTCACCGCCGCGGGATTTGTGCTGACCGGTGTTGTGCACAGCTCGCCCGAGGCCACCGAGAACGGCACACTCTGGCTGCACTATCTCGGTGCGACCCTGGCGATCCTGGGCGGCAACGCGACGGCCATCCTCGTCGGCCGGCAGTGGCGGCGGCTGCGGGTCCCCGCCGTGGTCGGCTCCGGCAGCGTCATTCTGGGAACGCTGGGGATCGCGGCCGCGTTGACGTGGCTGGCAACCTTCGGGGTAGCGCCGCCCGGGGTCCTGGAGCGCATCGCCGCCTATGCCTTCGTGCTGTGGCAGGTCATCCTCGGTGGCGTCCTGCTGCACGTCACACAGCCTGTCCGCCTGCTGCTTCGGCGGTCACCGGGGAGAGAAGCGGGGAAGACCCCATGAGGCTTCGCGCTCGATAACAGCAGGGCGGCGTGGCCGAACCCATGTCGTCCGTCGGGCCTTGCCGCAGCACACCCGTCCCTTCCCGCCGCCGTGTCGGCCCGCACCGGCACGGCATGTCGGCCCGGTGGGCCACTGCCGGGTCGCCTCGTGTGGTGCGAGCACGCCATCGGCACTGACTCGTCAAGAGAATCGACCCCGCTAAGGAGCACCACCATGTCATCCGTCACGGCTACCCCACGTCGAACGGTCGCGCGCTGGGGCGGGTTTGCCCTGGTAGCCGCGGTCCTGCTCGAGTTGATCGCAGAGGCGAGCGTTGCCGCCGCGTGGGACCGACGTCCGTACAGCTATCTCGAGGACTACGTCAATTTCCTCGGCAGCCCGTTTGCCGGCGAGTTCCAGGGCATTGTCATCTCGTCGCCGTTGTGGCCGCTGATGAGCGCCACGTGGATCGTCTCCGGAGCGCTCGTCGCCGCGGCGAGCATCGCCATCAGCCGCCGGCTCACCGGCTGGAGGCGACCGACGATCGCCGCCCTCGGCCTCGCGCAGGCCATTGCCTTGGTTCTGTTCGCGGTGTTCCCGCTCGGCCCCGCGCGTTTCGACGACGGAACTTTGGTCCTCTACCTGATCGGAGCGTTCCTTTCCATCATCGCGGGGAACGTCCTCGCCGTCGTCACCGGGTTGTCGAGCATGGCTCTCGGGCTTCCACGATGGCTTGCGAAGGTCAGCATCGTCCTCGGCGGCATCGGGCTGCTCAACATCCCGGTCACCTACGGCTGGACTCCCACCGGACTCGCCGAGCGCATCTCCCTCTACAGCTATCTGGTCTGGGCTCTGATCACCGGCCTCGTGCTCATCCGATCCGCCGCCGGTGACGCTCACGCCCAGAAGTGAACAGTGGTCCGTTTCAACGACGGAGCCCCCTCATGGCCATGACGACCGTGACAGCACCGCCGGAGGGCCCGGCCGGCTCAGAGCAGGGCCGACCTGGACGGGGGCTGTCCCAGAACATGTTCGGCGCAGAAGGACAACACCGTCTCGTAGAAGATCTGAGCGTTGGCGGGGTTGAGGATCCAGTGGTGTTCGGTGGTGAAGCGGAGAAACCGGTGCGGCATGGTGTCCGGTTCGCCTGGCCATCCGCTGACGAGATCCCACCATAGGCGTTGTGCCTCGCTGATCGGGACGTTGTAGTCCCCGTTGCCGTGGGTGACGAGCATCGGCGTCCGGATGCGGCCGGCGAAGCGTTCGGGCGAGTTGGCGGCATACCAGGCCGGATGGTCGTCGCGGGTGCCGAACCAGCTGTTCTTCATGTGTGCGGCGTCGGTGGTGTCGTGATGCTGTTCGAGCGCGTAGAGCCCGGCGTGGGTGACGATGGCACTGAATCTGTCGGTGTTTCCGGCGATCCAGTTCGTCATGAATCCTCCGAACGAGGCGCCGAGGCCGGCGAGCCGGCGCCGGTCCAGGTCTGGGCGGTCGAGGACGGTGTCGAGGAGGGCTTCGATGTCAGCCCACACCCGCGCGGCTCGGTGTGGCCAGGCCCGGTGGATCCACTGTTCGCCGTAACCCGTCGACAGCGCGGGGTCGGGCAGCAGCACGGCCCATCCCTGTGCCACGAAGGCCCAGGGGCTCAGGCGCCATGACCACGAGTTGTGCGAGGCCAGGGGCCCACCGTGGATCATGACGAGCACGGGCGCCTTCGTATCGGTGGACGCGCCGTCCGGCAGGCACAGGTAGCCCTCCACAGATCCTTCGCCGTCCGGCAGGGGACACGACACGCGGAGCAGGTGCCCGTGCAGTGGTGGTTGTGGCGCCGGCCGCGGGAGCGGACTGGACGGCTGGTCGGGCTGATGTGCGTCCAGCCGTACCGGAGCGGGCGGGCTGTCCACCGCGTGGCGCAGGGCGAAGAGCCACCGGCCGTCGGGGGACGGGCACAGTTGCTGGTAAACCGCGTCGGAGGCCAGTTGTGCCCGTTGACGGCCGGTGGCCGGATCGTACGCGCGGACCGCGCCACGGCCGTGCAGATCTCCGGTCACGTAAAGCGTGCGCGCGTCGGGCGCCCAGGTCCACTCGCGCGGGTACAGGTCACCGACCTCGAGACCGACCGGCTCCGCGCCGATGTCACCGGGAACGGCGATGATCAGCAGCCTGTCGCGGACCGGCCGGTCGAACGTCCCCTCCGTGCGGGCCAGCACGGCCACAAGCCGGCCGTCCGGGGAGATGCGCGGAGATATGTACGAGACGTCGTCGGCTGAGGCCAAGGGGGTACGGCGGCCCGTTCCGGTGTCGATGAAGGCCAGCCCGGACGGGAAACCGCCGCCTTCCGTACGTCGGCTCCACTGTGTGACCACCACGCGCCCGGCGGCGTCGATGGAGCATGGGGGACCGGCGAGCGCGTTGGTGAACACCAGGGAGTTGCCGGCGCCGGGAGCGAGATCGCGCAGAGCCGCGGGAGCATCGTCTTCTGGGAGCAGCAGCAGTTGTGGATACTCGATGTCCAGCTCGTAGAACGGGTGCCGAACCGGCATTCCGGTGTGCAGCACCGCACTGACCCCCAGCGCCCGCCGGGTGGCACGCCGTTCGGCGTCATCGTCGGCCGTCGACCCGGCAAGCCGCGAACCGAACACGACAGTCGTGCCGGTCGCCGACGCGACCAACGGCGAGGTGATGCCGCCGGCCTTGGTGGCCAGCAGGCGACACCGGCCGCCCGGCTCCGCCACCCACAACGCGGGGGTGCCGTCCACCCCCAGCCGAGCGGACACGAACACGAGCGAGCCGTCGGGCCGGAACACCGGCCTCGAAGTCCCCTCCTCGAAGGTGATCAGTGGCCGGGCGGCGCCGCCGCCGAGGGGGATCTCCCACAGTTGCGGCACGGATCTCGATCCGGCCGCGTTCAGCACCTCGACCGTCGCCACGAGTCGGCGCCCGTCGCAACTCAGCGCCAACCCGGCGACCTTCGGCGAAGCGATCAGGGCAGACCATTCCATCCGTCGATGATCGCGGCACTCCGGCGGCCCGGGCAACCCGGGCGGATCCCTGATGATCAATTGTTGCCGGGAGCTGGATCCGGGGCCGATGGCGCGGCCAAGCGTGCTTCGGCTCGGCGCTGCCACTGTAGGACGCCGGCGGTGCGGTTGGCGTCGATCGCCTGCTGGTACGCGGCTCGTGCAGCGGGCAGGTCGCGCAGTCCGTGCAGGCCGCAGCCGACGAAGTAGTGGATGGATCCGACATGGTCGGCCAAGCCGTGGCAGGCGAACTCGTGGCCCCAGGGAATGATGCGTTCCAGTCCGGCTCGCAGAGCCGCGCTCGGACCCGCCTCGGCGAGGACGTCCACGCGCAGACAGTCGATATAGGTGGAGGTGCTGTCCCAGGCGCCGTGGCGGCGGCTCATGCTGTCCGGATGGAGGATTTTGGAACCGCTGAGCCGATCGCCGCGGAACTCAGCTGTTCGGTTCGAACGGTCAAGGCCATCGTCCAAGGGGCCATGCGCCGGCTGGGACCGCGCAATCGTGCGCACGCCGTCGCCTTCGCCATTCGACACGGTCTGATCTGAGCGCCTCGCGCCGGCTGACGGTACGGATGTCAGGATGAAGGCGACAGCTCTGGCTTGACACCGGCCAGGCGCTGGGCGGCCTCGACCACGGCTGCTCGCCGGCGTGCATGTTCGCCCGGCGCGTCGGAATCGCTGCCGGTCAGCATGGTGGCGAGCTGTGGGACGGCGAACCACCAGGCGGCGAGGCCGATGACCATGAACATGAGGTGACCGGCGTCGATCCCGCCGTCGACGACACCGTCCCGCTGTGCTTGCGCCGTCGCGGCGACCTTGCGGTCGTAATGAGTCGTACGCGTCGTCGCGTTCACCGGCGGAGCATTGCGCAGGCCTTCCCACTGGAGCAAGCGGGCCAGTTCGGGGTGTTGTCGGTAGTAGTCGAACGTACGCCCGGCGAACTCGCCCAGATCCTCGAACCGCAGACCCTCCGGAGCGACGGCCCGGGAGAGTTCCTCGAGCGCTTCGGTCAGCACGTCTTCGAAGAGGGCGTCCTTGTCCCCGAAGTAGGCGTAGAGCCGCTCCTTGTTGATCCCGGCCCGGTTGGCGATCCTCGTCACCGTGGTGCCGTCGACGCCGTGCTCGGCGAACTCGGCGTACGCGGCCTTCTGAAGTCGTTGCCGGGTCTCTTCGACGTTGCGCCTCATCCGGAAAGCCTACCGCCACCAACGTTGTCGTTGGTTCGCGGCAGTGCTAGCGTGGCCAAAGCCAACGCCAACGTTGCAGTTGGTTGAGGATGCCAAAGGAGTTGATCGCCCGATGAGAGCAATAGGATTCATGCGCTTCGGAGGGCCGGAGGTTCTCGGCGTTCACCACCTTCCGGATCCTCGTCCCGGCGCCGGAGAGGCCCGGATCCACGTTCGGGCCGCCGCCGTCAACCCGACGGACATCTCACGTCGGACCGGCCTGCTGGGGGTTGGCGACGGGAGCCCGCCCTACATTCCTGGCGCGGAAGCCGCAGCGGTGATCGACGCCGTCGGCGCGGGCAGCAGGTGGCAGATCGGGGACGCGGTCATGGCCATGGCCATACCGATGTCCGAGCATGGAGGGGCGTACGCCGAGTATCTCGTCGCTCCCGACGACTCCATCGCCCGCATACCCGCCAATACATCGTTCGAGCAGGCGTCCACCCTGCCGATGAACGGTCTCACGGCCGCGCAGACCCTGGAGCTGATGTCGTTGCGCCCGGGCCAGAGCATCGCCGTGACCGGAGCCGCCGGGATGGTCGGCAACTATCTGGTCCAGCTCGCCAAGATGCAACGCCTGATCGTGATCGCGGATGCGGCGCCCAAGGACGTTGCCCTGGTCCGGTCGCTGGGCCCGGACCACGTCATTGATCGGGGCGACGACCTCGCGGCCCGGATCCGCGCCGCCTTTCCCGGTGGTGTGGACGCGGTGGCCGACACCGCGTTGTTGCACGAAAAGGTCGTGCCGGCGCTGTGCGACGGCGGCGTATTCGTCTCCCTTCGCCGCTGGAAAGGGAAACCCACCCGGAACATCCGCTACGAAGCCACCTGGGTTTATGACGACTACCACTCATCGGCAAAACTCGACAGTCTCCGGCGGGCGGCTGAAGAGGGTGTGCTGACGCCACGCGTAGCCGACGTGCTCCCCGCGGAGAAAGCCGCAGATGCGCATCGTCGAGTCGAGGCGGGCGGCGTCCGGGGACGAATAGTCCTCACTTTCTGACGCGAAGGCTGAGTGAAAGGAACCACGTCGTGAGAGCGGTCGCAGTCCACCGTTTCGGTGAGTCTCCACGCCTTGTCGACCTGCCGGAACCCCATGCGGGCCCGGGCGAGGTGCTCGTCGGTCTGCAGTTCGCATCGATCAATCCGGTGGACTGGGCCGCTGCGGCCGGGGCCTTGACCGGGTTCACGAAGAACCGGTTTCCGCTGATCCTGGGCTTCGACGGGACAGGCCGGATCGAGGCCATCGGAGCGGGCGTTCAGCGGTTCGCCGTCGGCGATCTCGTTCACGGTCAGTTCTGGGGCGATGTTCTTGCGTTCGGAACCTACGCGGAGCGTCTGACCATCGTGGAAGAGCCTGCGTTCGGCGCACTGCAAAAGGTTCCCGACGGCGTCGACCCCCGGCTGGCCGCCGCGCTGCCGACCGCCGGCATGACGGCGGACGGGGCCCTGGAACAGCTTGACCTCCGGGCCGGCCAGAGCCTGCTCATCCTTGGCGCTACCGGCGGGGTGGGCGTCCTGGCAACCCAGCTCGCCGCTCAGGCCGGCCTGAGCGTCATCGCCACCGCCCGCGCCGACGCCCACGAACAGATCCGGCGTCTAGGCGCCGCCGACACGGTCGACTACGGCACGCAACCGGTCGATGACCAGCTCGCGTCCATCGCTCCCGGAGGGGTGCACGGGGTGCTCGATCTGGTGGGTGGTGCCGAGAGCCTCGCCGTCGCCGTGCGCCATCTGCGCGACGGCGGACGCGCCGTGTCGATTGCCTCCGGCGTCAGCGAGGAACTCGCCGCGGAACAGCGGATCACTGCGGTCAACTATGTGCTGGACGACAAGCCGGCGCGGCTGCGCCGAGTCAGCGCGCGGCTCGCCGCCGGGCGCCTGGACATCCCCATCGGACGGGAGGTTGCTCTGGACCAGGCGCCGGAGGCCGTCGCGGCCGCTCAGCGGGGCGGGGCCCGCGGCAAGACGGTGATCCGTATTTCGGACTCGGCCGGATGAGGCCTTGTCGTCAGACGGTCGTGCCACTGACAGGGCGAGGACGACGGCGGGCGGGGCGGCCGGCGGGCCGGCTCCGCGCTTCAGGGGGTGCGTGAAACGTCGACGAGGCCCTCGAGCCAGCGCTGATGGTTGGCGAGCAGGGAGCGGCGTAGTGCCGCGGCTCTCATGCGGGGGATGAGCCCGGTCTGTACTTCCTCGGTGACCACCAGGCAGCCGCCGTCCTGCGTCGGGGTGAGCAGCCAACGGTGATAACCGGCGGAGCCCGGCCCGGTGCCGCTCCAGGCGAGGCGACGAGCCGGCTCGAACTCGGTGACCTGCGTCTTCACGCGGACGCCCAGCGTCGTCCAGGTGAAGGGCGAGTCGGCCGCGAGAACCGCGCCACCGCCCATGATGCTGACCCGGCGAGCGTGCGGGTACCACTGCGGCCAGTTGGTCGCGGTGACCAGCGCGGGCCAGAGCTTCTCCGCCGAGAGGGAGGTGCGGATCTCGTTGCGCGTGTACACCGGCGCCGTCCGAGGATCGAATCCGGCCGGCCAGTCCTCGCTTGATCTCATGGTGCCTCCATCGCCTAACATTTGTTCGGCGATCGTAGCAGGCATCGCCTAACAAATGTTAGACGTAGTTGTGCGCGAGAGGCGGAAAGGTCCGCTCGCGGGGTCAGGGTGGCCGGCTGCGGCAGGAGATCTCGCACGCGGCGTTCGTTCCGCTGACGCGCGACGGTCAGTAACAGTGCGAATCATCTCAACGAGATTACGATGCGTCTACTCCCACCGCCAAGGTCACATACCGACCATCGGTGTGCGTCATGAGGGTATGACTTCGAAGAAGCTGTGGCGGGGCCTGCTCGTCGGCCTCGCCGCAATCGCCCTGATGGGCGCGGCCGGTGTCGCGTTCGCGGGTGTTTCGCCCGGAGGGCGCGTCACCCTGCCATCTCCGGTGAGTGAACCGCCGACCGGGGAGTCCTCGGTGGCCGAATCCGAAGGCGCCACCGGTCACGGCCGGTGTCAAGTACTGCGCCGGTGACGCCGACACCGAGCCGTGCCTGACCACCATCGGTTCGGACCTGGGCCTCAGCGTGACACCCGGCTTCGACGACGTGACCGGTATCGGCACCCCGACGAATGCCTTCGTCACGGCGTTCCGCCGCTTCTGACCGACCCCGGCGAGCTCGGTGCCCGAGCCGGTCAGCGAGTAGCGAGCTCACCGGTCCGGATCGCGCGGGCTCGGCCCGCGGGGCCGGCGTCAGTCGACCGGCGGCGTCCACGACGGCAGGAGAGTGGTCACCTTGCCGAGCAGGTCGGCCAGCTGTCCGTACTCGTCGTCGCCGAGGCCGCGGCGCAGGTGGTCGTCGAGGTCGGCCATGATGTGGTCCGCGCGGGCGGCCTCGTGCCGGCCGGCGTCGGTCAGGTGTAGCTCCTGCACGGTGGCGTGCCGGGCATGGGTGCGCCGCTCGATCCAGCCGCGCTCCACCAGCTTGGCCACGAGGGGCTGGATCGCCTGCGGCGTCACACCGACGACGCGGGCCAGCTCGGCGGCGGTCGAACCGGGACCGACCTGCAGGTTCACCAGTACGGCGTAGAGCGAGCCGGAATTGCCGATCTTGCGCAGCGGCCGTTCCTTGACGGCCAGCACGGCGAGATCGGCGCGCCGCAGGGCCGAGACGACGCGACCGAGGATCTGGTCGTCGCCGGCGAGCCGGACCGAATCTTCCCTCACGTCTGCTCACGGTACACCAGGCCGTACGTTGATCTAGAGCTTGCTTTGTCTCAGGGGCTTGATGAGTATCAAGAACCTGATACGGTGACGTCATTGCACCGATGGAGCATCGGAGAAGACGATGAGCACAGACACCGTGAGCACGGCGGTCACCCGTGACGGCGACCCCGGCGGCACCGCCACCGAAGTGATCACCATCGACCAGACCACCGGCGCCGAGTTCGCCTCCTACCTGGTGGCCGGTGCGGCAGAGGCCCGCCAGGCGGTCGACATCGCCCGCGCCAACACCGGCCCGTGGTGGGAGTTCGGCTTCGCCGGCCGGGCCGAGCGGTTGAGCGCGTGGCGCCTCGACATCGCGCGCGGTGGCGAGGAACTGGCCCACCTGATCCACGCGGAGAACGGGAAGTCGCTGGAGGACGGACGCGCCGAAGTGCTGGCCGCGCTCGGGCACCTGAGCTTCGTGATCGACAA
The DNA here is from genome assembly GCF_040682035.1 of Actinoplanes sp. NPDC051470. Classification (NCBI taxonomy): domain Bacteria; kingdom Bacillati; phylum Actinomycetota; class Actinomycetes; order Micromonosporales; family Micromonosporaceae; genus Actinoplanes; species Actinoplanes sp. NPDC051470. The sequence goes on from NZ_JBFBAA010000009.1 coordinate 211,822, forward strand.
CGCGGAGCGGGTGCTCGGCGTACACCCGGTCGAGGTGCCGCCCACCATGTCGCACCAGGACGCATGGGTGGAGCACCTCCCGTACGGCGTGGTCGGCGTGATCGGGCCGTGGAACTTCCCGCTCGGCACGCCGGGCGCGATCGTCATCCACGCGCTGGCCGCCGGCAACGCGGTGATCCTCAAGCCCAGCCAGATCACGCCGGGCGTGGCCGAGTGGCTGGCCCGCTCATGGGAACGGGCGGTGCCGGACGTGCCGGGCGCCCTGCAGACCCTGAACGGCTACGCCGCCACCGGGCAGGCGCTGATCGCGGCGGGCCTCGACAAGGTCGCGTTCACCGGCAGCGTGGCCTCCGGCCGGGCGGTGGCCGCGGCCTGCGCCTCCACGCTGACGCCGATGCTGCTGGAGCTGGGCGGCAACGACGGTGTCGTGGTGGCCGCCGACGCCGACCTCGACCTGGCGGCCGCCCGCATCACCTGGGGCGCCCTGCAGAACACCGGTCTGGGCTGCATCAGCCTGGAGGTGGCGTATGTGGTGGACGAGGTGCACGACGCCCTGGTCCAGAAGATCAGCGCGCTGGCCGCGCGGGTGCACGCCGGCAGCGGCGTCGGCGACCCGATCGGGCCGGTGCCGCTGCCCGGCCAGATTCCGGTGATCCAGGAGCACATCCGGGATGCGCTCGCCCGCGGCGCCACCGCGGCGGTGGGCGGGTCGATCACCGGCGACAGCCGCTATGTGCAGCCGACGATCCTCGTCGACGTCCCGCCGGACGCGCTGGCCGCGACCGAGGAGACCTTCGGCCCGGTGCTGACCGTCGTGCGGGTGCGTGACGTCGACGAGGCGGTCGAGCGGATCAACGACGGCCCGTACGGGCTGGGCAGCGCGGTCTTCAGCCGCGACCACGGAGTCGCCCTCGCCCGGCGACTGCGGGTCGGCATGACGAGCGTCAACGACGCGCTGGCGTTCTCGCAGATCCCGGCGCTGCCGTTCGGCGGCCGGGGCGACAGCGGCTTCGGCCGCAAACACGGCGACGAGGGGCTGCGGGAGTTCGCCTACCCGCACGCCATCTCGGTGCGGACCGGAGCAGCGCCGGCGCCGGCTACCGCCTTCGACCGCCCACCGGGCGCGATGGCCGCCGCCCTGACGGCGGTGCGCGACCGGCTGGAGGGCCGGCGATGAGCACCGACGACCGCGCCGAGCTGTCAGTTCGTCGGCGCACCGTGCTCAAAGTGGCCACCGCGGCCGGCGCCGCGGCGCCGGTGATCGGCGCGACCACCTCTCACGACGCCGCCGCCGACGCCGCGCCGGCCACGTCGGTACCGGCCGGGGAGACCGCGGACATCACGTTGTCGGTCAACGGCGCCCAGCACCGGGTTGCCGTCGAGCCGCGGGTCACGCTGCTCGACGCGTTGCGCGAGCGGCTGGGCCTGACCGGCGCCAAGAAGGGCTGTGACCGCGGCGAGTGCGGTGCGTGCACCGTGCTGGTCGACGGCGAACGGGTCAAGTCGTGCCTGACGCTCGCCGTGATGCGCCAGGGCGCCGAGATCACCACGGTGGAGGGGCTGGCCCGCGACGACCAGCTGCACCCCGTGCAGGAGGCGTTCATCCGGCACGACGCATTCCAGTGCGGTGGCTGCACGCCCGGCCAGATCATGTCCGCGATCGCCTGCGTCCACGAGGGCCACGCCGGTTCCGACGACGAGATCCGCGAGTGGATGAGCGGCAACATCTGCCGATGCGCCGCCTATCAGAACATCGTCGCGGCGGTCCGTCACTCGAATCAGGAGATGCGGCCATGAGGGCCTTCGGATACACCGCGGCGACCAGCGAGGCCGCCGCGATCGCCCTGGCGGCGCAGCCCGGCACGACCTACCTCGCCGGCGGCACCGACCTGCTCAACCTCATGCGCGACGGCGCCGAGCAGCACGGTCATCTGGTCGACATCAACCACCTCGGCCTCGCCGGTGTGACCGCCGACAACGGTGGACTGCGGATCGGCGCGCTCGCCCGGATGAGTCAGGTGGCCGCGGATCCCCGGGTGCGCCGAGGCTGTCCGGTGCTGTCCCAGGCACTGCTCGCCTCGGCCTCACCGCAGGTACGGAACATGGCGTCCATCGGCGGGAACCTCTTGCAGCGCACCCGCTGCGGCTACTTCCGTGACCCGGGTTCAGCGTGCAACAAGCGCGATCCCGGCAGCGGATGCCCCGCGATCGAGGGGCAGAACCGCATCCACGCGATCGTCGGCGGCAGCGGCCACTGCATCGCCACCCATCCGTCCGACCTCGCCGTCGCCCTGGTGGCCCTCGATGCGGTCGTCCAGCTGGCCGGTCCCGGCGGCCCGCGCGCGGTGCCGATCGCCGACTTCCACCTGCTGCCGGGCGACACCCCGGACGTGGAGAACGTGCTGCGCCCGGGCGAGCTGATCGTACGCGTCGACGTGCCGAGCAGCCCGCTGGCCGAGCACTCGCGGTACCTGAAACTGCGCGACCGCGCGACATTCGAGTTCGCGGTCGTCTCGGTGGCCACCGCGCTGCGGGTCCGGCGCCGCCGGGTGGAGGACGTCCGGCTGGCCTTCGGCGGCATCGGGACCAAGCCGTGGCGCTCGCGCGCGGCCGAGGACGCCCTGCGCGGCCGTCCGCTCACCGCGGACAGCATCGCCGACGCCGGCCGCGCGCTGGTGCGCGACGCCGTTCCGCGGCACGACAACGCGTTCAAGGTAGAACTGGTGCAGCGCGCCCTGACCGGCGTACTCAGCGAGCACGGAGGCATCCGATGAGCAAGCTGGTCGGGCGCGATGTCGCCCGCGTCGACGGCCGGGCGAAGGTCACCGGCGCCGCCACCTATGCGGCCGACCATCAGATCACCGGAACCCTGTTCGGGTTCCTGGTGCTGGGCACCATCACCCGTGGCGAGCTGACCGACCTGGACACTGCCGAGGCGAAGGCGATGCCGGGCGTCGTGGCGGTCTATACACACGCGGACATGCCCCGCTTCGACGTCTCCGAGGGGTTCTATCTCAAAGGCTTCGTCCCGATGCAGGACACGACCATCCATCACAACGGCCAGCCGATCGCCATGGTCGTCGCGGCGACCTTCGAACAGGCCCGCGAGGCGGCCGACCGGGTACGCGCCACGTACCGCACCGAGCCGCACGTCCTGTCGGTAACCGCCGCGCGCGACGACGCCTACCTGCCGCCACCGATGTTCGGCGAGCCGAACGAGGTCACCCGCGGGGACGCGGCGGCCGCGCTGGCCTCCGCGCCGGTGCGTCTCGACCGCAGCTACACCGCGCCGACGCATCACCACAATCCGATCGAGCCGCACGCCACCACGGCGGTGTGGGACGGCGACGACCGCCTGACGCTGTTCGAGAGCTCGCAGGCCGTCGTCACGTTCCGGGACACTCTGGCCGGCGCGTTCGGCCTGGCGGCGGGGAACGTCCGCGTGATCGCGCCCTATCTGGGCGGCGGATTCGGCACCAAGGGTGTCGTCTGGCCACACACGCTGATCACCGCGGCCGCCGCGCGGCTGGCCGGCCGTCCGGTCAAGACGGTTCTCACGCGAGCGCAGATGTTCACCGGCACCGGCCACCGCACCGAGTTCCAGCAGCGCATCCGGCTCGGCGCCGGCCGCGACGGACGGCTGACCGCGATCGTGCACGACACCATCGCCCAGCTCACCGCGACCGACGAGAACATGTTCAATTCCAGCATCGCCACCCACACGCTGTACGCCTGCCCGAACGTGCACGTGCGCCAGCTCGGCGTCCGGCTGGACATGCCGACCGGCGCGTGGATGCGCTCGCCCGACATGTCGGCGCAGTTCGCCCTGGAGACCTCTCTCGACGAGCTGAGCTACCAGATCGGCCTCGACCCGCTCGACCTGCGCTTGCGCAACTACGCCCGGACCGACCAGAACACCGGCGACCGGTTCACCGGTAAGCACCTCGACGACTGCTACCGGATGGGCGCCGAGAAGTTCGGCTGGCGGCGGCGCGAGCGGCGGCCGGGCGTCACCCGCGACGGCGACGAGTACGTCGGCTGGGGCATGGCCACCGAGACACACACCTACGGCAACTTCCCGGCCAGCGCCGGTGTCACCCTGGGCGTCGACGGGGCCGCCCGCGTCGCGGTGGCCAGCCAGGACATCGGCACCGGCACCTACACCGTCATCTCGCAGGTGGCCGCCGACGCCATGGACCTGCCGCTGGCGCGGGTCACCACCGTGCTGGGCGACACCATCCTGCCGCCGGCGGGCAGCTCCTCGATCTCGTCCACGATGCCCAGCGTCATCCCGTCGGTCGACAAGGCCGCCCGGGACGTGCGCGCCGCGGTCATCAAGATCACGGTCGCCGACCGGCGGTCGCCGCTGCACGGCGTGCCCGCGGATCGCGTCACCACATCCGACGGCCGGCTCGCCGACTCGGCCGACCCGTCGCGCTCGGACACCTACCGCGATGTGCTGCGCCGTCACGGCAAACCGGTGGAGGTGATCGCCACGGTGGAGAACACGCCGGGTCACACCTACGGGGCCGTCTTCGTCGAGGCGCGGGTGCACCGGCGGTACGGCAACGTGCGCGTCACCCGGGTCGTCGGCGCCTACGACGTCGGCCGGGTCCTCAACCGGCGCACCCTTCGCAGCCAGGTCATCGGCGGCGTCACCTGGGGCATCGGCTACGCGCTGATGGAACACACGCTGGTCGACCAGGCCAGCGGCCGCATCGTCAACCCGAACCTGTCGACCTATCTGGTTCCGGTCAACGCGGACGCGCCGCCGAGGATCGACGCGCTGTTCGTCGACGAGCCCGACCCGGGCAGTGCCGGGCTGGGCGCCAAGGGTTTCGGCGAGACACCGATCACCGGTGTGGCCGTGGCCATCGGCAACGCCATCTTCCACGCCACCGGACGGCGTCTGCGCGACGTCCCGTTCACCCAGGACAAGCTGTTGTGAGCGACGACATCGGGGCACGGCGGCACGATCATCTCCGGCGCCTCAACCCAGATAGCAGGCCTTGACCACCCCGGGGATCGGGTCGCCGCCGAACTCGGCGGAGGTGCAGTTCACCGGGCCGGTCTGCCAGCGGGTGTAGAAGGCGCCGCGTGCTCCGTAGAGGACGGCTCGGGCTGTCCCGGGTGCGCAGACACCGTTCTCCACCGCGCAGGTGGTCCAGCCCGGCGGGCCGCCCGCAGGGGGCAGATAGCAGCTCTTGAGGACGTTCGGCAGGGGGTCCCGGCCGAAGGCGTCGTTGGCGCAGGCCACCTGTCCGTTGCCGACGAGCCGGTAGGCGTAGGCGCCGGCTGCTCCGTAGGCGATCAGCGTGGGACCGGCGACCGTGCAGCTGCCGCCCTCGCCGGAGCAACTCTGATATCCGGCCGGGCCGCCCGCCGGCGCGACGAAACAGGACTTGAGGACACCGACCGCCGGGTCGCCGCCGAAGGCGACGATGCCACAGTCGATCCCGCCGGTGGCGACCCGGAAGCGGTAGGACCCGGCGGCCGGGCCGACGCCGTAGGCGGCGATTCTGGTGCCCGTGAAGGTGCACCGCTCGGCCTCGCCGGCGCAGCGGCTGAAGCCGGGCGGAACTCCTTCGGCGGTGAAGGCCGGTGTGGCGGAGACGTCGGTGGTGAACTTCAGGTCCCGGCCCGGTTCGCTGGTGAACGACGCGCCGTTGTCGGTGGAGTAGGACTCGGCCCCGGTCGCATAGGGGCCGGAGTCGTTGTACTCCCAGCCGTAGCAGCCGGTGGTGGTGGCGGAGCGCAGCCGCAGCAGGTAGGCGTGCCCGGCGCTGACGGCGACCCCGGGATGTACGGTCAGTGCCGCGGGGGACCACGGCACGCTCGCCGCGGGGAAGTCGGTCCGGCTCAGCAGCTTGCCGTCCTGGGCGTCGAGGACCTCGAGGGTGGCGGGCGCGTTCGGGCCGCCGCTCTGGAAGGTGGTGATCGACGCGACGCTGAGCGTGCCGGTGCGCGACGCGACGAAGCTCTGCTGGCGGGCGATCCGGTCGGCGACGTCGCAGTAGTGCCGGAAACCCGCGAAGCCACTGCGTTGGTCGAGATCGGGAGACGCGGCGTAGGCCCCTGCGGCACCGGGCAGCGACAAGGAGAACGACGGCGTGCACACGATGTCCCGGAGCGCTCCCGTGCTGTCGAAACTCATCGGGCCGACGAAGAAGTTGGCCAGGGATTCGTTGGGTGCGCGGTTGTTCCATCGGTCGGAGACGAAGTAGTAGCCCGTGGTCCCGTCGGCGGCGGTGACCGGGAGGGTTGCCAGGGGCTGCCCTCCGCAGTTGTCGGCATTGACGATCCGGGCACGCCACCGGGGTTCCGCCCGCCCGCTCTGGTGCACCCCGGCGGGGTCGTACCAGGCGCCCGACCATGGGCCCAGCATCGAGGTGGCGGTCATCTCGCCGGTGGAGCCGGAGCAGTATGCGCAGGACGGGTCGGACATCAGCGCGTGGTAGACGCCGTTTCGCTTGAACACGGCGAACGCCTCGACGTCGCCGAGTCCGAGACGCACGTACTGGCCGGTCGTGCGCAGGTAGTCCGGGGTGAGCCGTTCCACCACCATGTCGGCGGTCAGCCCGGCGGCCACCTGGGTGGTGTTGTGGATGACGTACCCGGTGCCGTCGGCGTCGACGAACAACGACTCGTCCACTGCTCCGCCGACCGCCAGCACCGGGTCCGGCGCGGCGGTGAAGATGCCGGTCGGCGCGGTGTTCGTGGCGACCATGTACCGGCCGCCGGCATCGGCCCACAGGACGTACCGGCCGGTCACGGCGTTGTGGACGACATGCGGGCGGAAGCAGTAGCCGCAGGCGCCGGGTGCGACGATGTAGCCGCGATCGGTCCAGTGCACGAGGTCGGGCGAGCTGTACGCCTTGAAGCCGCAGAACTGGCTGTTCTGCTGGTAGCGGTATCCGCACGCGTAGCTCGTGCCGTACTGGTAGAAGGTGTCGCCGACCTGTAGCAACGACCCGTCGTGGGCATCGAGGGCATTGCCGTCGACATCGAAGCGACTCACCTGGCCGCCGTCCGGCCGGGTGTTCTCGATCGTTACGCCGGCCATGGCCGTGGCCGTGCTCGCCGCGGGCACGACAGTCAGGCAGGCGGCCACCAGAATGACCGAAAGCGTGAAACGTTTCACAGTGATGAAGCTAACATCGATCACCAGAGATCGCCATCCTTCGATGAAACCGGTCGCGCCCATGCACGTCAGGCGCGCATCAGGCCGGTCTGATAGGCGATGACGACGAGCTGAGCGCGGTCGCGGGCGCCGAGCTTGGACATCGTGCGAGCGAGGTGCGACTTGACGGTCAGCGGCGACAGGAAGAGCCGCTCGGCGATCTGCTCGTTCGACAGGCCCTGCGACACCAGGGCCAGAACCTCCCGCTCGCGGTTGGTCAGCCCGCCCAGCTCGGGCGCCGCGGGCAGCGCGATCGCCGCCGGCTGGTCCAGGAAGTGCCTGATCAGGCCCTTGGTCGCGGCCGGTGAGAGCAACGCGTCACCGCCGGCCACGACCCGGATCGCGGTGACCAGTTCGGCGGGCTCGACGTGCTTGCCGAGGAAGCCGCTGGCGCCCGCGCGCAGCGCCAGCAGCACGTTGCCGTCGTCCTCGAAGGTGGTCAGGACCAGCACGTGGACGTCGGCCAGGGCCGCGTCCTGGGCGATCCGGCGGGTCGCTTCCAGGCCGTCCATCTCGGGCATGCGCAGATCCATGAGTACGACGTCCGCCCGCTCCGCCCGGGCCAGGTCGATCGCCTCACGCCCGGTGCCGGCCTCGCCGACCACCTCGATGTCGGGTTCGGGGTCGACGAACATCCGGAACCCGGCCCGGATCAGGGCCTGGTCGTCGGCGAGCACCAGCCGGATCATCCGGGCGGCGCCGAGAGCTCGGCATGCACGGCGAAGCCCCCGTCGCGGGACGGGCCGGCGCGGAAGACGCCACCGTTGGCGGCGACGCGTTCGCTCATCCCGAGGATGCCGAAGCCGGAACCGCCGGCCGCGCCCTGCCCGCCGATCGTGTTGGCGATGTCCACCGTGACGCCGCCGCCGTGGTAGGCGACGGTCAGCCGGGCCGCCCCGTCGCCGTGCTTCCGCGCGTTGGTCAGTCCCTCCTGGATGATCCGGTACGCCGCCAGGTCGGCCAGCACCGGCAGCTCGCGCGGCGTACCCGTCTGGTGATGATCGACCCGCAGCCCGGTCGCGCCGAAGTCGTCCAGCAACCCGGCCAGCCGGGCCAGTCCCGGCGTCGGCTCGACGACCAGGCTGTCACGCCCGGCCGTCTGCCGCAGCAGCCCGATCACCGATGTCATCTCCCTCAGCACGGTGTCGGACAGCCGGCTGATGTTCTCCAGCGCCGGGGCCACCTGCTCGGGCCGGTGCGTCAAGATGTTCCGCGCGCCGCTGGCCTGCACCTTGATCGCGGCGATGTGGTGGGCGACGACGTCGTGCAGCTCGCGTGCGATGCGTACCCGTTCGTGGGCGACCCGCAGCCGGGCCTCCTCCTCGCGCGACTGCTCGGCCACGCGGGCGCGTTCCTCCACCTCGGCGATGTAGGCACGGCGGCTGCGGGTGGCGTCGCCGATCGCCGCGCCCACCCCTACCCACGCGATCGAGCCGAGAGCGTCGCCGCCCGCATGGGTCCAGGCCAGCTGGCTCGTGAGCAGGACGGCGGCGACGACCCCGGCGAGGACCCAGGCGGCGCGGCGGCCGACGCTGGTCGTGCAGGTGTAGACCAGCAGGGCGATCACGCCGGTGACCACCGGGTCCTCCGAGCGCTGCAGGACGGTCAGGCCGAGCGCCAGCGCGACCGCCCAGGCCAGCGCGAGGATGGGGAAGCGGCGGCGCAGTACCACCGCGGCCAGCGCCAGTAGGAACACCTGGACGTCCCAGGGCCCGACGCGCGGGCGGACCGGATCGTCGACCACGAGCATGCCGATCCCCGCGAGGAGGAGCGCCAGCGCGAGGAGCGCGTCCTCGACGACCGGGTGCCGCTTCAGCCAAGCCAGGGCCATGACGGTGATGGTAGGCAGGCCTCGCCGCATCCGGCATCGTCCGCCGGTAGTAGCCCGCGCGTACCGCATTGGTCTGTCGGTAGTAGATGGTCTTGCCTTCTCCTGGCGGATTGCCGACCAATCGGCGGCCGGGCGAGGGTCATAGCCCATGAGACCATTGCTGACCGGCGCCGCCCTCGTGGCCATGACCCTGCCCCTGATCACGGCCTGTGCCGCCGACGAGCCCGCCGCCCCGGCCCACGTCCACAGCTCGTCCGCGCCGGCGCCGGCGTTGCCTTTGCGCACCGGTGAACGCTTCCAGGAGATCGAGTACGCGAAGCCGGTCACCCCGGCGCCACCGGCCGGCGGGCTCGACGAGTACCGCTGCGTGATCCTCGACCCCCAGATCACCAAGCCGGTGTTCCTGACCGGCGTCCAGTTCACCCCGCAGAACGTCCCGATCGCCCACCACGCCATCACCAACGTGATCGCGCCCGAGCACGCGGCCGAGGTCCGGGCGATCGACGCCAAGACGCCGGAGGAGGGCTGGACCTGTTTCAGCTCGTTCGGGGTCGGCGACGCGACCTGGGTGGACACCTGGACGCCCGGCGTGCAGGAGACCCCGCTCGACGGTGACCTCGGCTTTCCGCTGAAGGCGGGCAGCCTGATCGTGATGGAGACGCACTACAGTCTGCTCGGCACCGGCGGCAAGCCGGCCGGCAGCGACCAGTCCACCGTGCGGCTGCGTCTCACCGACGGCACGCCGCGGACCACGATCCTCGACACCTCGCCCTTGTTGGTGCCCATCGAGCTGCCCTGTGCGCCGGACGAGTCAGGTCCGCTGTGCGACCGGAGCGCCGCGGCCGCCGACGTCACGAAACGCTTCGGCGCGGTGTCCGGCGCGATGGAGGACAACCTGCTCAAGATGTGCGGCTACGCCAAGCCCAAGCCCGGCAACACACAGACCTGCGACACCCCGATCCCGGGACCGATGACCGTGTACGCCGCCCGCGGGCACATGCACCTGCTCGGCAAGTCGGTCAAGGTCGAACTCAACCCGGGCCAGCCCGACGCCAGGGTGCTGCTCGACGTCCCGGCCTTCGACTTCGACAACCAGGCGCTGCAGGTGCTCCCCGAGCCGGTCAAGGTCAAGGCCGGCGACACCGTTCGGACCACGTGTACGCACGACGCCGGCCTCCGCAAGCAGTTGCCGCAACTGAAGACCCTGCCGCCCCGATACGTGATCTGGGGTGAGGGAACCGCCGACGAGATGTGCCTCGGCATCCTGACCACGTCGACCGGATCATGAGCCGGTCGCCGGGCCGGGTCCTGCTGCCGCTGCGGATGTTCCTCGGCTTCACCTTCGCGTACGCCGGCATCTCGAAGCTCCTCGACCCGGCCTACTTGGACCCGTCCTCGCCGGCCGGTGTCCGGCAGCAGATGCTGGCCGTGGCCGACACCTCGCCGATCGGTTTCCTGGTGACCCTGAGCGCCGAGCACGCGACGCTCACCGGGCTGGCCATCGCCCTCGGCGAGGCGCTGGTCGGGGTGGCCGTGCTGGCCGGGCTGTTCACCCGGGCGGCGGCCACCGGCGGGCTGGTGCTGGCACTCAGCTTCTTCCTGACCGTCAGCTGGACCGCCGAGCCGTACTACCTGGGCGCCGACATCTTCGTGGCGTTCGCCTGGACGCCGCTGACGATCGCCGGGGACGGCGGCGTGCTGTCCCTCCAGGAGTTCCTGCGCCGGCGCTTCCGCTCGCCGGACACCGACACCGGCCGGCGGGTGCTGCTCCTCGGCGGCTCCGCGGCGACCGTGCTCGCGGCCACCGGCACCGCCATCGCGCTGGCCGGCCGCGGCCAGAAAGCAGGAACCGCGATCGTTCCGGCCGCGGGCCTCGCGGTCGGCGCGGCGCTGAAGTTCACCGCGCCCGGCGGAACCCCCGCCTACCTGCTGCACCCGGCGGAGGACACCTTCCTCGCGTTCAGCGCCGCCTGCAGTCACCAAGGCTGCCCGGTCGAGCACACCGGCGACGGCTTCCGCTGCCCGTGCCACGGCGGCACCTACGACCAGGAGGGCCGGGTCACCGGGGGCCCGCCTCCGGCGCCGCTGGCCCGGATCCCGGTCCAGGTCATCGACGGCCTGGTCACCACCGCTCAGTCCGGGTGACCCCGCGGGCTTCGAATGCCTTCGCCCTGCCGCGGCGCCCTCGGTTGGCTGCTGTGTCGGTAGAACGTGCTCAACTGTGGCGTGCGGCGGCACCGTTCGCGAGGTGCCACATTTCATCGTTGCCGCATTCCGCGGTGATCTCGGCCGTCGCCTGAGCCGCGGCGAGGAAGTCGTTGACCACCGGTGAGGTGCGCGAGGCCGGCACCGCGAGGCACACCTGGTCAGCCGCCAGATCAGTGACGGGCACATACCTGACTTCCGGATGTGAGTAGAACACGGCTGTCGAGCGGGCCAGGAAGGAGATGCCGCGGCCGGCCGCGACATGTTCGAGCGTCTCGTCCACCCCGCGGACCAGGTATCCGGCGTTGGGATGCGGGCGCTTGGTGGGCTGGGTGCTGATGTCGGGATGCCAGAGCAGCGGTTCACCGGTCAGGTCGGCCTCGGTGATCTGTTCCTTGCCGGCAAATCGGTGACCGGCCGGCAGCACCGCCACCCGCGGCTCGGCGTACAGCGGGGTGACGGTCAGGCCGGTCTCGTCGATGGGCAGCCGCACGTAGGCGACGTCGATGCGGCCGTCGAGCAGCATCACGGCCTGCTCGTCGGATTCGATCCGCTGCACGTCGACGATGACGTTCGGTTGCCGGATGGCGAAATCCCGTACCGCCGCGGACACCGCGATGCCGGCCCGGAAGCCGACCATGAGCCGCCGGTTGCCGCGCGCGGCCGCGGTCACCCGGCCGCGGACCGCGTGTGCGGAGGCCAGCGTCGGCCCGGCGTCGGTCAGCAACTGCCTTCCGGCATCGGTGAGTGCCACGCCATGGCTGTCCCTGATCAGCAGCTCGGTGCCGAGATCGTGTTCCAACGCGCGGATCTGCCGGCTCAGCACCGGCTGTGCGATGTGCAGGTCATCGGCGGCGCGGCCGAAATGCAGCCGGTCGGCGACGGCGACGAAGTAGCGCAACTTGCGCAGGTCCAGATCCATGGAGCCCCCTGGTACGGCGATGCCTCGAGGGTATCGCAATCGCTGAAACAGGTCTTGGACAACCTGTTGAGGCCGATACATGCTTCATGGGTACCTGATGGGCCGGAGCGAATTCGCGACAGAACTCGACATCGGACTCGACGCATTCGATGGCATCGCCGACGCAACCGTTTACCACAACGGGCGGGGCGTGGCGTTCTCATTCAGATTCGATTCCAGAAAGCAGGCACTCCATGAGCAGCATCAGCATTATCGGCCTGGGCGGTATGGGCCGCGCCATCGCCGCCCGCGCGGTCGAGGGTGGCAATGCCGTCGAGGTCATCGGTCGCGACGCGGCCAAGGCCGAAGATCTGGCCGCCGCGCTCGGCGGCGGCGCCACGGCCGGGACATTCGGCGCCGCCCCCACCGGCGACATCGTCATCCTGGCCGTGCCGAACCCCAGCGCCGTGCCGGTCGTCGCCCAGTACGGGGACGCGCTGGCCGGCAAGGTCATCATCGACATCACCAACCCCATGAAAGCTGACGCCAGCGGGCTGACCACCTCGGACGGCACGTCCGCCGCTCAGGAGATCGCCAAGGCGGCCCCGGCCACCGCGCACGTCGTCAAGGCGTTCAACACCGTCTTCGGCCACATCCTGGCCCAGGGCGGCTCGCTGGACGTGCTCATCGCTGGCGACGACGCGCGGGCCAAGGCCGGCGTATCGGCATTCATCGAAAGCCTCGCGTTGCGCCCGCTGGATGCTGGCGGACTGGAAATGGCGCATTGGCTGGAAGGGACAGGTCTGCTGATGGTGAACCTGGCCAGTCACGGCGTAGGGGACTTCAATTTCGCCCTCGGCGTCAACAATTTCCGCTGAGCACACCCGCACCACCACGTCCCACGCCACCTCAATGGTAAGGAACAGCAGAATGCGCGTTTTCGTCACCGGTGGGACCGGCCATTCCGGTTCGTACATCGTCCCCGAGCTCATCGCCGCCGGGCACGAGGTGACCGGCCTGGCCCGGTCGGACACGGCTGCGGCGGCGCTGTCCGCGCTCGGCGCGAAGGTGCGTCGCGGCGACCTCAAGGATCTCGACGGGCTCAAGGAAGCGGCCGCGGACTCCGACGGCGTGGTCCACGTCGCGCACCGTCAAGACCTGCTTTTCTCCGGCGGAGTCCACGCCGTGGCCACGGCGGAGGTCCCGATCATGCTCGCCTATGGCGAGGCGCTCGCGGGAACCGGAAAGCCGTTGGTCGTGGCGGGGAGCATCGGCTCGCCGGGGCAGGGGCTCCTGGGCCGGACGGCCACCGAGGAGGACCCTGCCCTTCCCAGTGACGATGAGCACAAGGGCACCCTGCGGGCTCGTAACGTCGTGGAAACCACCGTGATCGGCCTCGCCGAGCGGGGAGTGCGTTCTTCGGTCGTGCGGATCGCCAACATCGCGCACGACCCGACCGATCGTGCCGGCTTCCTGCCCATCCTGATCGCGCTCGCGAAGGAAAAGGGCTTCATCGGCTACCCCGGAGACGGCGCGAACCTGTGGAACGCCGTGCATCCTCGCGATCTCGCCTCCCTGTTCCGCCTGGCGCTGGAGAAGGGGCCGGCCGGCCGATACTGGCACGCGGTCGACGACGAGGGCATCCCGTTCCGCGAGATCGCCGAGGCCATCGGCAGCCGTCTGGGCCTGCCCGCCGTGAGCGTTCCCCTGGACGAACTGGTGCTGCCGGGATACTTCGGCTTCCTTGCGAACGTCGTCACGCAGAGCTACCCGGCGTCCAACCTCATCACCCGCCAGACCCTCGGCTGGGAGCCCGTTCAGCCCCGCCTGCTCGCCGATCTGGACAACGGACACTACTTCCCCGCCGGCTGACGGCAAGGACGCCATCCGCGCGGCTCTGGCCGGCGCAACGCGGTAACGGACGCCCGTTGACGGTCCGGACGCACATCCACCGGGCGATGATGAAGGTGCGGGCCCGCGACCGCGCCCAGCTGGTCGTCGTCGCCTACCAGCAGGGCTGGTCCGGGTGCGATGAGCGGCGGGCCGGCTACCGCTCCGCGGGCTCCCGGGCCGGCTCGCCGCACCAGTGCAGGAGCGCGGATCGCAGGCCGGTGGTGTCGGCGGGGGAGCCTGACCACGCCGCGTACGCGTCCGGGCGTACCAGAGTGATCCGGTCGCCGGCCGGGGTCGCCCCGGTGAGGGTGACCCGCTCGGACCAGGCGCCGATGTCCAGATCCGGCGTGCCGAGCAGCGCGAACCGGCCGTCGCGCAACGCTTCGTAGAGGCGGCGGCCGTCGGGCAGCGGACCGTCCGGCACCCGGTCCGCGCCGTCGCCGTAGCCGACGCCGACCCCGGAGATTATGATGGCGCTCCTGCGGCGGATCGCCGGCACGCTCAGCGGGATCCGGATCGCCGCCATGCGCAGCGCACGCTGCAAGGACGAACGGGCGATCCCGGACCGGATCAGGGCGCCCGAGGTCTTCACCGCCGTCCGGCCGATCGGGTACCGCTCCGACTCGTAGCTGTCCAGCAGCCGGTCGTGCCCGCGGACCGCGGCGGCCAGCTTCCAGCCGAGGTTGGCGGCGTCCTGGATGCCGGTGTTCATGCCCTGCCCACCGGCGGGGGAGTGGCAGTGCGCGGCGTCGCCGGCCAGGAAGACCCGCCCGACCCGGTAGCTCGGCGCCTGGCGCTCGTCGGAGTGGAAGCGCGACATCCAGCGCGGGTCGTGCATCCCGAAGTCGGTGCCGCACGCCGTGCGGACCGTCGCGCGGATCTCGTCGAGCTCGACCGGCTCGGAGACCGGCCGCTCGTCGCTGTTCCAGCTGAAGATCCGGTACCAGCCGTCGCCGAACGGCGCGATGAAGGCCATGGCGCCGACGGCGGAGCTGACGGTGAGCGTCTCCGCGGGCACCTCGGCCAGCCGCACGTCGGCCAGCATGATCGAGCGCAGCACGGAGCGGCCGGGGAAGGACAACCCGATCGAGCGGCGGACCACGCTGTGCACGCCGTCGCAGCCGACCAGGTAGCGGGCCCGCAGCGTGCGACCGTCGGCGAGGGTGGCGGTGACGCCGCCGGCATCCTGGTCCACCGACTCCACGGCGGCGCCGGAGGTCACCCGGACGCCGCGACCGGCCAGCACGCGCTCGGTCTCGTACTGCGGGGTGACCAGGACGAAGGGGAAGCGGCTGGGCACGCCGGCCAGGCTCACCGTGGCCCGCTTGAAGAGCCGGATGCCGGGGAGTTGCCGGCCCGTCGCGACGAGTTCGTCGGCGACCCCACGCACGTCGAGCTGCTCGAGGGTCCGGGCATGCACCGCGAACGCGCGGGTGGTGTTGGGCTCCGCCGTTCGACGTTCCAGCACCTGGTGGCCGACCCCGGCCCGGACCAGGTCACCCGCCAACATCAGGCCGGTCGGACCGGCGCCGACGATCAGGACATCGGTATCCATCGCGATCACCCTCCGCCTGCCAACAACTGTTGGCCCATCCTCCCGGACGCCGGACGGGAGAGTCAACAACTGTTGGCCTACAGTTGTTGGCATGACCGTGGACCGCGATGTGACGCCCCGCCGCTCCGACCGCACCCGGGCGGCGATCCTGGCCGCGGCGCGGGAACGCTTCGCCGCCGACGGGTACGCGAAGGCCACCATCCGCGCCATCGCCGCCCAGGCCGGCATCGATCCGTCCATGGTCATGCGCTACTACGGCTCCAAGGAGAAGCTGCTGGCCGCCGCGGCCGACTTCGGCCTGGAGCTGCCCGACCTGACACAACTCACTCCCGCCGAGCGGACCGGCGCGCTGATCCGGCACCTGCTCGACCTCTGTGAGCGCAACGACACGATGATCGCGCTGCTGCGGGTGGCGGCGACCCAGGAGGCGGCGGCCGAGCGCTCCCGGTTCCTCGTCGCGAACCAGATCGAGCCGCTGATCGCCACGATCGAGCCCGATCCGGAGCTGGCCCGGAAGCGGGCCGGCCTGCTGGCGACGCAGATGCTGGGCCTGGCGCTGACCCGCTACGTGCTGGAACTGCCCCCGGTGGTGGCCATGAGCGCCGATGAGTTGGCGGCGTGGATGTCGCCGGTGCTCCAGCACTACCTCACGGGTCGGCCAGATTGAGACATATTGCATCTGATTCGGTTGAACCCCGGTTAAGGCGCAGGTTGCCGCGTATCAAGGGCGCGTTACGCGATTGGGACGCAAAGTAGTTTCACGTTCCGGGCCACCTACCCTGCCGTCGTTTCCGTCAAGGGGGTGTGGCGGATCAATCGAGCGAGCGGAAAGCGCCGAAGTCGCGTCATCGGCGGCCGGGTCGTGGGCGTCGCCGGCTGGCCTGGGTGGCGGCGGCGATCGCCGTGCTGATCGCGGGCGCCGGCGTCACGGTCGCCGTCTACGTGAACTCGGTCGACCTCCCGGCCGATCCCGTCAAGGTGCAGGCGTCGACGCTCTACTACCGTGACGGCAGGACGATCCTGGCCCGGGTCGGCACCCAGAATCACAGTGACGTTCCGTTGTCCGCGGTGCCCGAGCACGTACGGCAGGCGGTCCTGGCCGCCGAGGACCGTGACTTCTACGACCATCCAGGGTTCTCGGTGCGCGGCATCCTGCGCGCCGTGGTGGCGAACATCAGCGGGAAGCGCGAGGGCGCCTCGACCATCACCCAGCAGTACGCCCGCAACGCGTACCTCACCCAGGATGTCTCCCTGGACCGCAAGGCCAAGGAGTTCGCCCTCGCCGTCAAGCTCGAGCGCAAGCTCGGCAAGGACCAGATCCTGGAGCGCTACCTCAACACCATCTACTACGGACGGAACGCCTACGGGATCGCGGCGGCGGCGTACGCCTACTTCGGCGTGACCACGGACCGCCTGACCGCGGCCCAGGGCGCCGTGCTGGCGGCCACCATCAAGGACCCGTTCGGGTACGACCCCGCCAACGATGCCCTGGCGGCACAGGAACGATGGACCTGGATCATCGGCGCCGCCCGGGAGAAGGGCTGGCTGGGTGGCGCGCTGGCGTACCCGGACGTGTCCCGCCCGTCGGCGGCCGACGCGGGG
Source organism: Actinoplanes sp. NPDC051470 (assembly GCF_040682035.1). Classification (NCBI taxonomy): domain Bacteria; kingdom Bacillati; phylum Actinomycetota; class Actinomycetes; order Micromonosporales; family Micromonosporaceae; genus Actinoplanes; species Actinoplanes sp. NPDC051470. Next base: position 228,989 of record NZ_JBFBAA010000009.1, read on the forward strand.
CCGAGCGGCATCGTGATCGACCGGGTGGAGCAGGAGCTGGCCGCCCACGACGTGACCTCGAGGGCGCTGCACACGCAAGGCCTGTCCGTCGTCACCACGCTGGACGCCAAGGCGCAGCAGGCCGGCCTCACCCAGGTCGCCGAACACCTCGCCGGTCAGCCGAAGGATCTGCGGGTGGCGCTGGTCGCGGTCGACCCGCCCAGCGGCGGTGTCCTCGCCTACTACGGCGGCAAGCAGCGGGGCGACTTCGACGACGCCTCCGCCGCCCACCCGGCGGCCTCCACGTTCAAGCCCATCGTGCTGGCCGCCGCGCTGGAGGCCGGGATCAGCACACAGTCGCTGTGGGACGGCAGCTCGCCGCGGCTGTTCCCGGGCCGGCTGGGCGTGCCGCTGCGCAACCACAACGACCAGCAGTGCCCGGCCTGCACGCTGACGGAGTCGATGGTCGACTCGCTGAACACGCCGTTCTACGCGGTCACCGAGAAACTGGGCGCGGACCGGGTCCGCGAGAAGGCCTTCGACCTCGGCATCTCACCCGAGTACGGGAACGCCCGTGCGCTGGTCGACGCCAAGGGCGACCCCAGGCCGGGCCAAACCCGCCCGGACATCGCGATCGGCCGGTACGCGGTCACCCCCGCCGACCTCGCCACCGTGTACGCCACCTTTGCCGGCGCCGGTGTCCGGCACGACCGGCACTTCGTCGATTCGGTCACCGGCGCCGGCCGGCGCCGGCTCTGGAAGGCCGAAGCGCGGCCCCGGCGGGCGCTGGAGCGCGCGGCCGCCGCCGACATCACCTCGGTGCTCGCCGCCGTCGTCGACAAACACGCCATGACGCCGGACCGGCCGGCCGCCGGCAAGACCGGCACCCAGCAGTGGGGCAACACCTCGGACAGCCAGGACGCCTGGATGGCCGGCTACACGCCCGAACTGGCCAGCGTGGTGTGGATCGGCAAGGCGAACCCCGGCCCGATCCGTGACAAGCGCGGCAAGGTGATCGACGGCGACACCCTGCCGGCCCAGCTCTGGACGGACTTCACCCGAGAGGCACTGCGCGGCCGCCCGGTGACGCCCCTGCCCGAGCCGGGCAACGTCGGCAAGGCCGGCGCCTTCGATGTCAAACCGCCCGCGCCCGAGAGCGAACCGGGCGGGAAACCCGTCCCGCGCGACCCGGCCACCCGGGACCCGGGGGACCCAGGGGAGGACGCTCGCCGGAAGGACGCGGCGGCAAAGGGCAAAGAGGCGCCTGAGCTGGACACCTCGGAGGAACCGAGCACGCGCCGAAAAGGATAGGCCGGCGTGCCGGCCGGCCTTGCGCCACGCTCAGCGGCGGGCGAGGTCGGCCGGGGTGAAGGTGCCGTCGGCCAGGTGGCGTTCGATCCCTTCGAGGCTGCGGCCGCTCAGCTCGGGCATCTTCCGGTAGAGGAATCCGAACGCGATCAGGTTGAACACCGCGTACATCCAGAAGGTCTGGCCCGTGCCGATGGCCTTCATGGTGCTGAGCAGGGTCAGGGTGATCAACACGTTCGTGCCCCACAAGGACGCCGACTGCACGGCGGCGCCCGCCGCCCGGGTGGCCAGCGGATAGATCTCCGATCCGGTCAGCCACCCCATGAGCTGGATGCCACCGGCGGTGAAGGCCATGAAGGCGATCAGGGTGGCGATGATCCACGGGATCATCGACTTGCCGTCGTTGCCGGTGACGAAGAACGAGCCGAGCACGATGAGCGCGACCGCGGCGCACGGCAGGGTCAGCAGCGTCAGCCGGCGACGGCCGACCCGGTCGATGATGGTCAGGCCGACGAGCTGCGCGATCAGGTAGGTCAACCCGAGCGCGACGGAGACCCGGAGGGCCGTCGACTCGCTGAAGCCGTTGTCGGTGAGGATGGTCGGCGTGTAGTAGACGATCATCTCGATGCCGGACAACTGGGTGAAGATCGCCAGCCCGCAGCCGACCACCAGCGCCGGGCGTACCCATGCCGCCCTGAGACCGGCCCAGCCGCGAGTCTTCGCCTGCTTCTCGGCCTTGACGTTGTCCTCGATCTCGCCGAACTCCTCGTCGAGATCGCTCTCCGGGTGGCGAACCCGGGCCAGTGCCTCCCGCGCACGGTCGGCGTGACCCTCGCGCAGCAGCCAGCGAGGGCTCTCCGGCAGCCGGAACATCAACCCGAACATGATCGCGGCCGGCGCGGCGGCCATGCCGATCGCGACCCGCCAGTCGATCACCTCGGCCGCCCCGACGATGGTGGCGATGACGATGCCGACGCCGATCGCGATCTGGAAGAACAGCACCAGACGCCCGCGGTAGGCGGTCGGGGCCAGCTCGGCGACGTACACCGGGGCGGTCTGGGTGGCGCCGCCGACGGCGAAGCCCAGGACGAGCCGGCTGATCGACAGCGTGACCGGGTCCGGCGAGAGCGAGGCGGCGAGCGAGCCGATCACGAACACGATGCCGACGAGCAGCAGCGTTCCGCGCCGGCCCCGGCGTTCGGCCAGCCGGCTGCAGGTGAGGGCGCCGATGACGGCGCCCACCAGGATCGACGCCGCGATCACCTGTTCCCAGCCGTGGCCGATGTCGAAGTCCTTGCCGATCTGGAGCAGGGCGCCGGAGATGATGCCGGTGTCGTACCCGTAGAGCAGCCCCGAGACGGCGGAGACCAGAGCGACCACGATCACCGAACCGGTGAGCCGGTCCGTACGCCGAGTTTCTTCCTTGATCCGGCTCATCCGGCCAGTCTCAGCGGGCCCGCCGCACCCCGCAACTCGGGCCGCTCAGCGCGCCCGCCCGAGGGTCTTGTCCGGCCGGAGACCCAAATGGTGAGGTCAGCCGAGGAGGGACTTCAGATTGGTGAGGCTGCTGATCAGGGCCGAGGTGTAGGAGAGGATGCGGCCGGCCCACTTGACCACGGCCGCGGTGATCTGGGCCGCGATGTAGGGAATGGTCACCACGAAGATCGCCTCGGCGGCCCAGACGATGACCCGGGCGACGAGGTCCGCGATCAGGTCGCGGACGATCTCCCGGGTGAACTGGACCAGATTGCCGGCCGCCCGGGTGGCCGCCGCCATGCCGGCGGCGATCGCACCGAGACCACCGATCGCGTCCACGTTGTGGCCCATCATCGCCGTGTAGGCCCCGGCCGCCGAACCCTGCCAGTCGGGCAGGTCGGCATTGAGCGCGGTGCCCAGCTCGGCCGACATGTCGGTGAGCTCGGCGGCCATGTTGTCCCACGTCGCGGCGTGCGCGGCGACCGCGTCGGGGTTGCCGGCCAGTTCGTCCAGCATCTGCCGCAACGGTTCGAAGTACTCCATCGCCCAGCCGAGCCCGTTGGCCAGCAGCGCGCTGAGGGGGTCGAGCGCGCTCGCCGCCACCTCGACCGCGAACGCGCCACCCGCGATCAGGTCGTCGACCCACCCGTCGCTCTCGATCGCCTGGACCAGGCCCTGGAGGCTGTCCGCCAGCCCTGAGCCGGTCCACGGCTCACGCGTCGAGACGAGCCCGGCGACCAGCGAGTTGTCGGTCACCGCCCGAGCCCGTCGCCTGCCTTGCGGATCTGGTCGGCGGACGCGGCGTCAACGTCTTCATAGGCCCGGGCCACCGAGGACAGCGAGTCGGCGGCCAGCAGCAGGCTTTCCTCGACGTACGCCACCAGGCCGTCCTGTCGCTGGTGCCGCCCCTCCAGGACGGCGGGCAGCCAGGAGCACAACATCCCGTATGCCCCCGAGTCCTGCGCGATATGCCCGCTGGCGGCCCTGACCGCGCCGAACCGCGCCCGCACCGCCTCCAGATTGCTCACGTGCCGGCGCAACTGCGCCGGGTCGACCAGAAAACCCTCTGCCCCGATGCCGGAAGTCATGCCTCAACCCCGCTCATGTCAGCCCGGGATCAGCGGCGCGGCGAAGGCATAGGTGGTCCACCACTTGTCGCGGCGATGTTTACGGACCACGCCACCCAGGCGGGTGAACAGCAGCCAGTTGCCGTCGAGCACGAACGAGGCGTCCTCCGGCCCGGTGTCCAGCAGGCGGCGCACGATCGTCAGCATGCCGGCCACCGACTGCTCCGGGTCGGCCCCGTTCTCCATCCGGAAGGTCACGGACACGTAGGCGGCCGGCTCCCACTGCCACAGACCGTCGTCCGACTCGGCGTCCATATAGCCGTTCTTCCTGGACAGGAACGTGATCGCGAAGCCGTAGCGGTCGTACAGGCCGACCGACAGCATCGGTCCGGGACCTGTCGGCCGCTCCTGCGGATCGGGCAGCGCCCGTTCGGCCACCGCCTGGACCGGGGTCGTTCCGGCCAGCGTCAGCCGGTACTCAGTCGCCATGCGTCACTCTCTCACTCTGTTCCGTCTGCTGGGGCTAAGGATGAATCTGGACGATCTGACCATCAGGCAGGATGGCCTTCACCTCTTTGAGATTCTCGATCGGCCAGTCGTCGAACTGCTTCCGCAGGTCCGGCAGGTCGCCGCCCCAATCCTCCAGATTGACCACCACGCGCTGCGTCTGCTCGTTGACGATTTTCTCTTCCACCTCGCTCCAGACACCGCGGACCGGCTTGGTCTCACCCGGCGAATAGCAGTCGAAGACCCGGCCGTCGACCAGATAGTCCGGATTCTTCGTGGGGTCGCCCGTGTCGCCGCTGGCCGCGCGGGCGGCGGCGACCTCGGCCGGTGAGGGGTTCTGCTGAGTGTGGTGACCGGCGGCGGCGAGCAGTTGCGCCGCCGTGTTCTCCCGGGTGAGGGAGCGCTGCACATCGTCGTCCTGTTTCGGGTCGATCCGTGTCGGCGACCCCTCCGGGAGGCCGCCGGGCTGACCGGTCGGCCGGGTTACCCCGTCGTCGGTCTGGTCGCTGCTCGGCCTGGAGCTGCCGCCCTCGGCGGGCCGGCCGAGCTTCATCTCGGCGTCGACGATGTCCTGCGCCCGTGCGACGTTCTCGGCGCCGCCGCCCGAGCCGCCGCGGTGGCGCCCGGATCCGTTCCCGCCGGGACCATCGCCGTCCCCGCTGTCGCCCGGTCCTCTGGGTTTCGCCGTCATACCCGCCCTGCCCCGTCGACGTTGACCGTCGGAGCATAGCGACCCAGCTCAATGGGCGGGGGCGGACGAAACGGAGCGCGCATCGGCCATCGCCGCCGATGGCCCCTGGCTACGAGCGCCGAGGGCCGCGGGCCGGGTATGGCTGCCCGCTCAGGCACGCTCGGTCGCTCAGTCGGCGGAACCGTCCGGCCCGGCGCTGTCCGGGTCCTTCACCGGCCGGCCCGGCGAGCGGGACGAGTCGGGCAGGCGTACGAGATCGGAACGGTGGTCGACGAGGGCCTCGGCGAGGGCCGGCTGGTTTCGTTCGCGGATGGCGCGGGCGATGCGAACGTGGACGAGGATGTTCTCGTCGATGACCTTGGCCGCGCCCGAGCCCGAGAACTCCGCCCGGACGAGCGTCCCGCGGACCAGCGTGACGATCGACTCGTACATGCCGGCCAGGACCGGTACGCGCGCGGCGCGGGCCACCGCGGTGTGGAAGCGCAGGTTGACGTCCAGGTAGCGGCGCGCATCCTCGCGCGCCTCGCGCAGCTCCTCGAGGGCCCACTCCATGTCCCGGCAGTCCTCAGGGGTGGCGCGCTCCGCCGCCACGCCGGCCAGGCTGTCCTCGAGCATCGAGCGCGCCTCGAACAGATCCACCGCGTCCACGAGGAGTCCCCGGAACCAGACGTCGATGGCGCCGAGCCGCAGCTGCGGTGGGGGATGGTCGACGAAGACCCCGCCCTGTACGCCCGGCCGCACCTGGATGACCCCGCGCTCGCGCAGGATTCGAAGGGCCTCGTTGATGGCGTTGGCGCTTACCCCGAAGCGCTCGATCAGCTCGGTCCGCAGCGCGAACCGGGCGCCCGCGGCCAGCCGGCGCTGGAGGATCTCCTCCTCCAGGTCGGCGGCGATGCGTTCGGCGACCGACGGCATCAGCCGCGCCCTGACACCCGGTTCATCGCGACATCATCGCATGGGATTGAGGCCGGTCCGCGGTCGCGGCGAGCCCGGCGTCCCCCGGATCCGTGCCGTCGGCCAGGAAGGCGTCGACCAGCCCGGCGAACCGGTCGGCCTGCTCGATCTGGACCCAGTGCCCGCACCGGGGGAAGACGTGCAGTTCGGCGTGCGGGATGAGGTCGAACAGCCGCATCGAGTTGGCCAGCGGGATCACCTTGTCGTCGCGCCCGTGGATCAGCAGCGTCGGATGCGGCAGGGCGGCGATGCGCTCTGGGTTGACGGCGAGAGCGTCGACCATCGCCTGCCGCGGCGCCGGGAACATCGACCGGTACGCCTCGTGCACGCCGGGACGGGTGGCGGCGGCGAGGCGGAGCTCGGCGAGGTCGTCGGTCAGCCGGCTTGTGTCGAAGGTGAACCAGCGCAGAAGCCGGCGCATGGCGTCCAGTGACGGCTCGAAGCCCCACACCGCCTCCAGACCCGGGGTGATCGGGAACGGCACCCCCACGCTCCCCATCAGCACCAGACGGTCCACCCGTTCCGGCGCCTCGATGGCCAGCCGCAGCGCGAGCGCTCCGCCGAAGCTGTTGCCCACGACCGAGACGCGGGGCAGGTCCAGCGCGTCCAGAAAGCCGAGCAGGTGGTCGAGCCAGCTGTCCGGCCCGTAGACCGCCTCGCGCGGGCGCTCGGTGTAGCCGAAGCCGAGGATGTCCGGGGCGATGACCCGGCGCTGCCGCGCGAGCGGCGGCAGGACCGTACGCCAGTTGGCCCACGCCGAGACGCCCGGCCCGGAACCGTGGATCAGCAGGACCGGGGCGCCGTCGCCGCGGTCGTGGTAGTTGGTGCGCACACCGCCGGCATCGACCGTGCGGCCTTCTTCCGGAACCCCTGCGTTCATCGCCCTATAGTTCCACAACTTTTAGAAACATTACAGGTGCGGCGATGTAGATAACGAGTCCAAGCTGTGGTTACACTCACGAAACCTAAGGAAGTTTCGAAGATCCGGCGGTGTAGCCATGCCTCTCATCACGGTCAGCCCGGACGGACCGGCGGTCGACGTCGCGCCCGGCGAGACCATCGTCGAAGGACTGCGCCGCGTCGGGTGGCGCGCCCGCTACCGCTGCCGGGGTGGCGGATGTGGGATCTGCAAGTGCCCCCTCGTGGCGGGCGCCGTCACGTACCTCGGTCCGGTCGCGGAGTCGGCGCTCAGCGCGGCCGAGCGTTCGGCCGGTCTCTGCCTTCCCTGCCGGGCCGTCCCGCTCGGCGACGTCGTCATCGAGCAACGCGAACGACCGTTGCGATCCATGCTGGCCAGTGCGCCCCGCATGGCCGCCCCCACTGTCGAGGAGAGATAGCCATGTCCGTCGTTCGTCTGGGTTACGTCCACGTACGCGTCACCGACCTCGCCCGCGCCCGCGACCACTACCAGAACACCCTCGGCATGGACGCGGTCCACGAGGAGGACGGCCGCGTGTACCTCAAGTCGTGGGACGAGGACGACCACCACTCGGTCGTGCTCGAGGAGGGCGGCGTCGGCCTGGTCAAGTTCGGTTACAAGGTGACCGGTGAGGATTCGCTGGCCGCCCTGGAGAACCGGATCGCCGGTTTCGGCGCCTCGTTCGAGCGGATGAGCAAGGGCGACAACGCCGGCGTCGGTGACGGGCTTCGGGTCACGCTGCCGAGCGAGCACGTCCTCGAGCTGTACTCGGAGGTCGAGTACCTCGGCACCAAGGTCGGGAAGATCAACCCGGATCCGTGGCCCCGCACCGGCCTGCGCGGCATCGGAGTGCCCCGGATCAACCACGCCCTGATCACCACCGAGGACCCGGCGCTGCTGGAACGGTTCTTCGCCGAGGTGCTCGGCTTCCGCCCGGCCGAGCGGCTGGTGTCCGGCGACGAGCCGGCGGACCTGGTCGGCTCGTGGATGTTCTGCGGCGAGAATCCGCACGACATCGCGTTCGTCAACGGGCCCAACGGAAAGCTGCACCACTTCGCGTACCAGATCGACGACTGGAGCGCGCTGCTGCGGGCCGGGGACGTGATGTCGATGGACGAGGTGCCGATCGACTTCGGCCCGGCCCGGCACGGGATCACCCGGGGCGGCACCATCTACTTCTTCGACCCGTCCGGCAACCGCAACGAGGTCTTCTCCGGCGGCTACCGCACCGGGCCCGACTTCCGCCCGATCACCTGGACGATGGACCAGGCCGCGCGTGGGATCAACTACACCCACCGCGAGATCGATCAGGACTTCCTCCGGGTGGTGACCTGAACCGTTATCGGGCCGCGGCGACCAGGTCCAGCGCGATGTCGACCAGCAGGTCCTCCTGGCCGCCGACCAGCCGCCGTCGCCCGGCCTCCAGCAGGATCGCGCGCACATCGACCCCGTACCGGTCGGCGGCGGTCTCGGCGTGCCGCAGGAAGGAGCCGTAGACACCGGCGTAGCCCAGCGTCAGCGTCTCCCGATCCACCCGGACCGGCCGGTCCTGCAGCGGCCGGACGAGATCCTCGGCGGCGTCCTGCAGCGCCGGCAGGTCGCCGCCGTGCTCCCAGCCCCGCAGGTCGGCGACCGCGACGAACGCCTCGATCGGGCAGTTCCCGGCGCCCGCGCCCTGCCCGGCCAGCGACGCGTCGACCCGGGTCACGCCCTCCTCGACCGCGACCACCGAGTTGGCCACCGACAGCGACAGGTTCTCGTGGGCGTGGATGCCGATCTCGGTCGCCGGATCGAGCACGTCACGATAGGCGCGCACCCTTTCGCGTACGCCGTCCATCAGAAGCCGGCCCCCGGAATCCGTGACGTAGACGCAGTGCGCGCCGTACGACTCCATCAGCTTCGCCTGCGCGGCCAGCGCGACCGGCTCGGCCAGATGGCTCATCATCAGAAAACCGGAGACGTCCATGCCCAGCTCACGGGCGGTGGCGACGTGCTGGGCGGCGATGTCGGCCTCGGTGCAGTGGGTGGCCACCCGCACCGAGCGCACGCCGAGCGCGTACGCCCGCTTCAGGTCGGCGATCGTGCCGACCCCCGGCAGCAGCAGCGTGGTCAGCCGGGCGTGCGTGATGCTGGCCGCGGCGACCTCGATCCACTCTTCGTCGGTGTGCGAGCCGGGACCGTAGGTCAGGCTGCCGCCGGCCAGCCCGTCGCCGTGCGCCACCTCGATGCCGTCGGCCCCGGCGGCGTCGAGCGCGCGGACGATCGCGCCGACGGCGTCGGTGCTCATCCGGTGCCGGACGGCGTGCATCCCGTCCCGCAGCGTGACGTCCTGGAGGAACAGCCGGGTCATGAGCGCGTCTCCTTCAGCAGGTCGCCACGTGCGGCGGCCATCCGCTCGGCGACGGCGATCGCGGCCGAGGTCATGATGTCGAGATTTCCGGCGTACGCGGGCAGGTAGTGCGCCGCGCCCTCGACCTCGAGGAACACCGACACCTGATGGGTCACCGTGGCGGCGCCGGCGAGCGTGTGCACCGGCTGGTCCGCGGGCACCGGCGTGATCTGCACGGGTTGCTTGAGCCGATACCCGGGCACGTACCGGGCGACCGCGGCGACCATCTCCTCGACCGAGGACCGGATCGCCTCCCGGGTCGCGGCGTCCGGCGCGTCGACCAGGCACAGCACGGTGTCGCGCATGATCAGCGGCGGCTCGGCGGGATTGAGGACGATCAGCGCTTTGCCGCGGGCCGCGCCGCCGACCCGCTCGACGGCCCGCGAGGTGGTCTCGGTGAACTCGTCGATGTTGGCCCGGGTGCCGGGGCCGGCCGACTTCGAGGCGATCGAGGCGACGATTTCCGCGTACGGCAGCGGAGCGAACCGGGAGACGGCGGCGACGACCGGGATCGTGGCCTGTCCGCCGCAGGTCACCATGTTGACGTTGCGGACGTCCCCGGCGGCCAGATGCTCGTCGAGGTTCACCGCGGGCACGACGTACGGCCCGATCGCCGCCGGCGTCAGATCGATCAGAATTTTGCCGTACGGCCGCAGCACGGCCTCGTTGGACAGGTGGGCCCGGGCCGAGGTGGCATCGAAGACGATCTCCACGTCGGCGAATCCGTCGAGCGTGACGAGCCCGCGGGCCCCGTCGGCGGTCGTGGCCACGCCCAGCCGCCGGGCCCGGGCCAGACCGTCCGAGCCGGGGTCGATGCCGGCCATCGCGGTCATCTCCAACGTTTCCGACAGCCGCAGCAGTTTGATCATGAGGTCGGTGCCGATGTTGCCCGACCCGAGAACGGCGACCTTCGTACGCATCAGACCTCCCCGAAGCGGGCGGAGACCGTGCCGAGACCGGTGAAGCGGGCGCGGACGTGCATGCCCGGCCGCACCGGCACCATCGGGCCGAGCGCGCCGGCCAGCACCACCTGTCCCGCGCGCAACGGATCGCCGAGCTCCCGGGCGGCGCCGGCCAGCCAGGCCAGCGCCGTCAGCGGGTCGCCGAGGCAGGCCGCGCCGGAACCGGTGGATACCACCTCGCCGTCGACGCTCATCTCCATCCGCACGTCGACCGGCTCGACCGCCCCGAGCCCGACCCGCGCCGGACCGAGCACGAACAGGCCGCTGGAGGCGTTGTCGGCGATCGTGTCGGCGATGCTGATGTCCCAGCCGGCGATCCGGCTGTCGACGATCTCCAGCGCCGGTGCCATCGCGCCCACCGCGGCCCGGACGCGATCCGCGGTGACCTCGTCGGCCAGGTCCGTCCGCAGCACGAACGCGACCTCGGCCTCGATCCGCGGTTGCAGCAGCCCGCCCACCGGGATGGCGTCCTCGCCGCTGACGTCCATGTCGTCGAAGAGGACGCCGAAGTCGGGGCGGTCGACGCCGAGCTGGTGCTGAACGGCCGCCGAGGTGAGCCCGATCTTGTGCCCGACGATCCGGGCGCGACCGGCCAGGCGGGCGGCGGTCAGTTCCGTCTGGACCCCGTAGGCCGCCTTGATGTCGTCGGCGCCGATCAGGTCACGGACGGGTGGGCACGGAGTCCGGGTTCGCGCGGCGTCGAGCAGGCGTTGTGCTGCGGGCGAAGTCATGCCGCCACCCTGCCCGGCCGGTCGGCGCGCTCACCAGCTTTTTGTTCCGCTATCCGGAACTCAAGGTGGCGCGCCGAGCCAGGACGGCCGCGATGCCGGCCGCCGCGGCCTTCACCGGGCCCAGGTGCTGCCGCGGCTGGAAGCGCCCGACCGGCCCGGCGACGCTGACCGCGGCCACCGCCAGATCGTCGGCGTCCAGGATCGGAGCGCCGACGCAGACGATGCCGACCGCGGACTCCTCCGCCTCGAAGGTCACCCCCGTCTCGGCCGCCCGGTCGAGCTGGCGGCGCAGCAGAGCCGGCGAGGTCACGGTCCGCGGTGCCAGCCGGGCCAGCGGCGCCGCCAGCACCTCGGCGCGGACGGCGTCCGGCGCGAAGGCGAGCAGCGCCTTGCCGATCGCGGTGGCGTGCAAGGGGAGGCGCCCGCCGAGCCGCGACGGCGCCCGCGCCTGGCGGTGGCCGCTCACCTTGGCCACGTAGACCACCTCGGCGCCCTCACGCAGACCCAGATGGACCGTCTCGTGGGTACGTTCGTAGAGGTCCTCGAGGAAGGGCGTCGCCACCTCGAGCAGGCCGCGCTCGACCGAGGCGCGCATGCCCAGCGTGAACAGATGCCCGCTGAGGTGGAACCGCCCGTTCACCCGGTCGAGCAGCCGGGCCACGACCAGCTCGGCGGTCAGCCGGTGCAGCGTCGCCTTCGGCAGGCCGGTACGCCGCTGCAACTCCGCGAACCCCAGGCCGCGATCGTCCGCGGTGAAGGCGTCGAGAATGGCCGCCACCTTCGCGATCACCGTCATCTCCGCAGCGTATGCCCGACTGGGCCGCTCTGGAGCACTTCGGTGGCCCGGACGACGACATCGCCCGGCTCATCTCCGACCTACACCTCTCCGAATTCCATCAAGAATCGGTCGCGGCCGACGCGGCCGTTGTGGTGGCGCCCCTGTTCAAGAGAAGGAATGGCCATCGCGCTACCGGTCGAAAGATCCGCAGGATAATCGGACGGCGTTCCTTATGCGGCATGGGACGGAATGCGAACGAGCGCAAGGGTGGCCGCCGGGCTGGGTGGACCGAACCGCGGTCGTCGCCCGGGTGGCTGAGCCGGCCGACGACCTGCCGTCGTCCCTGGGCGTGTCGCGCTTGGAGTCGCTGGCCGCTGCCCACCGCGGTCAGGCTCTGGGCCGGGACGCTGTCACAGCGTGACTCTTCTCGTCGCCCTCGGGACGATCCAGGAGGGCAGTAGTTACCCGACGTGACAGAACGATTCCTTGAAGTCACAAGCATCGATGTCCGACGGGCTGGTCGAAGGGTCTGTCAGATCGATGCGCCGCCATCGGCGATGTTGCCTGTTGTTACCGCGTCCGCCACTCGATCAGTCGCACTTCCGCGGCTCTAAACACGTACGGTAATCCGCCATTGCGCCGGTTCGCATCAGATCACGACGGGATGGACATCATCCGTACGGGTGGTAATCTTGGCCCCGTTCGCGATGGTTTACTCAGGCCCGATCTGCCTGAGCCGTAAGTGTGTGCCATCGGTCGGCCCGGACTTTTAATCATTGATGTCCCGCGGTGAATTGAACGCTGCGCTAGATCAGCCGGAAATCGTTGGCATGAGCCTGAGAAATCGTCGCTCGGTACGTTCTGTCACGGAAGGGGCAAGCGTTGACGACAACAGCACGGGGGCTGTCGGCCAAGGCGCCGGCGGGGACGTCGAGACCGGTTCGCGACGGCCGGGCGGTGTGTACCGAGGAGGACGGGAGCCCGGTGCTGGTCACCCGGGTGGGCCTGCGCATTCCGGGCGGCCTCACGTACGAGAGCTGGGAACGCGCGGGGCAGCGCCTCGCGGACGTCGTCGATTCGTCGGCCTGGTGTCTCGGTGACTGGCTGATCCACGGTGAACGCGAGTACGGCGACCGCTACCGCCGGGCCGTCGAGGCGGTCGGCCTGGAATACCAGACGTTGCGCAACTACGCCTGGGTCGCTCGCCGGTTCACGATGGACCGGCGGCGGCCGGCGCTCAGCTTCCAGCACCACGCCGAGGTCGCCGGGCAGCTGGACGACGAACAGGACTACTGGCTGAGCCGTGCCGAAGAGAGCCGGTGGTCCAGGAACAAGCTGCGGTCACACGTCAAAGCGAAGCGCCGCGGCGGCGGCGAAAGCGAAAGGCAGGTCTCGCTACCCAGGATCGAGGCCGAGCAGGCGCGGCTCGACCGATGGCGGGCGGCCGCCGACCGGGCCGCGTGCAGCCTGGAGAGCTGGATCATCGCGAGCCTCGACACCGCCGCCGGCATCGTGCTCGAGGAAGGCCGGGCCGGCGCCGTCGCGGTCTGACCCGACACCCACCTCCGTGGAAGCGAAGCTGGCGTGAACGGGCGGGGGGCGGATCCGGTCACGGCGGCGGCCCTCTCGATGGCCTCCTGGGGTCACCCGCCCCGGGCGGCCAGGCGAGGCAGCCGCCGTGCCGGAACCGGAACCGCTACCGGGTGTCCGCCAACCGGCGGCGCACGCTGAGTGGAGTGATATCCGTCCACACCTGGTCGATGTGTTGCAGGCAATCGTCCTTGCCGCCGGTGAATCCCGATGGGCGCCACCCCGTGGGAATCTCGCGGTCGTCCGGCCAGATGGAGTACTGCTCTTCCTCGTTGAGCACGACCTTGTAGGTGCGTTCCTGATCGTTTTCCGTATTGACTGTCGACGTCACTCGAACACCTCCGAAATGAAGTGTAGGGGCGGTGTCCGGTGAAGTCGACAACAGTATCCTAGGTTGAGTCGGAGTCGCGCCTGCTATAGCGTCGGCGGGGATGCCGTTTCTGATAATGGCGATTTCCGTACGCAATTCGACCGTGTGACCGAAGGGTTGTCGACAGTGGCGCGTCAGGAACCTCAGGAATTGACCCAGGAGGCCCGAGAGCTGCTCAGGAGGCGACTGGAGGGCGCGGTGACCGCGGCGCCGACGGTGGCGGAGGCCGCGCCGCGGCGGCCGCCACTGTCGCTGGCTCAGCGCCGGCTCTGGTTCATCGATCGGCTCACCCAGGGCAGTCTCGCCTACAACGTGGCCGCCTCGTACCGGCTCAGCGGTCCCCTCGACCCGGACGCGCTGGACAGCGCGGTGCGGTTCGTGGCCCGCCGCCATGACGTCCTGCGGACGCACTTCGAGGCCGATGGGGACGCGGAGCCGTACCAGGTGGTCTCGGAAGCGCCGCCGCGCGGCCTGGAGCGGCACGACCTGTCGGCCGGGGACGATCCCTCCGAAGGGGCCCGTGCGCTGGCCCGGGCGGCCGCCGACACCCAGTTCGATCTGGACCGGGGACCGTTGTTCCGGACGTGGCTGGCGAAGCTCGGCCCGGCCGACCACGTCCTGGGGCTGGTGGTGCACCACACCCTGTTCGACCGGGAGTCGCTGGAGGTCTGGGCCGGCGAGGTCTCCGCCGCCTACGCCGCCTACGTCCAGCACCTCGAGCCCGGCCTGGCCCCGCTGCCGGCGCAATATGCCGACTACGCCGTCTGGCAGCACCGGTCCATGGCCGGGCCCCGTCTCGACGCCGAGGCGCGGCACTGGCGGGAGCGTCTGCGGGGGGTGCCGTCGATCCTCGAGCTGCCGGCCGACCACGACCGCCCGGCGACGCCGACCTATCGGGCCGGTGCTGTTCCGGTCGCGGTACCCGGTGCGGTCGCCGCCGACCTCCGGGAGCTGACCGAGGCGGGTCAGGCGTCCCTCTTCATGACCGGCCTGGCGGCGTTCCAAGGGCTGCTCTCCCGGTACACCGCCAGCGCCGATGTCATCGTCGGCTGTCCCTTCAACGGGCGTACCCAGGTCAGGTTCGAGGGGCTGATCGGCTTCTTCGCGAACTCGCTGCCGATCCACGCGGACCTCGGTGACGACCCCTCGTTCGCCGAGCTGCTCCGGCGTACCCGGGAAACGATGTTGGAGGCCCACGAGCATCAGGACGTCCCCTTCGATCGCATCGTCCAGGAGGTGGCGCCGCCCCGGGATCTCGGCCGTAATCCGCTCTTCCAGGTGTGGTTCGACCTGTCCGGCGGCTCGACCGACGCCGCGTCGGGGCTGCTGGGCCTGGGCCAGGTCGAGGCCAGCTTCTTCAACGAGGGCCGGGTCCGGACCCGGTTCGATCTGGAACTGCACCTGAACGAGGAGTCCGGCGGCGGCCTCGGCGGGCGGCTGCTCTATGCGCGGGATCTGCTCGAGGACGAAACCGCGCGGACCTTTGTGGACCATTACCAGGCTTTCCTCGCCGCCGTCGCGGTGAATCCCCACCAGCGGATCTCCGAGGTCCCGATCTTCTCCGCCGACCAGCTCCGGACGATTCTGGTCGACTGGGGGACGGCTGCGCCCTGAGCTCCGTCCCGCCGGCGAGACACGGCTTGCCCAGGTCTGTCCGTGTATGACAGCCTGGCGGGATTGTCGTGACTGCCGCGGGAGAGGTTGAAGCCACTGAGCAGGGGACAGGCCATCCGGGGAAAACTCGAGGTGCTGAGGGAACGCAACTTCCGGGTCTTCCTCCTCGGTTACTCCACGTCGGCTTTCGGAACCTCGATGGCCACGGTCGCCCTGGCGTTCGCGGTTCTCCACGACGGCGGTTCGCTCACCGACCTCAGCCTCGTGCTGGCCGCCCGGATCGTGCCGATGGTCCTCTTCCTCATCGGTGGCGGCGTGCTGGGCGACCGGCTTCCGCGGCGGACGGTGATGTTGTATGCCGACTTCCTGCGCGCCCTCACCCAGGGCGCGGTCGCCGTCCTGTTCATCGTGGGAGCACCGCCGCTCTGGGCGTTGCTGGTCCTGGTCGGCGTCGGCGGGCTCGGCGAAGCGGTCTTCCGCCCGTCCTTCGACGGGCTGGTGCCCTCGCTGGTGTCGCCCGGCCGCCTCCAGGAGGCGAACGCGCTTCTGGGTCTGTGCCAGTCGATGGCGAACGTCGGCGGTCCGGCGCTGGCCGGTGTCCTGGTCGCCCTCACCAGCCCGAGTGTCGTGCTGGTGGTGGACGCACTCAGCTATCTGCCGAGCATCGCGTCGCTCCTGATCCTGCGGCTCGCCGACACCCGGCCGAAGTTCACCTCGTCGGTGCTGCATGACCTGCGCTCGGGCTGGCGGCTGTTCTGGTCCTATCCGTGGCTCTGGACGGTCACCCTCCAGTTCACCTTCTTCAACCTGGTGGTCTGGGCGCCGTACCTGGTGCTGGGGCCGCCCAGCGCGGATCGCAGCTACGGCGGGGCGGGCGCCTGGGGCACCATCGTGGCGCTGTACGGCGCCGGCTCGATCGTCGGCGGCCTGTTCCTGCTCGGCCGGCGTCCGCAGCGTCCTCTGGTCGTCACCACCATCGTCACCTTCGCCTGGGCGGCGCCGTCCGCGGCCCTCGCCCTGCACGCCCCGCTGATCGTGGTGTGCCTG
Source organism: Actinoplanes sp. NPDC051470 (assembly GCF_040682035.1). NCBI lineage: Bacteria > Bacillati > Actinomycetota > Actinomycetes > Micromonosporales > Micromonosporaceae > Actinoplanes > Actinoplanes sp. NPDC051470. The sequence continues at coordinate 245,371 of NZ_JBFBAA010000009.1, forward strand.
GCCGCGATTCCGGCCGGCGTCGCCAACTCGGTCTTCAACGGGCTCTGGATGACCACCATCCAGCAGCATGTGCCGAGCGAGGCGATCTCCCGGGTGATGTCCTATGTGGCCTTCGGCGCCTATTCGGTCGGTCCGCTCGGGCTGGCGCTGGCCGGCCCCATCGCCGAAGCGACCAGCATCTCGGCCGTCCTCGCGGTCGGTGTGCTCTGGCAGTTGCTGGCCAACTCGCTCGTGCTGACGATGCCGGCGGTGCGCGGGCTGCGGAGCCGTCCGGCGCCGGCGGACGAGCCCGCCGAGGCGGCCCCGCGGCGCTGACCGGCCCGGAGCCATGGCGCCGTAAAGTAATGGATACCGAATAGAGCGTCAAGGTCCCTGATCCCGCGCATTGTCTCGCCGGCGGGACAATGGCGATGACTCGATGGATCCCACTAGACTCGGCTCGTCCGGCATTGATTGCACGGACTTCCCGGCGAGCCTTTTCCGCGCCGATCAGCGCATTTATTTCCGGCCAATTCCTGCCGCCCTCGTATTAACGTCGGCAGCCGCGCGATGACCGGACATCCGGCCATCGGCACAGGAGGTGCATAGGTGAACATTCGAACTCCCGGCGAGGAATCGGTGTGGGAGATGGTGCGGGCGGTGGCCGATTCGCAGCCCGATGCCATCGCGATCACCGATGGTCTCGACCGCGTGACGTTCGCCGGCCTGATCGCCGAGGCGGAGCGGATCGGCTCCGCGCTGCGAGGGCTGGGCGTGACCCCGGGCTCGGTGGTCGCGATCTGTGCCGAGCGCTCCGTGCGGCAGGTGGTGACGGCGCTGGGCGTGTTCGCGGCCGGCGCGGCCATCGCCCCGTTCGACGTGCGCGCCGCCGCGGCCACGACCCGGCGCAGCGTCGAGCGGCTCCGGCCGGCCCTGGCGGTGGCCGACGAGGAAGGACGGGCGGTCCTGCCGGACGCGGTCGCACTGGACGATCTCGGACGGCCCGGCGGGTCCGACGTCGGCGCCGGCCCCTCGAACCAGGCGCCCGGGACGCTGGCCTACGTTCTGCACACCTCGGGTTCGCTCGGACGGCCCAAGCCGGTCCTCATCCCGCACTCGGCGGTCGCCAACCGGTTCGCCTGGGGACAGACGCGTTATCCGCTGGGACCGGATGACGTGGTGGCCTACTACGGTTCGCTGGTCTTCGACTGCACGTTCTGGGTGGTGTTCGCTCCGCTCTGCTTCGGCTCCACGCTGCTGGTGGCGCCGCCCGGCATCGAGGCCGAGCCGGAGAAGCTGGCGGATCTGGTGGTCCGGCACGACGTCACCGTGATGCATTTCGTGCCGTCGCTGCTGCGGGAGTTCCTGGCCGGCGGCGGTGGGCCCGGCTTGGCCGGGCTGCGCAACGTGCTGATCGCGGGGGAGCGGCTCACCGGTGACCTCGTGGGTGAGGTGTTCGCGGCCTCGTCCGGCCAGGTGTTCAACCAGTACGGCCCCACCGAGGCGTGTATCGACATCCTCACCTGGCCGTTGCGGCCCGGTGACACCGACGCTGACGCGGTGCCGATCGGGCGGCCCATCGACGGAGTCTCCGCCCATGTGCTGGACGACCGTGGCGAGCCCGTACCGGACGGCGTACCGGGCGAACTCCATGTCGGTGGGGTGTGCCTCGCCTGGGGTTACGGTGCCTCGGGCGGCGCGACGGCGGCGGCCTTCCGGCCGGATCCGTTCTCCGGTGTGCCGGGCGCCCGGCTGTACCGCACCGGCGATCTGGTCAGCCGTCGCCCGGACGGGGTGATGGAATTTCTGGGGCGGGTCGACCATCAGGTGAAGATCCGCGGCGTACGGATCGAGCCCTCCGACGTCGAGCACGCGCTGGTGCAGCACCCGGGGATCGCCCAGGCGGCCGTGGTGGCCGTACCCGGCGTGGGTGAACGGATGTCCCTCGCCGCTCACGTGGTGCCGCTGTCGGAGCCACCGAAGGCGGCGGATCTGCGTCGCTTTCTCGCCGACCACGTGCTGTCGGCCGCCGTACCCGGCACGTTCGCTTTCCACACCGACCTGCCGAGGCTGGCCAGCGGCAAGATCGACCGCCGGGAGCTGCTGCGCCTCTCGGCGGAGGAGGAGGCGGCGACGCGGCCCACGGCCCAGGAGGCCGAGCCGCACGAGCCGCCGCGCACCGCGTCCGAGCGGAAGATCGCGGAGATCTGGGAGTCGCTGTTCGGCGTCACCGGGCTCGGCCGGTCGGCGGACTTCGTCGCTCTGGGCGGCCAGTCGCTGCTGGCCATGCGCATGATCGCCCGGGTACGCGCGGCGTTCGACGTCCGTATCCCGGCGCGGAGCATCTTCGACGCCACGACGGTCCGAGCCTTCGCGCTGGTCGTGGACGACGCCGTGTGGTCGGCCGGTCAGTCCCGATCCGAGCCCGGGGCGAGCGCTGTCACGCCATCGGCGGGGCCCGTCCCGCTCGGTCCGGACCGAGCGGGAACCCCATGACCGCGGACTGTGCCGCGCTCGTCGTCCCGCGGCGGTTCAACGGACCGGCCGGCTCGGCGCACGGTGGCTATCTGTGCGGCCGGCTGGCGTCGATGAGCGCCGCCCAGCACGGTCCGAACGCGGTGGTGACGTTGCTGGAGCCGCCGCCGCTGGAGACGCCGCTACGGTTCGAGCGGGGCACACCGAGATCCCGGTTGACGGTCGGTGACCGGTTGCTGGCCATGGTGGCCACGGCCGGGCCGCCGGTCGTCGAGCCGCCCGCCTTCGTGACGCCCGAGGCCGCCGAGCGCGCGTCGGCCGGGTTCGCGGGGCGCGGCCGGCACCCCTTCCCGACCTGTTTCGCGTGTGGGCCGCGACGGGACGAGGGCGACGGTCTGCGCCTCGCGCCCGGCCGCCTGGAGAGTGTGCCGGACACGGTGGCCTGCCGATGGATCCCGCATCCCGGACTCGGCCGGGGCGGCGTCGTCCCGGCCGAGATCGTCTGGGCCGCGCTGGATTGCCCGGGCGGCTGGATCACCGATCCGGCCGCGAATCCGATGCTGCTCAACCGGATGTCGGCCGTCGTCGATCGGCTGCCGGCGGTGGGCACGCCGTACGTCATCGTCTCCACCCTGCGCGAGCGCAACGGCCGGGTGCTGAGGAACGCCGGCGCCCTCTACGACACGACCGGCGAGCTGCTCGCCCGGGCCACCGCGAGCTGGGTCGTGCTGGCTGCCTCGACCGACGAACGAGAGGGACGCGAGGAATGAGGCTCAGCGTGCCGTCCGGCCAGGAGTCCGTCGACCTGGCGACGGTGGATCTTTTCGACCCGGGGCTGTACGCCTCGGGTGACCCGCACCCGATCTGGACGGCCATGCGTGAGCGGTCGCCGGTGCATCGGCAGACGATGCCGGACGGCCGGTCGTTCTGGTCGGTGACCACGTACGACGAGGTCAATGAGGTGCTGCGCGACCACACGCGGTTCACGTCGCAGCGGGGAACCCTGCTGTCCATCCTCGGCGGCACGGACCCGGCCGGTGGGAAGATGATGGCGGCGAGCGACCCACCGGTGCACACCGCCATGCGGGAGCCGCTCATGAAGGTGCTCTCGCATCGTTCCCTCAAGGGCCGGATGCCGGAGATCCGCCGGTTGGCCCGGCGGATGCTCGCCCCGCTGGCCGGCGGCGGTGAGCTCGATCTCGCGGCGGCCGGCGCGGGCTTCCCGATGGCCTTCACCGGCGCTCTCATGGGGTTGCCCGAGCCGGACTGGCCCCGGCTGACCCGGCTCACCACGATGGCCATCGCCGCCGACGACCCGTCGTTCCGGGAGGGAAGCAGCCGGGGCACGCTGGTGGCCGCCCATCACGAACTGTTCGACTACTTCGCCCGGCACGTCCGGGCGGTGACCGCGGACGATCGCGACGACCTCGTCGGCTTCCTGCTGCGGATGGAGGTCTCGGGGCGGCCGCTGGAGCTCGACGAGATCGTCTACAACTGCTACAGCCTGCTGCTGGGCGCCAATGTGACCACACCGCACGCGATCGCCGGCACCGTGCTCGCCTTCGCCGAGAACCCCGGCGAGTACCGGCGCCTGACGGCGGATCCGGCGCTGGTGCCGTCCGCGGTGGAGGAGGGGTTGCGGTGGTCCTCGCCGGCCAACCACTTCCTGCGGCACGCCGTGCACGACACGGTTCTGGGCGGAACGCCGATCGCCGAGGGTGAAGCGCTGGTCGCCTGGCTCGGCTCGGCCAACCGTGACGAACGGATCTTCGAGGATCCCTTCCGGTTCGATGTCGGCCGTACGCCGAACCGGCATGTCGCCTTCGGCTTCGGGCCGCACTACTGCGTGGGCGCCCCGCTGGCCCGGATCGCGCTCCGGGTCTTCTTCGAGGAGGTCGTCGCCGGGGTGGCCGAGTTCCGGATCGCCGGGCCGGTCGAGCATCTGGCGTCCAACTTCGTGGCCGGGATCAAGCGTCTCCCGGTCACCGCAGACCTGCGCGAGAGCGGTGCCGGAGACCTGGCCGACGCGCTGTCCACCGGCGGTCCGCTGACCTTCCCGACGTCCTGAGATCGACCCTTCGAGCCCGAGAGCGAGGCGAGCCATGGTTTCCGCGGAGCGTCCCAAGCGCTGGCTGTTACGCCGACCCGACCCCGATGCTCCGGCGCGGTTGTTCTGTTTCCCGTACTCCGGGGTGGGCGCGTCGATGTACAAGCGGTGGCCGGGACGGATCGGCGACACCGAGGTCTGCCGGGTCCAGTTGCCGGCCCGGGAGAACCGGGTGCGGGAGCCCCACTACGGCACCTATGAGAAGCTCGCCGAGGATCTCGTCGACGGTCTCCGGCCCTACCTGGACCGGCCGTTCGGCTTCTTCGGTCACTGCGGCGGCGCCCTGCCGGCCTTCGCCACGGCCCTGCTCCTCGCCCGGCGCGACCTGCCGGTTCCCGCAAGGTTGTTCATCTCGTCCCAGGTCGCTCCGCATGACGGCCCGTACGGCCGGTTCCTGCATCTCACCGACGACGAGCTGACCGACGAGCTCAGCGCCTTCGTCGTCGCCATGGGCGGAACGCCACATCCGGACCTGCTGGAGCTGGGACTGAGCACGCTGAAGTCGGACATCGCGGCGAACCGCGCCTATCGGCTGCCGTCGCCGGTGGTGCTGCCGTCCGTGATCCAGGTGCTCGGCTGGGAACAGGACGACGAGGTGCGGCCGGCGCTGATGACCGGTTGGGCGGAGTACGCCCGTCCCGGTGACGTACGCAGCGCGGTGCTCGCCGGCGGCCATCACGCCTTCCTGACCGCGCCGGAGGAACTGCTGAGTCTGCTCGGCGCGGCGATGGACGACGCGGTGGCCGAGGCGGTTCCGGCATGAGCCGCGCCCCGCAGGTCTTTGTAGCGGCACAAGAGAGGAAGCGCGGACGATGACCGGCATCGCAGATGCTCACCCGACGGGGCAGCCCAGGGAGAAGAGCGACCCGGATCCCTATCCGAACTACGCCTGGATGCGCGAGCACGCGCCGGTCAGCCCCGTCTTCAGCCCGTACGCGGCCGGGACGACCTGGTTGGTGACGTCCTACGATCTGGTGCGGGCCAGCCTGGCCGACACCCGGCTGAGCAATGACGACCGGAACTCCAGCGCCCCGCCGGCGCCGTTCGGCAGTGGCGAGTGGGATCCGGCCCGTGGCCTGCTCGACCTCGACCGTCCGGAACACGCGCGGCTGCGGCGCCTCGTGGCCGGGGCGTTCAGCCCGGGCGCGGTGGAACGCATGCGCGGCATGGTGCAGCGGATCGCCGACGAAGCGATCGACTCGTTCGCCGGATCGGGCGCCGTTGACCTGGTGAGCTCGTTCTCGCTACCGGTGCCGGTCGGCATCATCCACGAGGTGCTGGGCGTGCCGGCCTCGGAACGGGAGGCGCCGGCGCGCTGCCTGGATCTGTTCTACCGCGCCGGGATGACCCAGCCGATCGACGTGCCGGCGCTCACCGCGCTGGTGGACTACGTCAAGCGCCTCGCCGACTACAAGCGCGTCAACCCGGGCGACGATGTGGCCGCTCACCTGATCCGCGGGTTCGAGTCCGGCGACCTGCGCGACGAGAACGAGCTGCACAGCATGATCCTGTCGGTGCTCGGCGCCGGGCACGTGACGACCGTGCAGTTCCTCGGCTGCGCCGTCCTGCGCCTCCTCCAGCACCCCGATCAGCTCGCCGCGGTCCGCGAGGGGCGCGTCTCCTGGGCGGCCGTGGTGAACGAGGTGCTGCGGTACGACTCGCCGGTGCAGGCGTCCGCGTACCGCTATGCGAGCGAGGATCTCGAGATCGGCGGCGTCCCGATCGCCAAGGGCGACTCGGTGCTGATCTCGCTGGCCGCGGCCAACCGCGACCCGGAGCGTTTCGAGCAGCCGGACGAGTTCCGCGCCGACCGTGACGCCCGCGGGAACGTGGCCTTCGGGCATGGGACGCACCTGTGCCTGGGAGCGCAGCTGGCACGGCTGGAAGGGGAGGTGGCACTCGAGACCCTCTTCCGCCGGCTGCCGGACCTCAGTCTCGATGTCCGGCCCGACGATGTCGTCTGGGCCTACGGACCGATGCTGCGGGGGCCTCGACGGCTGCCCGTCACGTTCTCGTGCTGACGGTCCGGCCGCCGGCGCCGACACTCTCAACGATCAGGGGGACATCGCATGCTCGAAGCTCAGCAGTCTGCCGGCGGCACCGACCGGAGCACGGTTCTGGACGGTTTCCGGGACTGGGTTGCGAAGACGCCGGACGAGCCCGCCGTCCGATGTGGTGATCTGACCCTCACCTACGCCGAGCTGGACGCCGCGGCCGACCGGTTGGCCGCCGTTCTGGCCGGCCGGGGTGTGTGCGCCGAGTCCGTCGTCGGGCTCGCCGTCCGGCGCGACGCCAACCTCGCGGTCGGGGTGCTGGCCACCGCCAAGATCGGCGCGGCCTACCTGCCGCTGGACCCCGATCATCCCGCCGACCGGATCCGGCTGATGCTGGCCGACGCCGGCGCGTCGATCGTGATGACCCAGGTGGCCGTGACGGCGACGATGGGATCGGCGGGCTGGGGTGAGCGCGTTTCGCCGCTGCATCTGGACGAGCCGATCGCCGGTGATCCCGCCGCGGGAACCGTCGATCCGGCATCGGCGCCGGCCGGTCCGGACAGCCTGCTGTACGTCATCTACACCTCCGGCTCGACCGGCCGGCCCAAGGGCATCGCGATGCAACAGGGCCCGCAGATCGCCCTGCTGAACTGGTGTGTGAACCACTATGCCGAGCGGCCGTGCGCCCTCCAGTACTTCCCGATCACGGCGGACGTCGCCTACCTCGAACTGCTGTCGACCTGGTGGCTGGGCGGCTGCGCGGTGATCGCCACCGAACATGAGCGGTACGACGTCGCCGCCCTCGCCGACCTGATCAGGGACCGGCGGATCAGCAAGGTCCTGCTGCCCGTGGTGGCTCTGGACCAGCTGGCGCGGCACACGGCCGGTCGTCCGTCCGACGTGGCGACGTTGCGCGAGGTTATCACCACCGGCGACCGTCTCGCCATCACACCGGCGGTCCGCGAGATGCTCTCCGCGCTGCCCTCGGCATACCTCGACAACCACTACGGGTCGACCGAGGTCAACGTGGTGACCGCACCCCGGTTGACGTCGCCGGCGGAGTCCTGGCCACAGTTCCCGGCGATCGGCCGGCCGATGTCGGACGCCCGGATCTATGTCCTGGACCAGAACCTGGCGCCGGTGCCGCCGAACGTCCCGGGTGAGATCTATGTGGGTGGCCCGCCGCTCGCCCGCGGTTACCTGGGGCGCGCGGCGCTGACCGCGGCCGCGTTCCTGCCCGATCCCTTCAGCGACCGGCCCGGCGCCCGGATGTACCGGATCGGCGATCTCGGCCGGTGGCGCCCGAACGGTGTCCTGCAGTTCATCGGTCGTGCCGACTTCCAGATCAAGCTGCACGGGTACCGGATCGAGCCGGGCGAGATCGAGGCGCTGCTGTGCGCCCGGGCGGACGTGACCGAGGCGGTGGTGGTCCTGGTGGGGGAGGGCGAGTCGGCGATGCTGGCGGCCTACTTCGTCGCCGCGGATCAGCCACCGGCCGCCTCGGAGCTGCGCGATCAGCTGGCCGGGCAGCTCCCGGCCCACATGATTCCGCAGGCGTTCGTCCCGCTGCCGGAGTTGCCGCTGACCGGCACCGGGAAGGTCGACCGCAAGGGCCTGCCGGCGCCGGCGGAGTTCGGACCGGCCTTCACCGCGCCGCGGGACGCCCTCGAACAGCTGATCGCGGAGGTCTTCGCGGACGTGCTCGGCGTCGATCGGATCAGCGTCGACCTCAGCTTCTTCGGCCTGGGCGGACACTCGTTGCTGGTGACCCAGGTGGCGTACCGGATCCGGGCCGCGACCGGTGCGGACCTGCCGTTGAAGTCGGTGTTCGAGCATCCCACCGTCGCGGCCCTCGCCGCCGAGATCCGGCGGACCGGCGGAGAACTGGCGCGACCGGCATGAGGAACGACAGCGCCGGCCCGCCGGCGACGAAGGAATCGCGGACCCGGCCGGTGCTGTCCTTCGCCCAGCAGCGCCTGTGGTTCCTCGACCAGGTCGACCCCGGCCGGGCCGGGTATCTCTCCCCCCGCAGCTGGCTGCTGTCCGGGCCGATGGATCCCGGCCTTCTCCAGGAGGCGTTGCGCGTTGTCGCCGAGCGGCACCACCCCCTGCGGACCCGGGTGGTGGTGACCGGCGGTGAGCCCCGGCCGGTGATCGACCCGGCCGGTTCGATCCGGTTGTCCTACCACGACCTCAGCGCCGGATCGGCGCCCGCCGAGGCCGCCGAGCGGCTGGTGCGTGGCCTGCTCGCCACCCCGTGCGACCTGAGCCGCGGCCCGCTGCTGCGGGCGATTCTGGCCCGGCTCGGACCCGAGTCGTGGCTCTTCCATTACCACGTGCACCACATCGCCTTCGACGGCGTCTCCCGGCCGATCTTCGAGCGCGAGCTGTCGGCCGCCTACGGAGCGCTCGTCGCCGGCGCGAGGCCGCCGGCGGTGCCGGTTCCGCTGGCGTACGGGGAGTTCGCGTACCGGCAGCGCGAGGCGATCGACAGCCCCGAGATCCGATCGCAGCTGCGCTACTGGCGGGAGCGGCTGGCCGGCGTACCCGAGACCCTGGAGCTGCCGACCGACCGGCCCCGGCCGGCGGTCTGGACGGCACAGGGGGAGCAGCACGACTTCACCGTGCCGGCGGCGGTCACCGACCGGCTGCTCCGAGTCGCCGAGCGGCATCGGACCGGCTTGTTCACCGTCACGATGGCCCTGTACCAGCGACTGCTCGGCTGGTACGCCGACGAGGCCGACGTGGTGGTCGGCGTGCCGTTCGCCGGCCGGACCGACGCCGCCGTCGAGGACGCGATCGGCTTCTTCACCAACACCGTGGCGGTACGCACCGACCTGGCCGGCGATCCCAGCCTGGACGACCTGACCCGGGTGGTCCGCGGCGCCGTCCTCGACGCGCTCGACCACCAGGACGTCCCGTTCGAACGGATCATCGACGAGCTGGGCGTCCACCGGCGTCTGGACCGCAATCCGCTGTTCCAGCACTGGTTCGAACTGGCCGACGACTCCCTGGTGGCCGGGGCGCTGCGGTTGCCCGGGGTGCGGGGCACCCTGGTGGAGTTCCCGGAGACCATCGTCCGGTTCGACACCGAGCTGCATCTTCGGCGGGCCGGCGGCGGGCTGGCCGGACGGCTCCTCTACGCCGGCGAGCTGTTCGACGGGAACACCATGGTGGCGTTCGCGGAACACTACGTGCGGCTGCTCGACGCGGCCGGGACCGAACCGGATCGGCCACTGTCCACCCTGCGAGTTCTCTCCGCGCGCCAGGAGCGCGAGCTGGTGACGCTGGGCACGGGCCCGGCGCCGGCCGGCTCCACGGAGACGGTGGATCGCCGTTTCGAGGCGCGGGTGGCGGCGACACCGGACGCGTGCGCCGTCTCCGAGGGAGCGAGGCGGTTGTCGTACCGGGAACTCGACGAGCACGCGGGCCGGCTGGCCGCGGTCCTGCGTTCCCGTGGCGCCGGACCGGAGAGTGTGGTGGCGGTCTGCCTGCCGCGCGGGATCGATCTGATCGTCGCGTTGGTCGCCGTGGTCCGGGCCGGTGCGGCCTACCTTCCCGTCGATCCCGAGTCGCCGGTCTCCCGCGTCCAGTTCCTGGTGGCGGATGCTCGGGCGCGGCTGGTCATCTGTTCACCCCGCGACGGCGCCCGGCTGGAGGTGCCGGCGGAGCGACATGTTCCTCCCGGCGCGAGCCTCCCGGAGGGCCCGCGGTCCGCCGTGCCGGAGCCTGTGCGCCCGATGCCCGACAACGCGCTCTACGTCGTGCACACGTCCGGATCCAGCGGCCGGCCGAAAGGGGTCGCCGTCACCCATCGGACCTTCGACAACCTGCTGCGCTGGCACCTGGCCGCCTATCCAGCCGGACCGGGTGACGTGACCGCCCAGACGGCCAGCGCGTCGTTCGACGCCGCGGGCTGGGAGATCTGGCCGGCCCTGGTCTCCGGCGCCCGGCTCGACATCTGCCCGGACGAGCTGGTCCGGTCCCCGGACGATCTGGTCCGGCGGCTGTCCGGGACGGCGGTGACGTCCACGTTCGTGCCGACGCTGGTGGCCGAGGAATTGATCGGCCGGCCCCTCGCGGCGACCACCAGGCTGCGCAGGCTGCTGACCGGCGGCGATCTCTTCCGGCCCCGGCCCACCGACGATCCGGGTGTCCCGGTGCTGAATCACTACGGGCCCACCGAGAACACGGTGGTGGCCACGGCGACCGGCGAGCTGGGCGCTCCGTGGCCGCGGAACTCCATCGGCCGGCCGATCGCCGGGGTGTCCGCCTATGTGCTGGACGGTTCGCTTCGTCTGGTGCCGCGGGGGGTTCCCGGCGAGCTGTACCTCGGCGGTGAGGGAGTGGCCCGAGGGTACGTCCACCGTGCGGCCCTGACCGGCGGCGCCTTCCTGCCGGACCCGTTCTCGGCCGTGCCCGGGGCGCGGATGTACCGCACGGGGGACCGGGTCAGGTGGTGCGCCGACGGTGGGCTGGCGTACCTGGGGCGGAGCGACCATCAGATCAAGATCAACGGCTATCGGATCGAGCCGGGGGAGATCGAGTCGGCTCTGCGGTCGATGCCGGAGGTGGGCGACGCGGCGGTGGTGGCGCGGACGACCGAGGGGCGCCCGGTGCTGGTCGCCTACCTGACCGCGGCGGGCACCCCGCCCACACCGGCTGGGCTCCGGGCCCACCTGCGCGATCTGCTTCCCGGCTACCTCATTCCCTCCGCCTTCGTCGTCCTGGCCGCCTTCCCGATGACCACCAGCGGAAAGATCGACCGCCGGCGCCTGCCCGACCCGGTCGCGACGGCCGGGACGCCGCGAGCCCCGCGGAACCAGATCGAGGAGGCGGTGCATGCCCTGTGGTGTGACGTCCTCGGTCACCGGGCGATCGGGGTCGACGACGACTTCTTCGCGAGCGGCGGAACGTCGATGAGCGCGACCCGGCTGGTCGCCCGGCTCCAGGAGCGGTTCGCCGCCGGCGTCACCGTCCGGACGATCTTCGATCATCGGACGATCAGTGAGCAGGCCGCGGAGGTGGAGCGGCTGGTGGCCGACGAGATCGCCGCGTTGGCGCCCGAGGAGATCGACCGGCTCCTGCGGGCCGGTGAGTGACTCGGCACCTCGGCGCGCGACGACCCGGGTGCTGATGGCGGAAGTGCATCGGGTGCTTCGGCTGTGGATCGAGGAGGGAACGCCGTGAGTTCTGTGCAGGCCGGTGCTGGACCATCGGTGCACGACGTCGTCGGGCTGGGCTTCGGCCCGGCCAATCTGGCCCTCGCCGTGGCGCTCCGGGAACATGCCGCGACGACGGGCCGTGAGTTGCGATCGGTCTTCCTCGAACGCCAGGCGTCCTTCGGCTGGCACCGCGGCATGCTGATCGAGGGCGCCACCATGCAGGTGAGCTTTCTGAAGGACCTGGCGACCATGCGGAACCCGGTCAGCCCGTTCGGGTTCCTGTCCTACCTGAAGGCCAAGGGCCGGCTGGCCGACTTCGTCAACCACCGGTCGTTCTACCCGACCCGGGTCGAGTTCCACGACTACCTGGAGTGGGCGGCACGGCACTTCGAGGACACCGTGCACTACGCGACCGAGGCGGTCGACGTCCGGCCGGTGGTGGAGGGCTCCGACGTCGTGGCGCTGGATGTGGCGTCCCGGCGCCCGGGCGATCCGGCGGAACGCGTCTATCGGACCCGTAACCTGGTCATCGCCACCGGCCTGGTGCCACGCCTGCCCAGCGGTGTCGAGCGGTCGCCGCGGATCATGCACTCCTCGGAGCTGCTGGGCCGGCTGACCTGTCTCGGCGTCGAGGCGCCGCGCCGCTTCGCGGTCGTCGGCGCCGGGCAGAGCGCCGCCGAGGCGGCCGCCCACCTGCACGAGCGCTATCCGCAGGCGGAGGTCTTCGCGATCCTTCCGCGGTACGGGTACAGCGTGGCCGACGACTCGCCGTTCGCGAACCAGATCTTCGACGCCGGCGCCATCGACGACTTCTTCGAGGCGGCTCCGGTCGTGAAGGAGAAGCTCGACGCGTACCACGCGAACACCAACTACTCGGTGGTGGATCTCGCTCTGATCGAGGAGCTGTACCGCCGCGCCTACCAGGAGTCGGTCACCGGCCGGCGACGGTTGCACCTCAAGCGGATGTTCCAGGTGATCGCGGCCCGGTCCGACCGGGACCGGGTCAGCTTGTCACTGGTGCGGGCGCCCGGCGATCCCGTGACGAAGCTGGACGTGGACATCGCCGTGTACGCCACCGGCTACCGGCCGATGGATCCGTCGCCGCTGCTGAGCGGGATCGCCGGCATGTACAAGCAGGACAGCAGCGGCCGGTTGCGCGTCGGCCGTGACTACCGGGTGGAGACCCGTCCGGGCAGCCCGGTCGGCATCTACCTCCAGGGCGGCACCGAGCACACCCACGGGATCTCATCATCCCTGCTGTCGAATCTGGCCGTGCGGGCGTGGGACATCGTCGAGTCGGTGAGCGCGTCGAGCGCCGAGCCGAACATCCCGGCGGCGGCCGGCGCGGACGGAGGACACCGTGTTCGTTCCTAAGCTGTACCGCACGCCCGATCCGTCGTGGGCGTTGGCCCTGATGCGCGGTCACCCGCTCGCCATGCTCGTCGGCAACGGCGCGGACGGCCCGCTCGTCACCCATCTGCCGGTCATCCCCGACGAGACGACCCTGGCCGCCGGCACGGGCGAGACCGGCCTGGTCGGAACCACGCTGCTGGGGCACCTCAACCGGGCGAACCCGCACTGGAAGGCGCTGGCCGCGGAGGATCCGGTCACGCTCGTCTTCCATGGCCCGCACGGATACGTGTCACCGACCGTCTATCAGACCTCGCCGGCCGCCCCCACCTGGAACTTCACCGCCCTGCACGTGCATGGCACGGTGGAGCTGATCACCGGGCTGGACGCCACCCTGTGGGTGGTGCGGGAGACGGTGCGGATCCTGGAGCGCGATTTCGGGACCGGCTGGGATCCGACCACCTCGCTGTCGTACTTCGAGCAGATCGGGCCCGGGGTCGGCGCCTTCCGGATCAGGGTCACGGCGGCCGAGGCGATGTTCAAGCTGAGCCAGGAGAAGGCGCCCGAGGTGCGCTCGCGGGTCGCCCGGTCGTTCAACGCCGATCCCTCGGGCCTGCGACGCGAACTGGCCGAGACCATGATTCGTTGGTCCTGACTTGCCCGCACGGTCCGTCGTCCGGGTCGTCGTCGTGGACGACCACCCGGCGTCCCTGGCCGGCATCCGAGCCGCCTTCGCGGGCGTGGCGCACATCGAGCTGGCGGGCGAGGCACGGTCGGTGCACGAGACTCTGCGGCTGCTCTCCGGGATGCGGTCGCCGGCCGAGGTGCTCGTGGTCGAGCCCGGTCTGCCCGGCGGGGCGGGGCTCTCGCTGATCCGAAGCGTCGCCCGAACCGGGCCGGCGGTGCTTGCCGTCTCGCACGCCACCACCGACGACGCGATCCTCGATGCCCTGCGGGCCGGCGCGAAGGGCTACCTCACCAAGGGGGCGTCGACGTCCGAGCTGCTCCGGGCGATCACCGTGGTGGCCGAGGGCGGCGCGGTGTTCAGCCCCGCGGTCGCCGCCCGCCTCACCGCGTTCTTCTCCGCGCGGCACCTCGGACCGGGACCGGCGGCACTCGCCGACCTCACCGAGCGGGAGCTCGAGGTTCTCGACCGGCTCGCCCGGGGGTGGAACAACCAGCGGATCGCCAAGGACCTCGTGCTGACCGAGAAGTCGGTGCGCAACTACGTCTGGCGGGTGATCGCCAAGCTGAAGGCCGGACACCGGGCGAGGGCGGCGGCGCTGGCCCGGGAGGCGGGACTGGGCAGCGCCGAGCGGTGAGCCCGGGTCCCCCCGCCGCTCATCGCCGGGTGAGCCGGACCGCCAGCATCCGGTGGAAGAGCGTCATGTCCTCGGCTTCGCCGACCGCGCTGCCACCGGCCTCAACCCACGCGTGCGCCCGGAACGGGCGGGTACGCACGCCGGTGTACCAGTCGGGCCAGTACCCGGTCGCGCGGCACCAGAGGCAGATGGCGACCGAGCGTTGCAGACAACCGTGGCCGGCGGCGCACCGCGCGCTGACCGTCACGACCACCTGCCGTGCTCGCGTGGCGCGGCCGGCGTCGGCCGGTCGTGCGCCGCGGCTGATGAGCTGAAGGACGCGGCGCAGCCGGCGCGGCGGCGCCTTGGTCAGGGCCCAGGCCACGACGACGACCACCCGCGCGGTGACATGCTCGTGCCAGCGCAGCGGGACCGATTCTTCCGGAGCGACCGGCACCGTCATCGCGACGTCACCAGTTTCGCTTTCCGCAGGAGAGCCATCAGACGCTCCACATCGGTGAGTGCCGCCGACTCCGTGACGGCGGAGCTCTGCGCTATCCGGGCTGCCGTCTCCTGCGGGGTGCGCCCGTCGAGCAGCATCCGTAGCATCGCCGCGCCGCTGCGGTTGAGGTGCCAGTACCGGCCGGAGCGCTGATCCAGCAGGACCAGCCCGTCCTCCGTGTCCGTGGCGCTGACGTCGGACCGCATGGTGAGCGTCATCTCCGGCCTCCTGTCGTGCTCCGGCCGGCCGGTGCTCCGGCCGAGTTCAGCCGCAGCCAGCTTTCACACGCGATGGTGCTTTCGAACGGCATGAGGTCGTGGCGGTGCGGATGGGAGCCGAGCAGGGCGGAGCGCAGCGCGTCGGCGTTCACCAGCCCGAGCCGGGCCAGGTGCAGATCGTCGCACCAGTCGACCAGCATCCGCCGGCTGCGGCGCAGGCCGCTCTCGGCCTCCGCGCTGAACTCGCCCTTGCTGCGCCGCTCCACCAGCCGGTCCGGGACGAGGCCGCGGACCGCGGCGGCGAGCACCGGTTTGTACCGGCCTCGCATTCCGCGTTCACCGACCGAGACCCGCAGCGCCGCCTCGACGACCTGGTCGTCCAGGAACGGCGCCTCCCACCGGACTCCGGTCGGCGAGAGCGCGGTGTTGGCCTCCCGCAGCGCGCCGCCGGTGGCCAGCACCGCGTCGAGGAGCTGATGTTGGGCCCGGTGCGGATGCAACGGCTCGACCCCGCGCCCGGCGGTGGCCAGGATCAGTTCGCGTACCGCGTCGGTGGCTCCGGCCGTGCTCCAGCGCGGCATCCGGAGCTCGCCGCCCCAGTTCATGCCCAGGCCGGCGGTGCGAAGCGGCGGAGCGGTGAGACCGTCCGCGGCGCGCGCCAGCCAGGCGTCGAACGGGCCGTTGTCCACCAGAGCGGGTGCGAGATCGCGCCAGCGCCATCGGTTCATCACCCGGGCCCGGCGCACGGCGGAGAAGGCTCGCCGGGGGTTCTCGCGCCAGCGCGACCACAGGACGACGGGGCCGGCGGAGAACAGCTCGTCACCGCCGACGCCGGTCAGATGCAGTCGTGAGCCTTCGGCGGCCATCGCGCGGGCGGTGTGAGCCAGCTGGACGCGGTTGCGGTGCCAGGCCATCGGGCCGTCGGTGAGCGCCGCCGCGTCGATGACGTCGGGATGCTCGAACCAGGCGGGCCCGTCGTCCGGAGACGTGTAGCGATGTTCGGCCCGCGGCAGTTGCCCGGCGACCCAGCGCGCCCATCGGGTGTCGTCGTTGGCCGGATCCAGCGGCAGCAGGTGATGGGTCACCAGGGCCGCGCCGGTGGACGCCGCGAGGAAGCACAGGATGGAGGAATCGAGGCCACCGGAGAGGTCGGCGCTGATCGCCGTGCCGTGCGGCCGCGCCTCCACCGCCCCGACCAGAGCCGCTCGCACGCCCTCCGCGCCCGGCCGCAGGGACAATGTGGCATCCGGAGGAGACCACCATCGGTGAACCCGGTGGCTGCCGTCGTCCCGCACGTCCAACCAGGATCCGGCGGGCAGTGTCTCCACCCCCGCCCAGAATGTGTCCTGCTGGAGCGGCCAGGGCGCGCCGGGGAACAGCAACCGCATGGCCAGCGCCTCGGTCCGCGGTCCCGTCCCGGCCAGGCCGGCGAGGATCCGCTGGCTGCTGCCACCGACCGTGAGGCCGTCCACCGTGGTGTAGAAGATCTGCCGGGCCGTCGACAGGGCACCCTGACTCCGGGTGCGGCCGTCGAAGGACGCCAGCAGGTGCGGACTGCCCCGCAGCGGGCGGAACACCCGGTCGAGATCGGCGGGCGTGCCGGCCCGGGCCAGCTCGCCGGTCAGCGCCGGGACGGACACGCGGGTGTTGCCGAACAGCGCCAGACGACGGGTTCCGGCGCTGACGATCACGGCCTCGTCGCTCCGCCAGTCGCCCAGGATCCATGGACGGCCCGAGGCATGGATGACGACCTGAGCGTCGGCGCCCAGGCCCAGCGCCGCCATCTCGGCCAGGCCGGCGGCGCGTTCGGTGTCGGCCAGGACCACAAACCGCACTTCTCCTCCAGTTCGGACGCTGACGGCAGACGCCGCGGTGAAGCCGCCGGAGCAAACGCCGGTCGGCCTCACCGCGGCCCGATCAATTCCTTACCGGGTGACTCAGAACGGTGCGAAGAACCACTGCGACAAGTCCCAGTTGAGGCCGAACCAGGTGCCGAGGGTCAGCTCCTCGAAGTCGCCGAGGTCAGTCAGGGCCGGGGGTTCGTAGACGTCGTTCTGCTCCGTCATTTCACGACCTTTCTCGATGTACGGAAGACGGGTACCGACAATTTCCGAGGTACCGTCCGGATGCTTCCAACCTAACTCAACAATCATTGTCGGCGCGTTGCGCGAATGTCCTCGATTTGTCCTCGGAGGCGGTAATCAGGCTCCAATAGGTCGCCTTATTCATATCCCATCGGCGGTGCAACGGATCGCGTACCGATCGTATGAGCAATGCGATCGGTGTCAGCAGAAGGTAATAGAGGACGCCCAGCATCATCCGGCGCATGTCCCGCTCCATGATCTCTCGAGGCCGAGCTGATCCGTACGGTGGCGATCAGTCCATCGGAATGTCGGCACGCCAGTCGTCGTCGCCCGCGGGCACCGGCTGTTCGGCCTTGTCGAGCAGGAACGGGCCCAGCGCCAGCATGTCGATGTTCGTCCGCATGAAACAGGTGTAGGCCTCGTGCGGGGTGTTCACGATCGGCTCGCCGCGCACGTTGAACGACGTATTCACCAGGACCGGGCAACCGGTTGCCTCCTTGAATGCCCGGAGCAGCCGGTGATACGCCGGGTCGGTTTCCTCGGCCACCGTCTGCACCCGGGCCGAGTAGTCGACGTGGGTGACTGCGGGAATGTCCGAGCGAGGCCGCCGGAGCAGTTCCAGACCGGTCGCTGCGGGTCCGTCCGCCGCGATCCGCCTGGCCTCGGCGATCGGGCTCACGATCAGCATGTACGGGCTTTCCTGCTTCAGGTCGAAGTAGTCCTTCGCGTCCGCGGCGAGGACCGACGGGGCGAACGGACGGAACGATTCCCGAAACTTGATCTTCTGGTTCATCACCGACTGCATGCCGGGGTCGCGTGGATCGCCCAGGATCGAGCGCGCCCCCAGCGCCCGAGGCCCGAACTCCATCCGCCCCTGGAACCACCCCACGACCCGGCCGGCCGCCAGGTGCCGGGCGACCTCGGTGGCCTGGGCGGACGGTTCCCACCGCCGATGGGGTATCCGGTTCTCCCGCAGATAGGCCTCGATCTCGTCGTCGGCGTACGCCGGGCCGAGCAGCGCTCCCGACATGCCGTCGCCGCCCCCGGCCAGGTGGTCGCGCGATCCTCCCCGCGCCGCGGACACCGAGAGCGCGGCGCCCAGCGCCCCACCGGCGTCGCCGGCCGCCGGTTGCACCCAGATCTCGTCGAAGATCTGGTTGTCGACCAGCTTGCCGTTCGCGACACAGTTGAGGGCTACGCCGCCGGCCAGGCACAGCGTCCGTTCACCGGTCAGGTCGCGGGCGGTCCGGGCCAGCCGGTCGACCACCTGCTCGGTGACCGACTGCACCGACGCGGCGAGGTCGAACTCCCGCGGGGTGAGCGGGCTCTCCGGCTGCCGGCGGGGACCACCGAAGAGGCTCTCGAACCCCCGGCCGGTCATCACCTGCCCCCGGAGGAACTCGAAGTACCGCAGGTTCAGCCGGAAGGAGCCGTCGGGCCGGATGTCGATGAGCCGCTCGCGGATCACCCGCTCGTAACGAGGCGTGCCGTACGGCGCCAGTCCCATCAGTTTGTACTCGCCGGAGTCCACCTTGAAGCCGCAGAAGTAGGTGAAGGCCGAGTACAGAAGGCCCAGCGAGTGGGGAAAGCGGAGCTCCGCGAGCTGTCGGAGGCCGTCCTCGGTCCCGTGCCAGATGGTGGTGGTGGCCCATTCCCCGACGCCGTCGATGCACAGCACGGCCGCACGGGGATAGGGACTCGGATAGAACGCCGACGCCGCGTGGGACTCGTGATGCCGGCGGACCTCGATCGGGGGAACCGGGCCGGCGCCGGCCAGTTCCCGCCGCACGGTTCGCAGGGTGCTCAGCTTCCAGCCCAGCCATTGCGGCGCCGAGTCCCGGAAGGAGGCGAACCCGCCGGGTGCGGCGCCGAGATAGGTGGCGAGGACCCGCCGGAACTTGAGCGCCGGATCCTCGTAGAACGCCACCGCGTCGACGTCCTCGAGCGAGATGCCGGACTCCCGCAAGCAGTAGTCCACCGCCCGGCGCGGGAAGGCCGGATCGTGGCGCCGGCGGGTGAATCGTTCTTCCTGCGCCGCCGAGACCACCCGCCCGTCCCGGACGAGCGCGGCGGCGCTGTCGTGGTAGAACGCTGACAGGCCGAGGACGAGGTTGGACACGGGCATACTCCTCAGCCGAGCTCGGACAGCTTGCGGGCGTGGCGTTCGGCGCGGCGGGCGGCCCGGCCGTCCGGCGGGTTGAGCGACCGGAAGCCGATCCGCACCCGCCGCCAGACCTCGTCCCGTTCGCCGCCGGTGAGCGCGGGCAACGTGCTCAGATAGGTGTCGATCGCCTTGGCGGCCCACGCGGAATGGCCGGTGGCGACGTTGTCGATCGTGTTGTGGATGTCCACGAACCGGGTGCTGAACCCGTGCGCTCGCAGCGCGATGCGGGCCCGCCGGTAGCTTCCGCCCACCCCGGACAGCTCCATGGCGAGGTTGAGCCCGAGAACCTCGGCCAGGAACGTCCTCGGGAAGCGCCCGATGGAGAGCCAGTAGACCGGCAGCTCGAACGAGCGGTCGAGAAAACGCGGCCAGCGAGCGAACTCGATCGACGCGGTCGCCGGCGGGGTGGCGTCCATCTCGGCCAGCACCTCGCGGTAGATGATCGGATGGTTCAACGTCGGCACACCGTTGCCGAGCTCGTCCCAGTAGGTGTCGAAGAGCGCGAAGCCGACCGGGGAGGACGCGAGGCCGGCGTCGGTGAAACCGTGCAGCCAGGATCCGTCGATCAAGGTCAACGGCGCCAGTTGTACGGTCGACTCGACGACCTCGGCCCGGGAGGGCAACGGGTCGTCGCTGGTCTGATCGAACGACCGGGCATGCCGATCGTGCTGCTCGCCCAGCCACCCGCGAAGTCCCTCCTCGGGCCAGCGCGCCGGCAGGGGCGAGTCGCCGTCACCCATCCGGTGCGCGCTGCGGGCGAGCCAGCCCTGGACGTAGCCGCGGGCGAAGCGATGGGTGCCCGGATCCCCGGTGCGGTGCAGCAGCCGGTGGAATGCCTCGCGAAGGTCGGCCGGCCCGGGTCCCGGTAGCGGCTCGGCCGGCGCGGGCAGCGTCGGCGGATGTGACCGCCCGGCCGGCCCCGGCCCCGTCGCGGCGCCGCCGCCCGCCGGGAGCGAGTTGATCCAGTTCCGCAGCACGGTCAGGTCCGGCGGCGAGAAGATCCGGAACATCGGTCCGCGTTCGCCGATCAACCCGTTCAGCAGCGGGCTCCGGTCGGCGTCGCCGGGCCGGACCAACCGGCTCCCGGCGAGCGCCGTCAGCAGGGGATGGGGGTCGGTGCGGGATTCCGCGAGCCACTGCGTCAGCGGCCGGCCGCTCAACAGGTAGTCATGGTGGTAGATGACCGCCTCGGCCGACCGGGCGCGCAGGAGCTCGGCCATCTCGTACGTGGGATCCCGGGCCGCCGCCAGCTCCGCGAACAGGTTGTCGTCCCAGGCCGACAGGACCTCGAACGCCCAGCGGAAGCCCTGTCGCGCCCCGGCCGCCATCGCGGGGCGGCCGGCGATCAGCTCCTCCACCACGGCCAGGGAGCGCTGGACGGCGGCCGGCTCGCCCTCCTGCCGCGCGCTCGAACCGTCGAGGGCGGTCCAGGCCGCGCAGTCGGGGTGGTGGTGCCGGATCAGGGTGAGAGCCGGGAGCAGACCCACCGCCCGCACGCAGAGGTCCGCGCCGATCAGCTCCGCCCGGAAGGCCTCCGGGCGGCGGCTCGCGGTCATCAGGACGGCCGGCAGGTGGAACGCGGGCTCGCCGATCCGGTCGTCGAGGGCGACCGCCGCGGTGGGCACGGCGTACTCGGCCTGGCGCAGGGTTCGAAGCATGGCGAGGTACGCGCTGCCCCGGGAGTCGTGGGGCCGCCCCACGCCGATGTCGGAGGCGTACAGCGCCAGCAGACGCAGCGAGACGGGATCGTCCGCGCGGCCGGGGCTGCTCAGCCATTGCAGCCACGCGCCCTGAACCAGCCCCAGCGGCATGCAGCCGAGCGCGGCCCGGCGGACCAGGGACGGTACCGCGTCAGGCGCGGTCTGCTCGGCCAGCGCGAGATAGCGCGCCGCCCGCGCCGCCGACCACGCGGACACCTGTTGCCGGCTCCCGGCCGGGGACCAGGGCTCGTCGGCGGATTCCGCGCCCTGGCCCGGCCCGGGGCGGGCGAACTCGGCGTGGAGGCTGTCGACCAGCGGTCCGTCGGGTATGAAGTACTCCGGATCGCAGGCTCGTTGGTACGCCACGCGAAGAGCATCGGCGGGCGGCGAGCTCATCGGGCCTCCTGGTGGGCGTCGGTCCGGGTCAGAACATCGGATAGATCGAGGCGTCGTTCTTGGGTTTGGGCTTACGGCGGAAGAGCCGCCCGATCAGCCGTCGCAGGAATGACACGGTCCTACCTCCTGATCAGTGCAGGTCCAGATGCTCGGCGAGCAGGCGGGCGACCTTGTCGTGGCCGGCGTCGGTGAAATGGCATCGGTCGACGAAGATCCACTCGTCGGGGTCCGCGTCGCCGGCCAGCACGACGTTGAGGTCGAGGAACCGCACACCCTCCTTCTCGCACCCGGCTTCCAGAGCGGCCGCATAGGCCCGGCCCACCTGCGGTGCGATGACGTCACCGAACATCTCCGTGAAGCTGAACAGCTCATCGAGCTCGTCGAAGAGCCTCGCCTCCTCGGGCGCGGGCTCCGCTCGCACCCAGGGCGCCATCGGCTGGAGCGCGTAGGACAGGCGGGCGCCGAGCGCCCGCGCGAGGAGTTGCCAGCTGCCGAGATGGCGGACGGTGAGCTCGGTGGCGTGGGCGATCTGCTGCGCCGGGTCGGTGGTGTGAGCGTCGGCGGCGGCCGGCGCGGGCGGCTGGCGCCGGAACGGGCCCCCTGACTTCTTCGGCGGCTTGCGCAGTTCGGCGATCTTCTCGAAGTACTCGTTGCAGAGGAAGAACGCGCCGTGGTCACCCTGCACGTCGGCCGGCAGCCGGGCGAGCGACAGGTTGTTGAACCCCGAGACGATGACGATCTCCTCGACGGGTGGCAGCAGGTGCCGGTAGAGCAGGAAGAGCAGCAGTTCCTGGGTCGAGTTGTGGCTGCGGCCGCCGAAGTTGAGCCACGGCCGGCTCGGCGCGTGCTGGGACCACAACCGGGACGGCAGGGTGGCCTCGTCGCGGGTGGTTCCCACGCCGAACACCGAGGAACTGCCGACCAGCAGATTCACCGGCTCGGAAGGCATCTGCCCACCGGGTGAGGCGGACGAGTCGCGGCCATGTGAGATGCGGAATCCCAGGCTGTCCGTATTCACCACGTCGGATTGATAGCCAGCCGGATGAAAATACATCAGATAAGGAAGCCAGCGGAAAGTTCCATCTTCGTAGAGTTTCTCAGAATAATGCGTCATCTGAGGAGTGAGAAGTGCTCGCTGAGATCCCATAAAGGTCCCTCCCGGCATACTTTCGGCCAGGCTAGTCAGCCTGATTACCAGTGTCAATCAATATCGTCTGGGACGCCTATTCACAACGGGTGGTGCACCCGCGATCGAGGCGGCCGGCTGTTCGCGGAGGGACGCAGGTCCGATACGGCATAGCAGCGACGCAACCAGCGGTCCGCGCCGTCGTAGCGGGGCTCGAAACCGGTGCGCCCGTGCACCGCCAGCCGGTTGTCCACGACCAGCAGGTCGCCGGGGCTCAGACTGATCGCGGTGAGCCGACTCAGCAGCAGCCGGGACAGGGCCCGGAGTGCCGCCGCGCCCTCGTCGTCGAGCGCCTCCATGGCGTGCAGGTCGATGCACAGCTCCGGATCCTCCACGGGGCCGGACAGCACCGGCAGCGGCGCGCAGTAACGGGCCGGCCCGGTGCCGGCGAACGACGACGAGAGCCGGATGTGGAAGGCGGCCCGGCGAAGCGCCTCGCGGTGCCGCGCGGGGAGGGCCGGAAGGACCGCACGAACGCCTCCCGCGACGGTGAGCGCCCGTCCTTCCTGGTCGCCACGCAGGCAGAACAGGCTGAGGAAATCGGGCTTGTGCGGGTGGAAGCCGTCCTCGGTATGCAGTTCTAGCAGCGTGCTGCCGGTGTTCTCCTGCCGTTGCTCGGCGCCCGGGACGGGACAGACGTCCTGGATGAGGCGGCCCCGCTTCTCGTCGGCGTAGGCGATCACCTCGCCCAGCAGCGACATCACCATCAGCTGGACCGCCGAGCTGACGGCCAGCTCCTGCCAGGGTCCGTGGTGCGCCCCGGACCCTGGCGTGTCCGGCAGCGGCCGGTCGACGGGCAGCCCTCGCACGGCCAGCACGCCGGAGGTGCTTCCGGAGACCCGGAAGTCGACGATGCGGTGGACCAGCGCGGGGCTGATCCGCCGGGCCGCGGTCTCCGCCGACACCAGGAAGAGCGGGTCGTCGAAGCGGCGATCGACCTCAGCCGCGTCCAGCCGCGCCTTATGGGCGGACGTCAGATCGGTGGCGATACGCATGATCTCCGCCGATTCTTCGGCGTCGCAGACGACCACGTCGGGATGGCCGGTGGTCAACATTTCGGGGTCTTTCATGAGCTTGGCCGAAACTTCGACGGTGTCCATGACTTCGGGCTCTCCATTGATGGGGCGCAGCGTGCGTGGAAGCGCCGGTCGAGGAGTGATCGGAATGGTAGCTTCGTGTCTCGCCGGCGGGACAATCCGACTTTCTGACATGACTATTGCCCGGCCGGACGCTCAATGGCAACGATGCTCGGACGTGATGTCCGGAAGAATGTCGCGCATCATATCCATGGAGAGGATCGAGCAGATGTCTGATCCCGCACCCTTGCTGGTCGTGTACGACCGCGGCGCGGCGTCCCCGGGTGAGCTCGGTCCGGCCTTGGCGGGGCTCGGGCCCCTGGTGTTCGCCGTGCCGGACACCGAACACGTGCGGCTGGTGCGCCCGGTCCTCGCGGAACTCGGCCGGGTCGTCGACCTCAGCGGGGACGAGGCGACCGACGTCGCCCGGGTCGCCTCCCTGCGACCACGCGGCGTCGTCACCTATGCCGAGCAGATGCTGCGGTGCGCCGCGGCGTTCACCGAGTCGCTGGGGCTGCCGGGGCACAGCCGGCCGACCGCGGACCGGCTCACCGACAAGCACCAGCAACGTGAGCGGCAACGAGCCGCCGGCGCCGACAACGTACGCAGCCGGCTGATCGCCGAGCCCGGACAGTGGACGGACGCGCTCGGCCAGGTCGGCTTCCCGGCGGTCGTGAAGCCGGCTCGCGGGCAGGCCAGCCGCTCGACCTACCCCGTGCTCGGCCCGGCCGACGCCGATCAGGTGCACTCGCGGATCTTCGGACCCGCGGCGGCGGGCGGCGACCGCTGGGTGGTGGAGGAGATGCTGGTCGGCCGGCCGGAGCTGCCGCACGGGGACTACGTCTCGGTGGAGAGTCTCTCGGGGCCGTGGGGGACCCGGCCGATCGCCGTGACCGGCAAACATCCACTGCGTCGGCCGTTCCGCGAGACGGGGCACTTCTGGCCGTCGCACCTGTCCGCTCCGGAGCAGGCTCAGCTCATCGCTCTTGCGACCGCGACCGTGACGGCCCTCGGGGTGACCACGGGCATCACCCAGACCGAGATCAAGCTGACCCCGAACGGTCCGCACGTCATCGAGGTCAACGGCCGTCTCGGCGGGCACATCGCCGAGCTGGCGCGGCGCTCGTGCGGCGTCGATCTGATCCGGCTCGCGGCGTTGTCCGCGCTGGGCCTCGCGGAACCGCCGGCCCTGCTGCGGCCGGACCGGGTGTACTTCCAGTACAACGTCCCGGCGCCGGTCGGATCGGCGGTGTTCCTGGGCGTGCACGGCGCGGCCGACGTTCGGAGGATTCCCGGCATCACCGGTTACCGGCCCTATGTGCGCCCGGGGGACCGGCTGGATCACGGCGTGATGACCTACCAGCTCGACCTGCTGTGCGGCGACACGGCGAGCCACCCCGAGATGGCGCATGCGATCGAGGCGGCGCTCGAGCGCCTCGAGTTCGAGTACCTGGACGACATCGGCCGGCGCCACCGGTCCCGGATGGTCATGGTCGATGAGTGAGCGGCCGCGGGCCGGGCCGGCGGGCTCGAGCCGGAGACTATTGACCGAGGATGTCGGAGGCTGCGGCATCGAGTCGCTGGACGATCCACGACTCCAGCGAGCACTCCTCCTCGCTGGCCGCCGCGCGCCAGCGATTGAGCTGGTCGTCCTGGACGCTCAGCTGAGGAAGCGCGGGCGCGTTCCTGGTGACCTGGTCCCGGTGGCCGCGTACGTGCTGACGGAGTTGATTGCGTGACCAGCCGTGCTCGGCGGCTCGGGCGAGCCAGTAGTCCTGCTCGGCCGCCGGAAGCGCGGCGACCTCGGCGTGGTGCTGGAAGCTGAGCGTGTCTCGCCGGCGAGACAGGTCGAACCGGCGGGCGACCCACGCGTAGTTGCGAAGGGTCTGGTAGTCGAGCCCCGCTGTCTCGACGGTGCGGCGGTAGCGGTCGTGGTAGCGGTCCTGTCCGAAGATCAACCAGTCGCCCAGGCACCAGGCCGAGGAGGTGGCCAGGGTGGAGAGCCGCCGGCCGGCCGTTTCCCACTCGTCGTAGTCGATCGTGGAAGGAAACCGCAGTCCCACTCTGGTGACCATGATCTTTTCGGTTGGTCGGACCGGGCCAATGGCGTTCGAAGTTTCGGCCGGCCGCAAAGTCGTCAGTCTGGTCACGAAAGCCTCCCCGTTAGCTTTGGCCATCCCACCGTACCCGAGCGGGCGGATCGGTTGCATCGAGCCAAATGCGTCCCGGAGGTCTATTAAAGGCGTCGGCTGATGTAATAATCGGCAAATGCGGCCGGACCGCGGTTCGCCTTTCGCGGCACTTCCCATATTCCGGCGATCTCCGACCGAGCTGATTGTCGTCAATGGTCTTCCGATACGGAAAAGTGATGGCTGATCGCTGCCCGCGGGTGGCTGAGCAGGAACCAGAAGGAAGAGGCATGATCCAGGCTCAGGGAACACCCGCCCGGCCGGCGCCGGCGCAGTGGGTCGAGAGCGCGCCGGCGACCATCCACAGCAGGTTCGCCGACCAGGCACGGGCCACCCCGGACGCGGTCGCGGTCAGCGCGGGCTCGCGCGAGTTGAGCTATGCCGAACTGGAGGCCCGCGCCAACCGGCTGGCCCATCGGCTCCACGCGCTCGGCGTGGATGTCGAGACACCGGTCGGTATCTGCCTGGAGCGGTCGGCGACCGTCGTCGTCGCCCTGCTCGCGGTGCTGAAGGCGGGCGGTCACTACGTCGCGCTGGAACCGGAGAACCCGGCGCCGCGCACCGCCGCGATGCTCCGTGACGTCCGGGCCGAACGGGTGCTGACCAGCCGGGCCCTCGCACGCCGGTTGCCCGGCGACGTGACGGCGATCATCATCGACGAGGCCGAGCGTGACGCGCGCGACTACCCGGCGACAGCGCCCATGGCCATGGTCACGGCGGAGAACACGGCCTATGTCGCCTACACCTCCGGCTCGACCGGGAAGGCGAAAGGGGTCGCGGTGCCACACCGGGCCGTACTGCGCCTGGTCGGGCCGAGCGATTTCCTGACGCTGACGACCGGCGACGCGATGCTTCAGCTGGCGCCGCTGGCCTTCGACGCCTCGACCCTGGAACTGTGGGCACCGCTGCTGGGGGGTGCCCGGCTGGCGGTTCATCCGCCGGGTGACGCCACCCCGACCAGCATCCGGCAGGCGGTGAGCGAGCATGGTGTGACCGCCATGTGGTTGACGGCCGGGCTCTTCCACCAGGTCGCCGAGCGGGCGGGCGAAGGTCTCGACAGCCTCCGAGTCCTGGTGGCCGGAGGGGACGTCCTGTCCGCGTCCCACGTCAATCGCATGCTCGCCGCCCACCCGGGACTGCGGGTGGTGAACGGCTACGGCCCGACCGAGAACACCACCTTCACCTGCTGCCACGTGATGACCGCCCCGGTGGGGACGGACTTCGTGCCGATCGGCCGGCCGGTGCCGGCCACCGAGGTCCGGGTCCTCGACGATGCGCTGCGAGCGGTGCCGCCCGGCGAGGCCGGCGAGATCTACGCCGCCGGCCGGGGCGTGGCGAACGGCTACCTCGGGCAGCCGGCCGTGACGGCCGCGCGGTTCCTGCCCGACCCGGCCGGGCGTGAACCCGGGGCGCGAATGTACCGGACCGGCGATCTGGGGCGCCTGCTGCCGGACGGGACGATGCAGTTCCTCGGGCGGGTGGACGATCAGGTCAAGATCCGCGGCTATCGGGTCGAACCCGGTGAGATCGAGACCACGCTACGAAGCCATCCGGGAGTGCTCGACTGCTCGGTCGTCCCGCAGGAGGAGCCCTCCGGACGCCGGCTGGCGGCCTTCGTGGTCTGCGAATCCCACACCGAGCTGCCCGACCTGCGCCAGTACCTGGCCCGGTCCCTGCCGCGGTATTCCCTGCCGAGCGTGTACTTCCGGCTCGATCGGCTGCCGCTCACCCCGAACGGCAAAGTGGATCGAGCGTCGTTGTCGGCCCGGCGAAGCCATTCCCGGCCGGACTCCGACGTCGAGTACCGGTCGCCCGCGACCGACCTGGAGCGGTGGCTCACCGAACTCTGGGGAGACCTGATGGCGGTCGAGGGAATCGGCGCCGACGACGACTTCTTCGAGCTCGGTGGCCACTCCCTGATGGCCACCGCGATCACCGAGCGGATCGCCACCGAGCAGGAGGTGAAGGTTTCTCCCCGCGCTTTCTACGAGAACCCCACGATCGCCGAGTTGGCCCAGCTCATCGCACGGCTGCGACAGACCGCCCCGGTCGAGTGACACCCGTCCGCCGAAGGCCGGCCGACGCTCCGCATTCCGAGGAGACGCTCATGCCCCACCTCGATTCGTCGATCGACGTTCCGACCCGGCCGGGCGCCGTCGCGGCCGACGCGTCGGTTGTGGACCTCCTGCGGCGGCTCTTCACCGCCGAGCTGGGTGTGGAGGTGGCCGCCGAGGACGACTTCTACGCGATGGGCGGTGATTCGCTGATCGCCCTGCGGGTCGTGGCGGCGGCGGTCGACCGCGGCCTGCCGGTTCGGCTCATCGACCTGCTCACCTATCCCAACGCGGCGGAGCTGGCCGAATACCTTTCGTCCGAGGAGCCACACTCCGGCGGCGAGGATCCGTCGGCCGGCCCCGACCGGACCGGCGCGACTCCGCGGCCGGGGGAGGTCACCGTGTCGCCGGCCTCGGCCCTCCAGGTCGGGATGATCTACCTGTGCGAGACGGCCGGCGACACGGCCCTGTACAACGACCTGATCGGGATGCGGGTCGATGCCACCTTCGACGAGCAGAGGTTCCGCTCCGCCCTCCGGCGCCTGGCCGACCGGCATCCGGCCCTGCGCACCTCCTTCGACCTCGCGACGTACGACGACGCCATGCAGGTCATCTGGACCACCGCCGAGGTCCCGCTGGACCTGCGGCATCAGTCCGACGGTGATGAGGTGGCGGCCGACGAGCTGGTCGCCCGGTGGCGCGCTCATCAGCTGGACACCCCGTTCGACTGGGACCGCGCCCCGCTCGTGCGATGTCAGGTGGTGGCGCTGCCCGGGTCCTTCCGATTGACCGTGGCGATCCACCACGCCGTCATGGACGGCTGGAGCTTCGCCCGGATGCTGGTCGACCTGCTCACCCTGTACGACGCGGAGCTGAACGACGGCGACGCCGGTCTCCCGCCGCTGCCGGAGGATGGTCTCGCCCGGTTCGTCGAGGCGGAAAGGGCCGCCGCCGCTGTGCCGGAGGCCGCCGCCTTCTGGCAGCAGCGGGCCGACCTGCCGCCGTTGCTGCTGGACCGCTCGCGGTTCTCGGGTTCGGCGAATCCCGACGGGTACGCGGCGCTCCGGATGGAACCGGAGCTCCTGGCGGCCTTGCGCCGATCCGCGGCCGCCGCCCGCGTGCCACTGAAGAGTTTGCTGATCGCCGTGCACGGCCGGGCCCTCGGTGAGTGGACGCGGAACGAGAGCGATGTGGTGACCGGCCTGGTCATGAACGGGCGACCCGAGGTGGACGGCGCGGACCGGCTGGTCGGGCTGTTCCTGAACACCGTCCCGTTGCGGATCGGCCCGGTCACGGCCGACCACGCGGATCTGGCGCGGGCGGCTCTCGCGGGTGAGCGTGCCGCGATGCCGTACCGCCGCTATCCGCTGGCTCTGATCGAACAGAATCTGGGCCGGCGGGCCTACGACGTCGTCTTCAACTTCACCGACTTCCACGTGTACGACGAGCTGGCCGGACTCCGGTCCGTCAGGGTCGGCGGCTGGTGGTCCACCGACAAGGCCAGCGACCCGGTGACCTGCGACTACACGATCGACTTCCCGGGATTCGGCACGGGTGTCACCGTCGCCTACGACCAGGATCTCGTCCCTCCGGCGCGGATCGAGGAACTGCTGGGCCGCATCGACGCGGGCCTGCGTCTGGCCGCGGCGCCGGGCCGGTCCCGCCGGCGGGACGCGGGTCGCCCTGCCGGTCCGGCCCGCGGCGGTACGGGATAACGTCGTCGCATGTCCCGAACGCGCCCGGACGAAGTTCTGCGGATCCTCCAGGAGTTCGTCAACCGCATCGACCAGTTCGACCCCGACGCGCCTGAGCTGGGCGCCCTCGAGATCGGCTGGCGCGGCGCCACCGAACGGCTGACGATCCGCCCGCCGGTCGCGCACGCTCTGGCGGAGGCGCTGGCCGCCTACCACGACCCGCGTGACAACGGGGCCTGCGCGCACTGCGCCACGGGGCGTCTGGACAGCAACCTCATGTGCCGCTCCTGCGGGATCGTGCACGGCGTCTTCGGTCAGACGCTCGCCCGGTTCGCGCAGGAACAGACCGCCCTCGACGACCCGCGGCCGAACCGGCCCGCGCTGGAGGGCCCGTCCCACGATCGTTGACCATGGCCGAAGCCGGTAACTACGATTGTCGTCGATGGGTGGCAGAACGCCCCATCGTCATTGACGATCGCCGCCGGTTTCCATTGTCTTCCCCGTTCTCCGGGTAAAGCGCGGCGAAATCTCGACAGCTGACTGGCCATACGCCGGAGGGTTGGGCTGAATGCGCGCGCCTGCACCGAGAAAGAACTCGCCGCCGTGCCTGCTGCGAGATCCGTCCGAGACCGCCCGCGCCCGCCTTTTCTGCTTCCCCTATTCGGGCGGTGGCGCGTCCATGTTCTCGAGCTGGCCACACCAGGTGGACGATGTCGAGATCTGTCCCGTGCAGCTGCCGGCCCGGGAGAACAGATTCCGTGAGCCGCATTTCGGCACGTACGAAGAACTCGCTCAGGCCTTGGTGGATCCGCTGTTGCCGTACCTCGATCGGCCTTTTGCCTTCTTCGGCCATTGCGCGGGCGCCCTCCCGGCCTTCGAGGTGGCCCGCCGGCTGCATCAGGAGGGTCTGCCGGCGCCCCGGGCGCTGATCGTCTCCGCGCAGGTCGCGCCGCACGACTGCCCGTTCGACCGGTACCTCGGCCTCGGCGACGACCAGCTCATCGAGGAGCTGGCCGCGCTGACCCGGTCCCGTGGCGGCGAACCGCATCCGCTGGTGCTCGGCATGATGCTGGACGTGCTGCGCCAGGACCTGGAGTCGAACCGGGTCTACCGGCGGGCCGAGCCGGTGATCCTGCCGTCCCGAGTGGTCGTGCTGCACTGGGCGGCGGACGCGGAGATCCGGCCGGAGCAGATGCACGGTTGGTCCGCGTACGGCGACCAGGTCTCGTACGAGGTGCTCGACGGCGGCCACTTCGCCTTCCTGGACGCGCCGGATCCCCTCCTGACGCTGGTGACCGAGCTGTTGCGTCCGGAGTGACCCGTCGCATCGCGGCTGAGAGGACGAGTGTGCTGACCCGGACCCCGATCCCCAGTGACGACCCGGCGCGGGTGAACCTGCTCGACCCGGCCGTGCATCGCGACCACGATCTCTCCGCCCTCTGGCGCCGGCTGCGCGCGGGCGCCCCGGTCTGGCGCCATCCGCCGGCCGGCGCCGCCCCCGGATTCTGGGTGCTGAGCAAACACGGCGACGTCATGGCGGCCTACCGGGACGCCGAGCGGTTCCGGTCGATGAGCGGCAACATGCTCGGCACCCTGACGCGCGGCGGCGACTCGGCCGGCGGACGGATGCTCGTGGTGACCGACGGCCGTCGGCACACCTCGCTGCGCCGGCTCATGCAGACCGGGTTCGGCCCGCGCGTCCTCGGCGTCGTCGGCGATTACGTCGAGCGGGCGACGGCCGGCGTGGTGGCGGCCGCGGTCGAGCGTGGCGAGTGCGACTTCGCCGAGGACGTGGCTTCGGTCATCCCGCTGGCCGCGATCTGCGAGCTGCTCGACGTGCCCGTGGCGGACCGTCCGCGGATCTTGGGGCTGACCCGGTCGGCGCTGGAGACCGAGCACGGCGAACAGCAGTCGTTGGAGTCCCGCCTGGCCCAGAGCGAGATTCTGCTCTACTACACCCGCCTGGCGGCCGAGCGGCGGGACTCCCCGGGCGCCGACGCGGTCAGCCTGCTCGCCACCGGCCTGGTCGAGGATCGCCCGCTGACCGCCGAAGAGGTCGTGCTGAACTGCTACAACCTGATCATCGGCGGCGACGAGACCGCTCGACTGTCGATGACGACCGGGCTGCTCGCGCTGATCGAGCACGAGGGGGAGTGGGACCGTCTGGTCAGCGGCGAGGCCGGTGTCCCGCAGGCGGTCGAGGAGATTCTGCGCTGGACCACGCCGGCCATCCACGTCGGCCGGGTGGCGGCCACCGACGTGCCGATCAGGGGCACCACGATCCCGGCCGGGGACATCGTGACCATGTGGAACGTGTCGGCCAACCGCGACGAGGACGTCTTCGACCGGCCGGATGAGCTGATTCTGGACCGGTCACCGAACCGGCACATCACCTTCGGCCACGGACCGCATTTCTGCCTCGGCGCCCATCTGGCCAAGGTGGAGCTGCGGGCCATGCTGACCACCTTGCGCGAGTCGGTCGCGGCGGTGGTCCCCTCCGGGCCGGTCCGGTGGCTGAGCTCCAATTTCCTCAACGGCGTCGAAAGCCTTCCCGTCGTCCTCAAGCCCAAGGCACGGGAGGCCGCATGACGTTCCCGACGGTCCCGGCCGCGTTCGACGCGGTCGCGGAGGCCGGTCCGGAGGCCGTGGCGCTCGACAGCGCCGCCGGCCGCCTGACCTATGCCCAGCTCCGGGCACGCAGCGATGTGCTGGCCGCAGCGCTGCGGCGGCGCGGCGTCGGCCGGGGCGTCGTCGTCGGGGTGCACCTGGGCCGGTCCTTCGACTCGGTGATCACGTCGCTGGCCGTGCTCAAGGCCGGCGGCGGCTACCTGCCCCTCTCCCCGGAATATCCGCCGTCGCGGCTGGCGATGCTGCTGGCCGACGCCGGGGCGCCGTTCGTGGTGGCCGACCAGGCGGCCGCGTGGGCCGGTGAGGCCGGCCGGCCGGTGATCACGTTGGCGTCGCTGCGGTCCGGGCCGGCGGACGAGGTCAGGCCCGCACCGGGCCACCCGGATGACGTCGCGTACGTGATGTACACGTCGGGCTCGACCGGCACGCCCAAGGGCGTGCTGGTGACTCACGGCAACATCGTGCAGCTCGTGCGCGACCAGGAGTATCTGCGGTTCGAGCCCGGCGAGACATTCCTGCACCTGTCGCCGACCGCTTTCGACGCCTCGACCTTCGAGATCTGGGGGGCGCTGCTCAGCGGCGCGAGACTCCTGCTCGCGCCGCCGGGCCGGGAGACGCTCGCCGACCTGCCCGAGCTGCTGCGCCGTCGCGGGGTGACCGCGATGTTCCTGACCACGCCGCTGTTCCACGAACTGATCGACCGCGACCCGGCCGCGCTGGACTCGGTGCGCCAGGTGCTGATCGGTGGCGAACCCATGTCGGTCGAGCGGGCCCGGCGGCTGGCCGGCCGGCGTGCGGACCGGCCGGACGGCGAGGTCGCGAACGTCTACGGGCCGACCGAGACGACGACCTTCGCCACCGCCTTCCCGCTGCGGGAGCTGGACGCGAGCGACCGGAGTGTCCCGATCGGCCGGCCGTTGCGCCACACCCACGTGTACGTGCTGGGTGACGACGGCGCCCCGGCGTCCGAGGGCGAGATCTACATCGGCGGCGCCGGCGTGGCTCGCGGATATCTGGGGCGCCCGGCGCAGACGGCGGAGCGCTTCCTCGCGGACCCGTTCGCCGGCGTCCCCGGGGCCAGGATGTACCGGTCCGGCGACCTCGGCCGGCGCCGGCCGGACGGGGCGATCGAGTTCCTCGGCCGGGCCGACAGCCAGATCAAGATCCGCGGGTTCCGGATCGAACCGGTGGAGGTCGAGGAGGCGCTGCTCAGCCATCCCGGCGTACGGGAGGCGGCGGTGGTCCCGGTGCCGGTGCCCGACGGCGTCCGGCTGGCCGCGTACGTCGTGGTCAGCGCGCTCGGTGACCAGGTGACCCCGCGCGGGCTCGTCGCCTACCTGCGGGACGTGGTGCCGGCGTACATGATTCCGTCGTGGTTCGTCACGGTCGGCGGGCTGCCTCGGACGGTCACCGGAAAACTGGACCGGCTCCGGTTGCCCACCCTCGACGAGGCGGATCTGCCGAGGCTCTCGGGTGACTCCGGGGAGGACGACGAGCCGAGCGCGGCCGAGCAGCACCTGATCCGGATCTGGAAGAGCGTCCTGGGCCTGGACAGCGTCACCGTCGACGACGACTTCTTCAGCCTGGGCGGGGATTCGCTGCGCATCCTGCGGGTGCTGGCCGAGGTCGAGGCGGCCGGCCTGGGGCTGACCCTGACCCAGTTGTTCGAGCACACCACGATCCGGGAGCTCGCCGCCTCGGCCGGTTGACCCGCTCCACCAGATGTCCCGCCGGCGGGATACTCGGTGTCCGGCCCGCTCCCGGCCGGCGCTTTCCGCCGCCGCGCGTAACCGCAGGATTCGGACGTATGGAGCATGGCCGCGCGCACCATGCAACTTGCATCCGAAGTGCGCGAAATGCTCCGTCGCGCACCGGCGGATCCCGGGGCGTCCCGCGCCCAGGTGGGCCGCGACCAGCACCGTCCCGCATGGAACAGGCGCCCAATGGGTATCGGTAGTCAATTCACTGACGACCGGGAATGCTTCCGGTAAATGCCCGGGAATGCGCAGCAGAATCAATTTACGCGGCCCCGTTCATGAATGGTCGGATTCGTCGGCGAGATCTGTCCGAGGCGGACGTCCCTCGGTGCCGTGGCCCGCTCCGCCCCCTCGGGCGGGCGAGGTGCCGAGCGAAGCCGATCGATCGCCGAACCGCTCCGGCGCTGGTCGGAGGCCATCAGGCGCCGCTCGTCGGCGTACGGGAGACGGCTCGGGCCGTGCCCACGGCGACGGTCGGTGCGCTCACTCGACGGTTGGATCGATTTCGCAAATCGGGGGAGTTGATGTCCGTCCGATGTGTTCCGGGCGTGCTTGACGACCATGGACATTGCGCCCTGTAGTGGTTAATGTTCACTCTGTTGTGCCGGTTAATCACGGGGAGACTGGTATGCGTTCTGAAATGTTGTCCGAAGGCCTTAGCAGCGCCGTGACCGTTCCGGCATGCCCCGGCGCCTCGCGCGCCGACCTTCCGGCGACGGGCGTCGCCGGCTGAGGACCAGCCGGTCGCGCGCCGGTCGATCCTGGCGCGATCACCGGCCCGCGCCGGTCCGGCCGTGTGAACGGGCAATCGATGAGAGGCAGTGCGGGCGTAACCAGAGTCGTCGCATGCCTGCCTCGCGCATCCAGTAACGATCCATGGAGGTTGAGCGTGCCTATCAAGGCGACGAGCGTCAGAACGGCGGCACCGCCGTCGACCCGGTCCTCACCCGGCCGCGACGCGATGCGGGCGGTGTCCGCGCCGGCGCCGGACCCGAGCACCGTGCTGATCACCAGGGTCGGGCTGCGCCTGCCACCCGACCTGACCTACGAGGGCTGGGAGCGGGCCGGGCAGCGGCTGGCCGACGTCTACGACTCCTCGGCCTGGTGCCTCGGTGACTGGATCGTCTACGGCGAGAGCCAGTACGCCGACCGCTACCGGCGCGCGGTCGACGCGGCGGGCCTCGAATACCAGACGATCCGCAACTACGCCTGGGTGGCCCGCCGGTTCGACCTCGGACGCCGGCGCTCGGCCCTGAGTTTCCAGCACCACGCCGAGGTCGCCCGGTTCTCCGACACGGAACAGGACGTCTGGCTCGCGCAGGCCGAGGAGCGCCGATGGTCGCGCAACGAGCTGCGCCGCCAGATCAAGCTCGCCCGCACCGGCGGTGTGCCGATCCCGCCCAAGGTGCCGCTGCCCCGCATCGAGGCGGAACAGGCGCGGCTGGCCCGCTGGCAGGCGGCCGCTGAGCGGGTGCACGGCAGCCTGCAGAGCTGGATCATCGAGAGCCTGGACGCGGCGGCCGCGATGACCCTGGGGGAGGGCTCCGACGACGAGGAAGGCTCGCGCGTCCCGTGACCGACCGCCGGTGGGTCCGCGACTTCCATCCCGCGCCGCAGGCTCGGGTCCGCCTGATCTGCCTGCCCCACGCGGGCGGCTCGGCCAGCACCTTCCTGCCGCTCTCGGCCGATCTGGCACCGGCCGTGGACGTGCTCGCGATCCAATATCCGGGCCGCCAGGACCGCCTGCGCGAGCCCTGCCTGGAGGACATCCCGCAGCTGGCCCGGCGGGTGTTCGAGGCCCTGCGCCCGGTGGCCGGCGTGACGCCGACCGCGCTGTTCGGGCACAGCATGGGCGCGACCGTGGCCTTCGAGCTCGCCCGGCTCATGGAGGCCGCGGGAACGGCGCCGGTCCGGCTGTTCGCCTCGGCCCGGCTGGCGCCGTCGCGCAACCGCCGGGAGCCGGTCGACTCGCTCAGCGATCAGGAACTGCTGGCCCAGTTGCGCCTGCTCGGCGGCACCGATCAGGGCTTCCTGCTGGACGACGACCTGATGAGCCTCGCGCTGCCGGCGATCCGGTCGGACTACCGTGCCGTCGACCGCTACGTCTGCACCGCCGCCGAGCCGCTCCGGTGCCCGGTCAGCGTGCTGGTCGGGGACGGGGACGCGAAGGTGACGCCGATGGAGGCGACGGCCTGGCGGGAGCACACGCGAGGCGAGTTCGACCTGAGCACCTTTCCCGGCGGCCACTTCTACCTCGCCGAGCAGCGGGCCGGAGTGGCCAAGCTGGTTCAGGAGCGGCTCGGCGTGCTGGTCTGACCCGTCGCCACAACGCCGAACGGCCGGCGCCCCGGGGACGGAAGGCCGGCCGTTCGCGCGCGGTCAGGGGAACCTGACCTCGTGCCCGACCCCCTGCTCGACGGCCCGGCGGTAGATGGCGTCGCAGGCCACCACGTCCTCGATCGGCAGGCCGAGGGACACGAAGGTGGTGACCTCGCCGCCCTCCCGGCCCGGTCGCGTGCCGGCCAGGATCTCACCGATCTCGGTGCTCGCGTCCTCCTCGGTGATCACCCCTTCGGCCAGCGGGATCATCAGGTCGCCGGCCTCGCGCAGCGCCGACCCGCGGCTGTCCACCACGATCCGGGACCGGGCGACCAGCGCCGACGGCAGCTCGCGCCAGGTCGGGCCGAACGCCCCGATCGCGTTGACGTGCACGTCGCCGCCGGCCACGTCCTCGTCGGCGATCACCGGCTCGCTGGCCGAGGTGACCGTGCAGATCACCTGCGCGCCCTGTGCCGCCGCCCGGGCCGACCCGACCACCTCGACGTCGATGTCGCGGTCCTGGGCCCACTTCGCCAGGGCGGCCGAGCGGTCCGGCGAGCGGCTGTAGAGCTTGACCGACTCCCACGGCCGGACCTTGGCCAGGCCGACGAGGTGGCCACGGGCCTGCACCCCGGCCCCGATCAGGCCCAGCGTGCGGGCGCCGGCCGGGGCGAGCCGGTCGGTGGCCAGGGCGGTGACCGCGGCGGTGCGGATCTCGGTCACCGCGGTACCGTCGATCACCGCCAGCGGCTCGCCGTGCACCGCGTCCAGCAGGATCACCAGCCCCTGCACGCCGGGCAGGCCCCGCTCGCCGGCCCGCGGGAACATGCTCAGCAGCTTGAGCCCGAGCACGTCGCCGCTGGCGGCCGGCATGACCAGCACCCGACCGTCGTGGCCCGGCGGCTCCAGGGTGACTCTCGGGTGCTGGTACGCCGTACCCGCGCTGAAGTCGATCAGCGCGGCGGCCATGTCGGGCACCGCGTCGGCGATGGGGTACAGATCGCGTACGGCGTCTCCGTCGATGATGCGTAGCACTCAGCCCTCTGCTTTCCTGGTCGGCGGACCACCGGCGAACGCCATGCGGTCCAGGTCGAATGCGGTGGATCCGTCGAGGGCGAGCTCGGCACAGGCCCGCCCGAACAGTGGCACGTATTTGAAGCCCCAGCCCGCGCTGTGCACCACGATCCGCTCGGCGCCGGGGACGGGCCCGAGGTAGAACTGCCGGCCCGGGTCGTGCGGCAGGGCGATCAGGCAGGTGCGCGGCTCGACCGGCTCGGGGACCAGGACGGGCAGGTGCTCGGCGATCCACCCGGTGACCCGTTCCAGGTGCCGTGGGTCCGGCACCCGGCCCGCGTCGTACGGCCCCGGCAGCGTCCGGTCCTCGAAGTCCGGCCCGGCGCGCACCAGGTCGTCGGCCGCCCACGGGTTGCGGCCGAAACCGTAGAACAGGTTGGTGTCCTCCTCGGTCGCCCGCTCGAACGCGAACCAGGTGGGCAGTTCGGTCGCCGGGTCGCGGAGCCGGAAGGAGCAGCTGGTCATCTCCAGGAGCTCGACGTCGAGGGTGATGCCCAGGGGCGCGAGCAGCGGACCGGCGAACGCTCCGGCGGCGACCACGACCCGCTCGGCCCGGTAGGCGGCGTCGGTCGTGCGGACGGTCACGCCCGTCCGGTCCGGTGACAGCCCGATGACGCGGCGTCGCGTGACGACCTCCGCCCCGGCGATCAGCGCCTGCTCGTGGAGGGCCCAGCGGGTTCCGCCGACGTCGATCATCCCGCCGTCGGGCTGGTAGAAGCCCTCGTACGCCGCGGGCAGCCCGGCGAAGCCGTACCGTTTCTCGATCTCCCGGGCGGTGAGCCACTCGTAGTCGACGCCCACCCGCTCCAGGATCGCGGCGGCGCCGGCGATCTGGCCCTCGTTGGTGGCCTGGTCGATGTCGCCGAACCACAGGCTCCCGGTCGCGTGGATCAGCCGGCGTCCGGCCGCCCGCTCCAACTCGCGCCAGTACGGGAGGGCTTCCAGCGTGAGCCGGGTCAGATCCTCCTGCGCGTACTGCAACCGCCACTGGCGTTCCGCGCCGCCGGAGCTACCCCGGCCGGTGCTCGGGTCGTACTGCTCGAGGACCAGGACCGAACGGCCCCGACGGGCCGCGTGCCACGCCGTCGCCAGGCCCACCGGGCCGGCGCCGACGACGATCAGGTCGTACGTTTTCACGGGTACTCCTCACCGGACGAGTTTGCGAAGGCTGCGGTCCAGCGCGTCGCCGAGCATCTCCACCTGCGAGTCGGAGAGGCCGGGCTGGCAACTGAGGTTCATGTGCTCGCCGAACCACAGCCGCTCGGCGACCGGGCACTCGCCGGCGCCGTGGCCGCGGGCCCGCCATTCCGGAAGCAGGTGCAGCGGGAAGTAGCGCAGGTAGGTCTGCACCCCGGCCGCGCCGAGCTCGCGGATCAGCGCGTCGCGGTCGATGGCGGCCGGATCGACGAAGAACGTGAACAGGTGGTACGCGTGGGTGCTGCCGGGCGTCACCTGCTGGGGCCGGACCTCGGGGAACCGGCCGAGCACCTCGCCGAGCCGCCCCGCGATCGCCTGCCGCCGGGCCAGGAGGTCGGGCAGCCGGTCCATCTGCACCAGGCCGAAGGCGGCGGCGGGCTCGCCCAGCGTGGCGTTGGTGCCGGCCCGGCGGATCCGGACGTAGTCGTGGGTGTAGGCGTGGCCGGGGTAGAGCGCGCCCGCCACCGGCGCTTCGGAGAGACCGAAGGAGTGCCGGGCGGGCCGCAGGACGGCGTCCGCCTCGTTGCTGCGCAGGCGTTCCAGCCGCTCGGCCCAGTCATCCCGGTCGAACGTGACCATCCCGCCCTCGCCGAGCGTGGTGATGTTCTTGCTGGAGTGGAAGCTGAAGCAGCCGATGTCGGCCAGCGAACCGGCCCGTCGCCCGTCCAGGGTGGAGCCCAGCGCGTGGGCGGCGTCCTCCAGCACCAGCAGGCCGTGGCGCCGGGCCAGGTCCATGATGGAGGTCATCCCGGCCACGGCCCCGCCGTAGTGCACCAGCAGCACGGCCCGGGTGCGTTCGTTGATCAGCTCGGCCACCCGGTCCGGGTCGATGTTGGCATCGTCCGGCCGCACGTCGGCGAACCGGACCGTGACCTGGTAGTCGAGCAGGGGTTGGATGGTCGCCTGATAGGTCTGTGGAGTGGCGATCACCTCGTCGCCCGGCCGCAGATCGAGCAGGTGGATGGCCAGGTGCAGGGCGACCGTGCCGCTGGTGACCGAGAACGCGTGCCGCGTCCCGGTGTAGCGCCGGAAGGCCTCCTCGAAGCGCGGCCGCCAGACCCCCTGCGAGAGGGTGGCGCCGGATGTCAGCACCTCTCGGACGGCGGCCAGTTCGCGGTCGTCGAAAATGCCGCCGATCGGCAGATAGGGCACGGCGTAGAGGTGCGGCGCGGCGGGAACCTTCACACCCATGGGATCATGCTTCCCCCGAGTCGGAGCGTGGACGGTTGCGCGGCGTCGCCCTTCGCACATTGACGTACGAGGGATTTCACGCGCTATTTCATGGCGACATTTCCGTGGCGAACCGGCTGACCGGTATCGCACCAGGAATTAACCGTCGACCGACGGCGCCGGAACCTCAGGCTTGCCGCCGCTCAGCAAAAGGTCAATAGAGCCGCCCCGGAGGCTGACCGGGACGGGCATTGTGACGCCGGACCCGCGAAATGCGCATGTGATCT
Source organism: Actinoplanes sp. NPDC051470 (assembly GCF_040682035.1). Lineage (NCBI taxonomy): Bacteria > Bacillati > Actinomycetota > Actinomycetes > Micromonosporales > Micromonosporaceae > Actinoplanes > Actinoplanes sp. NPDC051470. The sequence continues at coordinate 285,437 of NZ_JBFBAA010000009.1, forward strand.
GCGTCACTTTGCTGAGCGGAGGCGTCCGGGCTAATTTTGCCATGGTCAACTCATCGCCTCACGTGAATGTCACGGGCGGTCGGCCAATTCCTTTGAACTGCTTTTCGCCGTCGTATTCGCACGTCCGTGAACGGGGGCAATACTGTGCCGGCAGGTGACCGTCTCGACCACATTCTGACCACCGCCGGCCGCGAGCACGCCAGCCGTCCCGCCGTCGTGGACGGCGGCCGGACGACCACCTACGCGCAGCTGGCCGAGGCGGTCGACGGCACGGCGCGGCGGCTGGCCGCCCTGGGCATCCGGGCCGGCACCCGGGTCGGCCTGATGATGTCCCACGGCGCCGACGCCACCATCGCCCTGTTCGCCCTGCTGCGGCTCGGCGCGGTCGCGGCCCCGCTGCAGCCCGGCGACCCGCCGGCTCGCCTGACCCGGATGGTGACCGGCGGACGGCTGAGCCACGTGCTGACCCGGTCCGGGGCCCGGCTCGCCCTCGCCGCCGACGCGCCGCCGGCCACCCGGGTCGGCGACCAGCTCGACTGCCACGCCCTCGGCGAGCCCGGCCCGGCCGGGGAGGGTGGCATCGTCCTGTTCACCTCGGGCAGCACCGGGGTGCCCAAGGGTGTGCTGCTCAACGACGGCAACGTGCTGCACTTCGTCCGCTGGGTGGCGGCCGAGTTCCGGCTCGGCCCGCACGACCGGGTCGGCGCCCAGTCGCCGCTGACCTTCGACCTGAGCACCTTCGACATCTTCGCCACCGCGCTGGCCGGCGCCTGCGCCGTGCAGCTGCCCGAACATCTGCGCGGATTCCCGCGCGACGTCGTGGCCTGGCTCGCCGAGCAGCGGATCACGGTCTTCTACGCCGTTCCCACGCTCTATCACCTGCTGCTGAACCGCGGGGGCCTGGCCGAGCGGCCACCGGCCGACCTGCGGATCGCCGCGTTCGCCGGCGAGCCGTTCGCACCGGACCTGCTCGCGCACTATCTGCGGCTGCTGCCCGGCGCCGCCTTCTACAACCTCTACGGCCCGACCGAGACCAACGTCTGCACCTGGGAACGCATCCCACCACAATGGACCACGGACGAGCCGATCACGATCGGCCGGCCGCTGCCCGGCATGGCGGCGGTTCTGCTCGATGAGGCCGGCGGACCCGCGGACGAGGGCGAGCTCTTCGTCAGCGGACCGTCGGTGCTGCGCGGCTATCTGGAGGACGGCACGCTGCGCGACCCGGCCCGGCCGGTCCTCTTCCCGGACGGCACCCGGCAGCGCGCGTACCCGACCGGGGACCGGGCCCGCCGGCTGCCGGACGGGCGGCTGCTGCTGCTCGGCCGCCGTGACGGCCAGGTGAAGCGGCGCGGCATCCGGATCGAGCTGGCCGACGTCGAGGCCGCCCTGCGCGCGGTGCCCGGCGTCGACGAGGGCGTCGTGGTGCAGAAGACCGGGCCGCACGCGGGGCAGCTGTGGGCGTACGTCCGCGGGGCCGAGGCCCAGGTCGTGCTGACCGGGCTGGCCGGGGTGCTGCCGCGCCGGATGCTGCCGGACCGCGTCGTGCCCCTCGATCGCTTCCCGACCACCCCGCACGGCAAGACCGACCGCCGTGCGCTCGCCGCCGCCACCTTTCCCGGGGGAGAACCGTGATTTCCGTGAACGACATGTGCGTCCTGATCGCCGGCCGTCTGCCGGCGCAACCCGGCGTGCTGATCGAGCCGGACACCCCGCTGCTCGAGGCCGGCCTGCTCGATTCGCTCGCGGTGATGGCCGTGGTCGCCGCGATCACCGAGGAGACCGGCGTGGAGATCCCCGAGTCCCAGATCGTCGCCACCCATTTCCGGTCGCCGCGACACCTCTGGGAGCTCGTCGCCGTGCGGCTCGACCCGGCCCCGCGATGACCGGCCCCGCGATGCCCGCCCCGGCGATGGCCGGCGCCGCGATGACCGGCGTGCCGGAGGTCGTCGAGAAGTTCCGCGCCGCCGGGAGCGAGCTGGCCAAGGACGGCGAGTCCGACCTGGCCGTGGCCTGGCCCCGCATCGCCCGGCTGGGGATCTTCGAACTGGGCCGGTCGTCCGAGGCGGTGGCCGCGATCGAGGGCCTCGGGCTCGGCGGGTTGCCGGCCGGGTGGGTGTACGCCGTCGCCTCGCAGCTGTTCGGCATCCTGACCCCGCTGCGCCGGTTGCTCGGCGACCACCAGCGGCACCTGCTCGACGGCGTGGAGAGCGGTGAGGTGCTGCTCTGTCACGCGTCCACCGAGGAGGGCGGCGGCAGCGACCCGCTCGGCATCACCACCCGGGCCGACCGGCGCGCGGACGGCCGCTACCTGCTCAACGGCCGCAAATCCTTCATCACCGCCGCGCCCCTCGCCGGGCAGGCCCTGGTCTTCGCCCGGACGGTCCCCGGGCGCAGCCCGTTCGCGCTGTCCGCCTTCCTGGTCCCGCTCGCCGGCGCCGGCGTGACCCGGAGCGCCCCGCTGGCCAAGTCGGCGCTGCGCGAGGTGCCGATGGGCGTGCTGGACTTCACCGACGTGGAGCTGAGCCCCGACCGGCTGGTCGCGGCCGAGGGCGCCGGGCTGTCGGTGCTGGCCACCACGACGGCCTGGGAGCGGGCGCTGCTTCTGTCGTACGCCCTCGGCACCATGCGGCGGCTGCTCGACCGGACTGTCGACTGGGCGCGGACCCGCGAGCAGTTCGGCCGCCGCCTCGGCGCGAGTCAGCTGGCCGCCGCCCGGATCGCCGACATGGCCCTGCGCGTGCACCGCTCCCGGGAGCTGGTCTACGGACTCGCCGCCCGGCTCGACGCCGGTGTCCCGATGCGTTCGCTGACCGCCGAGGCCGCCATGGTCAAGGTGTCGGTGACCGAGGACCACGCCGCCCTGACCCAGTCCGCCGCCGGGCTCGCCGGGGTGCGGGCCTACCTCGAGGACTCCGAGTTGTTCGCCGACCCCGCCACCGCCCTGGCCGGCCTCACCTACGCCGGTCCGAACGACCTGCTGCGGCTCACCGTCGCGCGGGAACTCGGCCTGCCGGTCGGGAACTGAACGACCGGACCGGAACCGACCGACCGAACAGGAACGGGGACGGAGATGCCCGACACCAGCCTCGACGACACCCTCAAACGCACCGAGGAACTCACCACCCGGCTGACCGGCCTGGTCGACGCGGTCGACGACGGCCGCGCCGACTGCCGGGACAGCTACCGGCTGGCCCGCGAGGCCGGCCTGCTGGGCCTGGTCGTGCCGTCCGCGATCGGCGGCGATGGCCTCGGCTTCCACGACTACACCCGGGTGCTGGAGTTGCTGGCCACCGCCGACGCGCCCACCGCCCTGGGCCTGAACATGCACAGCGTCGCGATCGGCGCGCTGTGCGAGTCGGCCGGCACCCCCGCCTCCCGGGCCGGCGCCGCCTTCCGCGAATGGGTGTTCGACGAGGTCGTCAACCACCAGCGGATGTTCGCCTCGGCCACCTCCGAGCGAGGTTCCGGCGCCAAGCTGCGCGGCCTCCGGACCACCTACCGCGCCACCGACCACGGGTTCGTCCTGGAGGGACACAAGTCGTTCGTCTCGCTGGCCGGGGTCGCCGACTACTTCGTGGTGGCGGCCCGGCAGGCCGACGGTGACGCCGACCACGAGATATCGCACTTCGTGGTGAGCGGCGCCGACCCCGGCGTCCGGTTCGGCGAGATCTGGCCCGGTACGGCCATGCACGGCACCAGCACCGCCGACATGACCCTGGACGCCGTCGAGGTCGGCCGCGACCGGCTGTTCATGGGCATCGAGGGCATGTCGCTGTTCAAGCTGGTCCGCGAGCCGCACTGGATGGTCGCCGGCTACACCGGGGTCTATCTCGGCCTGGCCCGTTCGCTGTTCGACCAGATCGTCGCGGCCGCCGCGGGCCGGGCCGACGACACGGACCTGCGCCGCCGGGTCGGGCGCGCGGCCGCGTCGCTGCGGGCTGCCCGTGCCCTGGTGTACGAGGCGTGCGCCGTGGTCGACGAGGCCCGGGGCACGGTCGAGGCGAACGCCGGGGTGCACGCCGCCAAGTACGTGGTCGGCGAGCTGCTCAGCGACCTGGCGACGACCGCGAGCCGGGTCTGCGGCGCGGCCGGGCTGCGCCGGGGCGGCACCGTCGAGCGGCTGCTGCGCGAGTCCTGGTTCTGCGCCGTGATGCCGGCCAAGCCGGTGGACTGCCTGGACTACCTCGGCAAGACCCATCTCGGGGTCAACATGCACGACGCCCGCTCCGCCGACTGGTAGCGGGCCCTCACCGAAGGAGAAACCGGATGCCCAACCCGTTCGAGGACCCGGACGGCACCTTCGTGGTGCTGATCAACGACGAAGGCCAGTACTCGCTCTGGCCGACCTTCATGGACGTGCCGACCGGCTGGACCGTGACGTTCCCCGAGAACAACCGCGACGCCTGCCTCGAGCACATCAACGAGAACTGGACCGATATGCGGCCCAAGAGCCTGATCGAGGCCATGGGGGCTTGATCGAGGAATCGGTGGTATCAGTGACGCTCCCTGGCCTTGCCCTGACCGCCGCGCAGCGCGGGGTCTGGTACGCCCAGCGCCTCGACCCGCACAACCCCGTCTACCGGGGCGCTGAGTACGTCGAGATCGCCGGACCGATCGACCCGGCGCTGTTCGAGTCCGCGGTGCGCGCTGCCGTGACCGAGGCGGACGCCCTGCACGTGCGGTTCGCCGACGGCGACGCCGGGCCGGTGCAGCTGCCCGTCCCCGCCGATGACTGGGACTTCCCGGTGATCGGGGTCGGCGGCGCGGCCGACCCGCGGGAAGCGGCCGAGGAGTGGATGCGCGCCGACCTGAACCGGCCGCTCGATCCCGGGCGGGACCCGCTGTTCGGACAGGCCTTGTTCGTGGACGGCGACACGCGCGTCTTCTGGTACCACCGATACCACCAATTGATCAACGACGGCTTCGGCATCACGCTGATCGCCGCCCGGGTGGCCCGGGTCTACACCGCGCTGGCGGCCGGGCAGCCGGTGCCGCCGGCCACCTTCCGGCCGCTGCGGGAGCTGGTCGGCGAGGACCAGCGGTACCGGGACTCGGGCCGGTTCGCCGCCGATCGCGACCACTGGGTGCGAAGCCTCGCCGACCGGCCGGCGGCGACCCGGTTCGCGGGGGTGCCCGCCCGGACGCCGCACGGCCACCTGCGCCGCAGCCTTCACCTGGGGGCCGCGGAGAACGACCGGCTCGGCCGGATCGCCCGCCGGGCCGGCGCCGAGTGGTCGGCTTTCCTCATGATCGGGGCGCTGGCCGTGCACCTGCACCGGCTCGGCGACGGCGACGACGTGCTGCTCGGCCTGCCGCTGAGCGCACGCACCAGCCCGGAGCTGCGCGCGATGCCCGGCCGGGTGGCGAACCTGCTGCCCCTGCGCCTTCCGGTTCGCCCCGGGATGCGCGCGGCGGAGTTCCTGCGCCGGGTCTCCGCCGCTGCTCGGCAGGCCGCGGCCCACCAGCGGTACCGCGGCGAGGACCTGCGCCGCGACCTGGCCCTGCCGCAGGACATCGGCACCTACGTGGGCCCGATCGTGAACCTGATGCCGGCCCGGCTCGACCTGACCTTCGCCGGGCGGCCCGCGACCGCGCACCCGCTGGCCGGGCAGCTGGTCACCGATCTCGCGGTGGCGCTGCATCGCGCGGAAGGCGGCCGGTCGCGGCTGGACTTCGACGCGAGCACCGACCTGTACGACGCGGACAGCCTCGCCGTACACCAGGAGCGTTTCCTCGCCGTGGTGCACCGGCTGGCGGACGTGGTCGAGCGGGACGATCCGCTGGCCGCCGTCGCCCTCACCGACCAGCCCTCGCCGCCGCCCAGCACGCCACCGGCCGGGCGCCGGACCACCCTGACCGAGTTGTTCGAGGCGCAGGCCCTGCGCACCCCGGACCGGGTCGCGGTGACGGACGGATCCACCCGCTACACGTACGCCGAGCTCGACGGCCGCGCCGATCGGCTCGCCGCCCGCCTGCGCACCGCCGGAGCCAGCCCGGAACGGCTCGTCGCGATCCGGATGCCCCGCTCGGCCGGCCTGATCGTGGCGTTGCTGGCGGTGCTGAAGACGGGCGCCGCCTACCTGCCGATCGACCCCGGCGAGCCGCCGGACCGGGCCGCCTTCATCGTCGCCGACGCCGGCGCCTGCCTGGTGCTGACCGGCGACGAAGGGACGGACGGCGAGGAACAGCCCGGAGCAGGGGCGCGGCCGGACGGGGCCGCGTACGTCATCTACACCTCCGGATCGACCGGGCGGCCCAAGGGCGTCGTGGTCACGCACGACAACGTGGTCCGGCTGTTCGCGGGCGCCCGGCACCGTTTCGACCTCAACGCCGACGACGTGTGGACGCTGTTCCATTCGGTGGCGTTCGACTTCTCGGTGTGGGAGATCTGGGGACCGTTGCTGCACGGCGGCCGGCTCGTTGTCGTCGGGTACGAGACCAGCCGATCGCCGCGAGCCTTCCTCGACCTGCTGCGCGCCGAGCGGGTCACCGTGCTCAGCCAGACCCCGTCGGCCTTCTACCAGCTGATCGAGGGGGCGACGGACGGGCTCGCTCTGCGGTACGTGGTCCTCGGTGGTGAACCGCTGGACCGTGGCCGGCTCGCACCGTGGTTCCGGCGGCACCCGGCCGGTCGGCCCCAGCTGATCAACATGTACGGCATCACCGAGACCACCGTCCACGTGACCTGGTCGGCGATCGACCCGGACGCGGCCGGCCGGGACGCCGGACTGATCGGCACGGCCCTGCCCGGCCTGCGCACCCACGTGCTGGATGCCGCGCTCCAGCCGCTGCCGCCGGGCGTCACCGGCGAGCTTTATGTCTCAGGCCCCGGTCTGGCCCGCGGCTACCTCGGCCGGCCCGGGCTGACCGCCGCGCGCTTCGTCGCCGACCCGTACGGGCCACCCGGCGCGCGCATGTACCGCACCGGCGACCGGGCCCGCTGGACCGACACCGGCGAGCTCGAGTTCGCCGGCCGCGCGGACGACCAGGTGAAGATCCGCGGTTTCCGGATCGAGCCCGGCGAGGTCGCCGCACGCCTGCTCACGCACCCGGACGTCGCCGAGGCCGCGGTCGTCGCCTACGAGCACGCTCCCGGCGACACGCGTCTGGCCGGGTATCTGGTGGCGGCCGGCGGCGCCGCGGAGATCCGGGGATGGCTCGCCGAGCGGCTCCCGGCCCACCTCGTGCCGTCGGCGCTGGTCAAGGTCGACCGGTTGCCGCTGACCCGCAACGGCAAGCTCGACCGGGCCGCGTTGCCCAAGCCCGAGACCCCGAGCGAGGGTACGGGGGAGGCGGCTCGCACCCCGCGCGAGCAGATCCTGTGCGGGCTCTTCGCCGACGTGCTGGGCGTGCCCGACGTCGGTCGTACGGCGAACTTCTTCGATCTCGGCGGTCACTCCCTGTCGGCCACCACGCTGATCGGGCGCATCCGGACCTTCCTGGACGCCGAGGTGCCGATCGCGACGCTGTTCGCCGCGCCTACGGTCGCCGCGCTCGACCGGCACCTGGACGAGGAACGGGCGCGGCGCCCCGCCCTCACACCGCGCGGCCGTCCCGATCCGCTGCCGCTCTCGTTCGCCCAGCGCCGGCTCTGGTTCCTGCACCGTCTCGACGGTCCGAGCGCCACCTACAACATCCCGCTCGCTCTGCGCCTGACCGGTCGCGTCGACGTGGACGCCCTGCGCGCGGCGGTGCGCGACGTGGCCGGGCGGCACGAGAGCCTGCGGACCGTGCTGCCGGACGCGGACGGCGTGCCCGGTCAGCGGATCCTCGACGCCGTACCGGATCTGACCGTCGAGGACGTAGCCGCCGCCGAGCTGGCGGAGCGGCTGCGGGCGTACGCCGGGCGGGTCTTCGACCTCGCCACCGAGCCACCGCTGCGCGCACGGTTGTTCCGGACCGCCCCCGGCGAGCAGACGCTGCTGCTGCTCCTCCACCACGTGGCCGGGGACGGCTGGTCGGTGGGACCGCTGACCCGCGACCTGCTGACCGCGTACCGGGCCCGGGCCGCCGGCGAACCGCCGGACCGGCCGCCGCTGCCGGTGCAGTACGCCGACTACACCCTCTGGCAACGGGACCTGCTCGGGGCCGAGGACGACCCGGACAGCCTGATCAGCGAGCAGATCGCCTTCTGGAAAGCGGCGCTGAGCGGCCTGCCCGAGCGCCTCGACCTGCCCGCCGACCGCCCCCGACCGGCGACGGCGCGGCACCGCGGCGCCCTGCACACCTCGGCCTGGAGCGGCGACCGGCAGCGGTGCCTGGCCGGCACGGCCCGTGCGTACGGCGTCAGTCTGTTCATGGTTCTGCAGGCCGGGTTGGCGGTGTTGTTGCATCGTCTGGGCGCGGGGCCGGACATTCCGATCGGGTCGCCGATCGCGGGTCGTACCGACGAGGCGCTCGATGATCTGGTCGGGTTCTTCGTGAATACGCTGGTGCTGCGGACCGACGTTTCCGGGGATCCGTCGTTCCGGGAGTTGCTGGGCCGGGTGCGGGAGACCGATCTGGCCGCGTACGCCCATCAGGACGTGCCCTTCGAGCACCTGGTCGAGGTGCTGAACCCGGCCCGGTCGACCGCCCACCAGCCGCTGTTCCAGGTCATGCTCGCCCTGCAGAACACCCCGCGCACCCCGGTCGAGCTGCCGGGCGTCGCGGTCCGGAGCTCGCTCGTCGACGCGGGAGTGGCCCGGTTCGACCTGACCTTCAGCGTCGCCGAGAACCCGGGGACGGACGGGCTCACGGTCACCGTGAACTACGACAGTGACCTGTACGACGAGACGACCGTGGCCACCTGGACCGACCGGCTCGGTCTGCTGCTCGATCAGGCCGCCGCCGATCCGGGCCGGCGGGTGTCGGCGCTGGGCCTGCTGCGGCCGGGCGAGCCGGAGACGCTGCTCGCTCTCGGCAACGGCGGGCGCCCGTACGCCGCCCCAGCCGTCTTCCTCGACCGGTTCGCCGCCCAGGTCGCCCGCACGCCGGACGCGCTCGCGGTGACCGCCGGCGACACCGGCATCACGTACGCCGATCTGGACGCCCGGTCGAACCGGCGGGCCCGGCTGCTCATCGACCTCGGCGTCGGGCCGGAGACCGTCGTCGCGGTCGCGTTGCCGCGGGACGCCGAGCTGATCGCGGCGCTGCTGGCCGTGCTCAAGGCGGGCGGCGCCTACCTGCCGGTCGACCTCGACTATCCGGCCGACCGGCTGGCCTTCCTGGTCGAGGATGCTCGGCCCGCCCTGGTGCTGACCACCCGCTCGGTGAGCGGCCGGTGGGAGAACGCGTTGTTCCTCGACGACCCCGGCACGGTGACGGCGACCGCGGCCCAGCATCCCGGCGCGATCCGGGACCACGAGCGCCGCGGTCCACTGACGCCGGCGCACGCCGCCTACATCATCTACACCTCGGGCTCGACCGGCCGGCCCAAGGGTGTGGTGGTCTCCCATCGCGGGGTCACCGACCTGCTCGACTGGGCGGTCGAGCGGGTCGGCGCGGACCTGCTCCGGCACGTCCTGGCCGCCACCTCGCTCACCTTCGACGTCTCCGTGTTCGAGATGTTCGCCCCGCTGACCTGCGGCGGCCGGATCGAGCTGGTCGAGGACCTGCTCGCGCTGGCCGAGCGTCCGTGGTCCGGCACCCTGATCAGCGCCGTCCCGTCCGCCCTGGCCAGCCTGATCCACGACGGCGACCTGCGGGTCGGCACCGAGGGCGTGGTGGTCGCGGGGGAGGCGCTCACCGCTCGCATGGTCGACGACATCCGCGGGACCTGGCCAGGCGCGCGCATCGCCAACATCTACGGCCCGACCGAGGCGACGGTCTACGCCACCGCGTGGTTCGCCGGGCCGGAGACGGCGCCGCTGCCCCCGATCGGCGCCCCGGTCACGCACGCCCGCGCGTACGTGCTGGACGACCACCTGCGACCGGTCCCGCTGGGCGTGCCGGGCGAGCTGTACCTCGGCGGTACGGGCGTGGCGCGCGGCTACCTGAACCGGCCGGGGTTGAGTGCGGGGCGGTTCGTGGCGGACCCGTTCGACGGGGCCGGCGCGCGGATGTACCGGACCGGCGACATCGTGCGCTGGGGCCGGGACGGGCAGCTGGAGTTCGCGGGCCGGTCGGATGATCAGGTGAAGATCCGTGGGTTCCGGATCGAGCCGGGGGAGATCGAGTCGGTGCTGGCGGGTCATCCGCTGGTGGAGCACACAGCGGTGGTCGTGCGTGAGGACCGTCCCGGTGATCGACGGCTGGTCGCCTACGTGGTGCCGGATGAGGCGGTGGTATCCGGTGGCGGCGGCGAGCAGGTGGACGAATGGCAGCAGATCTACGACCGGTTGTACGGGCGTGACGAGGCTGATTTCGCCGGGTGGAACAGCAGTTTCACGGGTGAGCCGATCGACCTGGGCGAGATGCGGCAGTGGCGTGACGATGCGGTGGCCGCTGTGGTGGAGTTCGGTGGCGCGAGGGTGCTGGAGATCGGTGTTGGTTCCGGTCTTCTGATGTCGAGGCTGGTGGACAAGGCCGACGAGTACTGGGCGACCGACCTGTCGCCGGTGGTCATCGAGCGGTTGCGCGCCAAGGTCGGCGATCGCGTCCGGCTTCGCGCGCAGCCGGCCGACGACGTGACCGGTCTGCCGTCAGGTCACTTCGACACGGTCGTGCTGAATTCGGTGGTGCAGTACTTCCCCGACGCGGCCTATCTGAGCCGGGTGCTCCGGCAGGCCCTGACGTTGCTCGCTCCGGGTGGCCGGATTTTCGTCGGTGACGTGCGGAATCTTCGGTTGCTGCGGCATTTCCATGAGGGTGTGTTGTCGCGGCGGTTGTCGGGTGACAGGTTGCGGCGGGCGGTGGATCAGGCCGTGGCGGTGGAGAAGGAGCTGCTGCTCGATCCCGATTTCTTCGCCGGGTTGGCCGCCGGTGTGGAGATCAGGTTGAAGCCGGGTGGTTACGTCAACGAGTTGTCGGCGTATCGGTATGACGTGGTCCTGCACCGCGATGCGGTCCCGGAGTGCGGGGATCTGCCGGTGGTGGACTGGTATCCGGGTTTGGTCTGGCCGGAACGAACCCGGGTTCGAGGTATTCGTAACGCCCGGTTGCATGGTGACGGTGTGGATCCGTTCGAGCTGGCCGGTCGTGCGGTGCTGACCTGGACCGGTGATGACGATTCAGGTGCCTTCGATGCGCTGTTCGGGGGCGCGGCGGTCGGCGCCTACCAGCCCGGACGGCGCCGGCGTCCGCTGGCCGGCAACCCGCTCCGGGTCCGCGCCGGCGGCCAGGTCATCACCGCGCTGCGCTCGTACCTGCGCGAGCGACTGCCCGACTACATGGTTCCGGCCGCGATCGTGCCGCTCGAACGGCTTCCGCTCAACCTCAGCGGCAAACTCGACCGGGCGGCCCTGCCCCAGCCCGACCTGACCGCGATGTCCTCCGGCCGCGCCGCCCGGGACCCGCGCGAACAGATCCTGGCCGACCTCTTCGCCGAGCTGCTCGGGCTCTCCGTGGTCGGGGTGGATGACGATTTCTTCGCGTTGGGCGGGCATTCGTTGCTGGCGACGCGTCTGGCCAGCCGGGTGCGGGCGACGCTGGGTGTGGAGATGCCGATCCGGATGTTGTTCGAGGCGCCGACGGTGGAGCGTCTCGCGGAGCAGCTGGGCCGGGCGCGGGATGCTCGTCCGGCGTTGACCCGGGGGCCGCGTCCCGAGGTGGTGCCGTTGTCGTTCGCGCAGCGCCGGCTCTGGTTCCTGCATCGGATGGAAGGACCCAGCGCCACCTACAACATGCCGGCGATCGTGCGGATCACCGGCGAGCCGGACGTGCCGGCCCTGCGCGCGGCCGTGCGGGACGTGGCCGCCCGGCACGAGAGCCTTCGCACCGTCTTCCTCGACCACGACGGCGTGCCCTATCAGCGCGTTGTCGACGATATCCCGGACCTGGCGATCGTCGGCTCCGATGTGGACCTGCGGGAGCTGGCCGGGCACCGGTTCGACCTGACCGCCGAGCCGCCGTTGCGGGCGACGCTGGTGCGTGCCGCCGAGAACGAATACGTGCTGATGCTGCTGCTGCACCACATCGCGGGGGACGGCTGGTCGTTGCGCCCGCTGACCGCCGACCTGGCCACGGCCTACCGCGCCCGGGTGTCGGGGGCGGCGCCCAGGTGGGTGCCGTTGCCGGTGCAGTACGCCGACTACACGCTGTGGCAGCGGGATCTGCTGGGCGACCGGTCCGATGCCGAAAGCCTGCTCACCACCCAGGTGAAGTACTGGACGGACAAGCTCTCCGGTGTCCCCGAGCAGATCCGGCTGCCCTTCGACCGGCCGCGTCCGGCGATCGCGTCGTACCGGGGCGCCACGGTCGGGTTCGAGATCGATGCGCGGTTGCACGCCCGGTTGGTGCAGGTGGCGCGGGCGAACGGCGCGTCGCTGTTCATGGTGCTGCAGGCCGGGCTGGCGGCGCTGCTGCACCGTCTCGGCGCCGGCCCGGACCTGCCGATCGGGTCGCCGATCGCCGGTCGCACCGACGAGGCGATGGACGACCTGGTCGGGCTGTTCATCAACACGCTGGTGCTCCGCACGGACGTTTCCGGGGACCCGTCGTTCCGGCAGTTGCTGGGCCGGGTGCGGGAGACCGATCTGGCCGCGTACGCCCATCAGGACGTGCCCTTCGAGCACCTGGTCGAGGTGCTGAACCCGGCCCGGTCCACCGCGCACCAGCCGCTGTTCCAGGTGATGCTGAGCGTCGAGAACAGCGGGCCGGCCGAGGTCGACCTGCCGGGCATGCGATGCGAGTTCGGCTCGATCCACATGGGCACGTCCCGGATGGACCTCTCGATCTTCGTCGGCGAGCGCCGGGGTGGCGGGCTGAAGGCGACGGCCGAGTACGCGACGGACCTGTTCGACGCGGACACGGTCGAGGCGTTGACGGCCCGTTACGTGATGCTGCTCGAGGCGTTGGTGACCGATCCCGACCAGCGGATCGGCGCGGCCGAGATCCTCCTGCCGCGGGAACGGGACCGGCTCGCCGGATGGGAGCGCCCGGAACGGGCCGACGTGCCCCCGGCGACGTTGCCGGAGCTCGTCGGGCGCTGGTCGGACGGCATCGCGGTGTCGGACCCCGGCCGGAGCCTGACCTATCGGCGGCTCGACGAGGCCGCCAACGCCGTGGCGTGGTCGTTGGTGGAGTCCGGGGTGCGGCCGGGTGACGTGGTGGCGTTGATGTTGCCGCGTTCGGTCGACCTCATCGTGGCGCTGCTGGGTGTGGTGAAGGCCGGTGCGGCGTATTTGCCGGTGGATCCGGAGCTTCCGGCCGAGCGGGTGGCGTTGATGACCGCGGGTGCGGCGCTGACGGTCACGGAGCCGTTCCCGGGTGCGGGCCGGGCGGACGCACCCCTGGCGAAGATCGACCCGCGCGGCGGCGCCTACGTGATCTACACGTCGGGGTCGACGGGTGTGCCGAAGGGTGTGGTGGTTCCGCATCAGGGGCTGGCGGCGTTGGCGGCGGCGAACGCGCGGCGCCTGGTCGTGGACTCGTCGTCGCGGGTGTTGCAGCTTTCCTCGCCGAGTTTCGACGCGATGATGATGGAGCTGATGATGGCCTTTGGTGCGGGGGCCGAGTTGGTGGTGGCACCGGCTGGTCCGGTGGTGGGCGCGGAGCTGGGTTCGTTGCTGGCCACCGGGATCACGCACACGTTGATCCCGCCGTCGGTGCTGGCGACCGTGCCCGCAATGGAACTGCCGCATCTGCGCACTCTGCTGGTCGGTGGGGAGGCCTGTCCGCCGGCGTTGATGAAGCGGTGGGCGGAGGGCAGGTTGATGGTCAATGGGTACGGGTTGACTGAGGCCACGGTGTGTACGACGTTGTCGGACCGGTTGAGTGTCGGTGGTGGTGTGCCGATCGGCCGTCCGATCGTCGGTACGTGGGCCTACGTGCTGGACGAGCGTCTGCGGCGGGTACCCCCGGGCGTCCCCGGCGAGTTGTATGTCGGCGGTGCGAGTGTGGCGTTGGGGTATCTGAACCGTCCGGGGCTGACCGGTGAGCGTTTTGTGGCCGACCCGTTTGGTCCGGCTGGGGCTCGGATGTATCGCACCGGTGATGTGGTGCGGTGGGCGGCGGATGGTCAGGTCGAGTTCGCGGGGCGGGCTGATGATCAGGTGAAGATCCGCGGTCTGCGGGTCGAGCCCGGCGAGGTCGAGGCGGCGCTGACCGAGCACCCGTTGGTCGACCAGGCCGCGGTCATCGCCCGCGACGATCGCCTGGTCGCCTACGTGACCGGGACGGCCGATCCGGCGGACCTCGTCCGGCGCCTGCGGGAACGGCTACCGGCGTACCTCATCCCGGCCGCCGTCGTGCCGCTGGACCGGTTGCCGCTCACCGCGCACGGGAAGCTGGACCGGGGCGCGCTCCCCGTACCGGAGCTGTCCACCGGAGTGACGGCCCGGTCCGCGCGAACCCCGCACGAGCAGATCCTGGCCGAACTGTTCGCCGAGGTGCTCGGGCTGACCACGGTGGGCGTGGACGACGACTTCTTCGCGCTGGGCGGGCACTCCCTGCTGGCGACGCGGCTGGCCGGCCGCGTCCGGGCGACCCTCGGCGTGGAGATGCCGATCCGTACGTTGTTCGAGGCGCCGACCGTGGCCGCGCTCGCCGCCGAGCTGTCCCGGGCCGGCCCGGCCCGTCCGGCGCTGACCGGGCGGTCGCGTCCCGAGGTGGTGCCGCTGTCGTTCGCGCAGCGCCGGCTCTGGTTCCTGCACCGTCTCGAAGGCCCGAGCGCCACCTACAACATCCCGCTGGCCCTCCGGCTCACCGGCGAGCTGGACGTCGGCGCGCTCCGGGCCGCCCTCCGCGACGTGGCCCTGCGGCACGAGAGCCTGCGCACGGTCTTCCCCGAACAGCATGGGATGCCGCACCAGCACATCCTTGACGATCTCCCGGAGCTGACCGTCGCCGGCTCCGGGACGGACCTGGGCGAGCTGGCCCGCTACCGGTTCGACCTGACCGCCGAGCCGCCGCTGCGGGCGACGCTGATCCGGACCGGCGACGCCGAGCACGTTCTGATGCTGCTGCTGCACCACATCGCCGGTGACGGCTGGTCGATGCGGCCGCTGTCGACGGACCTGGTGACCGCGTACACCGCGCGGACCGCGGGGCACGCCCCGGAGTGGACGCCGCTGCCCGTGCAGTACGCCGACTACACCCTCTGGCAGCGGCAACTGCTCGGCGACCCGGACGACACCGGCAGCCTCTTCCACACGCAGACGGACTACTGGTCACGCTCGTTGGACGGCCTGCCGGAGCTGATCGACCTGCCCTTCGACCGGCCCCGCCCGGCGGCGGCCTCGTACCGGGGCGATGCGCTGATCTTCCGCTTCGGCGAGGACCTCTGCGGGCGCCTGAGCGCGCTGGCCGCCGAGTGTCACGTCAGCCTGTTCATGGCGTTGCAGGCCGGGCTGGCCGCACTGCTCACCCGCCTGGGCGCGGGCACGGACATCCCGATCGGCGCGCCGATCGCGGGCCGCACCGACGACGCGTTGACCGACCTGATCGGATTCTTCGTCAACACGCTCGTGCTGCGAACCGACGTCTCCGGCGACCCCACCTTCCGCGAGCTGCTGGGCCGGGTGCGGGAGACCGACCTGGCCGCCTACGCCCACCAGGACGTCCCCTTCGAGCACCTGGTCGAGGTGCTCAACCCGGCGCGCTCGGCCGCGCATCACCCGCTCTTCCAGGTCGCGCTGGCCCTGCAGAACGCGCCCGGGATGACCTTCGACCTGCCGCGCCTGGCCATCGCGCAGCTGCCCGTCTTCGCGGGGGTGGCCCGTTTCGACCTGATGATCAGCGTACGGGCCGACCCGGCGCCCGACGGCCGCGGCCAGGATCTGCTCGGCTTCATCGAGTTCAACACCGACGTCTTCGACCGCGACGGCATCGACGTCGTCGCCGAGCGGTGGCACCTGCTCCTGCGGGCGGTCGCCGACCAGCCCGACCGGCCGATCTCCGACATCGAGCTGCTCAGTGATCACGAACGCCGGCGACTTCTTCTCGACTGGTCCATAGGGGGCTGACACATGACTGATCCGCGCACGCCGCAGGTGACGTTCCTCGAGATGTTCGAGCGGTGGGTCGTGGAGTCCCCGCACGCGCCCGCACTGTCGGACCACGGCCGCTCCCTGACCTACGCCGAGGTGGACCGCTGGGCCGGGCGGGTGGCCGCGGCGCTGGCCGGCCGGGGCGCCGGACCCGGCGACGTGGTCGCGCTGTCCCGGCCGCGCTCGCTGGAGCTGGTCGTGGCCATGCTCGGCGTGCTCAAGACCGGCGCGGCGTACCTGCCGGTGGATCCCGGCTATCCGGCCGAACGCCGCGAGTGGATGATCGCCGACGCGCGTCCGGTCGCCGTGCTGGACGGCCGGGACCTGCCGGTGGCGGACGAACCGCTGCCGGGACGGCGGGCGCCGCTCCTCTCGGCCGCCTACGTGATCTACACGTCCGGGTCGACCGGCCGGCCCAAGGCGGTCGTGGTGCCGCACACCGGGCTCGCCGCCCTGGCCGGCGCCCAGGTCCGCCGGTTCGGCATCGACGCGTCGTCGCGGGTGCTGCAACTCTCGTCACCCAGCTTCGACGCGATGGTGATGGAGCTGACGATGGCCTTCGGCGCGGGTGCCGAGCTGGTGGTCGCGCCGGCCGGCCCGGTGGTCGGTCAGGAGCTGGCCACGTTGCTCGAACAGGCCCGGATCACGCACACGCTGATCCCGCCCTCGGTGCTGGCCACCGTGCCCGAGGTGCCACTGCCGGACCTGCTGACCCTGATCGTGGGCGGCGAGGCCTGCCCACCGGGACTGGTCCGCCGCTGGGCGCCCGGGCGCCACATGGTCAACGCGTACGGCGTCACCGAGGCGACCGCCTGCTCGACCCTCTCGGCCGACTTCGACCCGGCCGGCACCCGCGTGCCGATCGGCCGGCCGGTCATCGAGAGCCGGGTCTACGTGCTCGACGACCGGCTCAGGCTGGCCCTGCCCGGTGTGGCGGGTGAGCTCTACATCGGCGGGGCCGGGGTGGGCCGCGGCTACCTCCGCCGTCCTGGGCTGAGCGCCGAGCGTTTTGTGGCCGACCCGTACGGCGAGCCCGGCGCGCGGATGTACCGCACCGGCGACATCGTGCGCTGGGGCCGGGACGGGCAGCTGGAGTTCGCGGGCCGGTCGGATGATCAGGTGAAGATCCGTGGGTTCCGGATCGAGCCGGGGGAGATCGAGTCGGTGCTGGCGGGTCATCCGCTGGTCGACCGGGCTGTCGTGGTCGCGCGTGAGGATCGGTTGGACGCGTATGTGGTGGTGGGTGAGAGCGCGGTCGTCGGGGGTGATGCCGAGCAGGTCGGTGAGTGGCAGCAGATCTACGACCGGTTGTATGGGCGTGACGAGGCTGATTTCGCCGGGTGGAACAGCAGTTTCACGGGTGAGCCGATCGACCTGGATCAGATGCGGCAGTGGCGTGACGATGCGGTGGCCGCTGTGGTGGAGTTCGGTGGCGGGAAGGTGCTGGAGATCGGTGTCGGTTCCGGTCTTCTGATGTCGAGGCTGGTGGACAAGGCCGACGAGTACTGGGCGACCGACCTGTCCTCGGTGGTCATCGAGCGGTTGCGCGCCCAGGTCGGCGATCGTGTCCAGCTTCGCGCGCAGCCGGCCGACGACGTGACCGGTCTGCCGTCAGGCCACTTCGACACGGTCGTGCTGAACTCGGTGGTGCAGTACTTCCCCGACGCGGCCTATCTGAGCCGGGTGCTCCGGCAGGCCCTGACGTTGCTCGCTCCGGGTGGCCGGATTTTCGTCGGTGATGTGCGGAATCTTCGGTTGCTGCGGCATTTCCATGAGGGTGTGTTGTCGCGGCGGTTGTCGGGTGATCGGTTGCGGCGGGCGGTGGATCAGGCCGTGGCGGTGGAGAAGGAGTTGTTGCTCGATCCTGATTTCTTCGCCGGGTTCGCGGGTGGTGTGGAGATCAGGTTGAAGCCGGGTGGTTACGTCAATGAGTTGTCGGCGTATCGGTATGACGTGGTGCTGCACCGCGATGCGGTCACGGAGTGCGGGGATCTGCCGGTGGTGGACTGGTATCCGGGTTTGGTCTGGCCGGAACGAACCCGGGTTCGAGGCATTCGTAACGCCCGGTTGCACGGTGATGGTGTGGATCCGTTCGAGCTGGCCGGTCGTGCGGTGCTGACCTGGACCGGTGATGACGACAGCGGCGCGTTCGATGCGGTGTTCGGGGGCGTGGCGGTTGGCGCTTATCGGCCGGGACGTCATCGGGGGGCGAACAATCCGTTGCGTACGCGGGCCGGTGGTCAGGTTGTCAGCGTTCTGCGGGCGTATCTTCGGGAGCGGTTGCCCGAGCACATGGTTCCGGCCGCGGTGATGGTTCTGGAGCAGCTTCCGTTGACCGTCAACGGCAAGCTCGACAAGGCGGCGTTGCCCCGGCCCGACCTGTCGGTGAATGTCGGCGGCCGGGACGCGCGTACCCCACAGGA